>JAJFLP010000080.1 GCA_021772635.1 Verrucomicrobiota bacterium | reverse complement strand
CTGTTTAAGTGGCTCAATCGCAGAAGTCAAAGGAAAAGCTACTCTTGGGCAGCTTTCAACGACTTCTTGCGTGCCATCAAGATCGAAAAGCCTAGAATCACTGACCGAACGACCAACATCATTGAACTGTTTGTTTAAATTACTGACTGCGAAAGCGAGTAAACTCGAAGAGCCCGGTGCGGTAGTTCCGCACGCCGGGATCTGTGAGGGGGCTGTCGGGTAACCGGCAGTTCTACCTCGATACCCCGGCCTCCCCGCCGGTATACGCCACTGAACTATTGGAGAGAATGCTGTATAATTGCGGACATTGATCTTCCGATTATCGTGGTTTTTCAGGACATTCTCATTCCTGATTTGCCTCCGAATTGAAGACTTTGAGTGTCCCCTCGATTATGGCGTCAGCGTATTCGCGGTAGATGCTCTTATGGCTTTCTCCGTCAATCTCCAGTAGCCCGTCGTAGTCTCCAATCTGCAGTCGTTTATAAACAGTGACATTGTTAATATAATACGGCTCGAGGTATACCGTCGGGCCGGCGAAAATGCGGTTCGCAGCAAGGTTTCGCGCGTAAACGAAGAGGTTCTCGTTGACGCGGAAATGGTAGGGCGACGGGGCGTAGTCGACCGGGAGAAGATCCGTGGCTTTACGCAGCGATTCACTAAGTATCATCGCGGCCCTGAGTTCGAAATCATGAGATTGTTCAAGTAGCTTCCGGAATAGCTCGAATCGTTGTCGCTCTATAGCGATTTCATCAGCTCCGTAGCTACCGTGAACGAAGACGACGAGTCGATTATCTCTCGTCCACGGTTCCCCAGGCGTGTCTTTGGGGCCAGCGTTTACGTGTATACAGATATTCAGGTCAGCTTTGAATATCTGCGCTATTTTCGCGCGCGCGCGGATCTCGTGTTTCCGGTAAAATTCCGTTTCCCTGCCAATGAAATCAAGAGGATCCTTTCTTGTCACCGGGGTCACTGAGCGCTTTGTTAACAGCGTCGAGGCTCCGTATTTTTGAAGTCCCGCCTGAACGATCTTCGCGACCTCGAGATTAATCGTCCCTTCTTTCAACGGCGGTTCATTTTTCCACTGAAAATGACGTTCCTCCATCTTCGAATACCGGCCGCCAATATGGCCCGGATCGAGTAAAATTTTAATGCCTGCGAGTGGCTTATTCTCATCTGCAGGTTTCCCGCGATCTGGTCTGACGGCGGGCTCTTCATTCGCGAACTTAAACGAAAATAACGGTTCCCCCAGTTTTTTCGTGTCCCTATATATCGCGACAGCATCTGCCGTGACGTCCAGGTATTTGTAAATCGATTTATCGCGTGAGTAAATCTTGGCGATGATGGTGTCAAACATACTCTTGGTGATCGTGGGAGTGTATTCTTTTAACGATTCCCATGGAATAGTCGACGTCGAGGATGTTCTTGCGGTCAGTGATGGTCCGGCAAAGGTGATCGCTGATATGGAAATCAACAGAACAGAGAGAGAATGTCGATTGGAGGTGAAATGATGCATATTAGCGATATTAAGAGTAATCGACGTTACTGTTTAAGTACACTGCAAGCAGTACAATTTTCGGATACCCTGCAGGTTACTATCAGGGGGATTCCGAACGCTATATTATTAACCGGCATTCTGCTGGCCAGCAGAACGCCCGGTCGAAAATCCAAAGGCGTATTCGTATAATATGTAAGTTATTGCAATTCAGTCTAACATTCTTGTATTCACTTTCAATCCCACCAGTGGGTTTGATTCCCCGACTCTTTGCCCCGAGGAACTTGACTGAAATTATTTTCCACCGAATAATTTAAAATTGCACGTTGATAGTCTGACCTGGTCTGACTATGTTAATTAATGGTCAGGAGCTATTGTTCCTTATCTTTGGTTCGCTACCATTTAGACTGCAGGCAGTCGAATTTTCGATCCCGCATGCGGGATCATGGTAGACGAAGATTTCGGAAAACTTGTCGAGAACCTGACTGGAGTTAGGATGGGTACGTCTATTTTAACACAGGGGGAGGTATTATGAAAACAATAAACGTTACAGAAGCGAAAGCAAAATTCTCTGAGGTTGTGGAACAAGCATCTAAAGGTGAATGCATAATTCTAACGCGAATGGGAAAACCAGTAGCAAAGGTTTCATGTTATGAACCGGCGAGGGTAAGTAAACGCACAGGTGTATTTTCCGGTCAAATTGAAATGTCAGAGGACTTCGACATTTGGCCGGATACGGAGGCTCGAGCATTAGGAATCATAGAATAATGCAATTCTTGCTAGACTCACACAGCTTATTATGGGCACTTGATAATCCAGAGCGCCGACTTACCAAGGAAACTATTGGCGTTATAAACGATCCTGATAACGTGATTTATATCAGTATGGCAACCGTGTGGGAGCTTGGGATTAAATCTAATATCGGCAAGTTGAAGTTGCCCTCTGATTTCTTCGACCAGCTAACCGATATCGGTTACGAAATTCTGAATATTACGATTCCACATTTGAATAACTACGTAGAACTACCGTTATACCATCGTGACCCATTCGATCGAATTCTAGTTTCCCAGGCACAGGTTGAAAACTTAACCATAATCACCGCCGACCACCAGATTCCGAGGTATGACGTATCTACGTTGAGACCTTAAGACAGGTTAGATCGTCAATAGCTTAAGTGATAGCACGCATGGTCAATAAGTACTCCAAAATTAAACTTGCTATATTTATCACCCGTTTTATATGCGGGGGCGCACAAAAGGTCGTACTCGACCTGTTGCGTCATCTGAGCCGAGACGATTATGATCTAACCCTGATTCATGGGCATGTTTCGCCGGATGAAACGACTCTGCTGGGCGAACTCCCTGACGACATAGCCGTCGTTAAGATTGATAGTGTCGTAAGGGAAATTGACCCTATAAAAGATACGCGTGCGTTCATTGAGCTTTACAGGTTATTGAAGAAAGAAAAGTTCGACATTCTCCATCTCCATACTTCCAAGGCGGGTATCCTCGGTAGTTTAGCGGGGTGTTTGTCTGGGGGATCCAAGATTGTGTACACGCCGCACGGACATATTTTTCATAAGAACGCGCACATCCCTGGTCTTTCAGACAGCTCAGATTTTAAGATGAAGTTCCTGTTTCGATTGAGGAAGTACGCCTATTCCCGCTGCGACGTGCTCGTATCGCTATCCGATGTTGATAAAAGTGAGCAAGTCGATCTTGGCCTCGCACCGCCGGATAAATTCTTCAGTATCACTAATGGTATCGACCTGGACTATTTCAACGAAATCCCGGTGCAGGACAAGCTCAGAGTCCGGGATAAATTTTTCCTCAACGATTGTAAAGTCATCGGTTACGTAGGACGTTTAAGCAAAGAGAAGGGGTTGGATATCTTAGTCCAGGCTTTCGGCATTGTTCATAAGTCAGCGCCGGAAACAAAACTTCTTTTACTTGGCGATGGCGACTTCAAGGCCGAACTGCAGAGAATCGCGGCAGAATCAGGTGTTGAGGCTGACGTTATCTTTGCGGGCAACCAGGGTGATGTTCGTCCGTATCTTGCTAACTTTACGGTTTTTACTCTGCCATCACGTTATGAATCTCAAGGAATCGCGGCGATGGAGGCAATGGCAGCTCGTGTAATGGTCATCGCCTCGGACGTCGGTGGTATCCCTGGAATTTTAGAGCATGATAGGGATGGTCTTCTTGTCGAACCCGAATCGCCGACAGCTCTAGCCAAGGCGATTTCGGATGCGATTGCTGATGACGAAATGCGAGATCGGCTTACTGCAGGTGCGACTGCGCGTGCTAATCGAGAGTTCAGGAAAGAGCGAATGATAGCGGATTACGATTCGCTGTTTAAGCGAGTACTGGAGTGGGGAAGAACGAGAGAATGAAGAATGAAGAATGAAGAAATTCCAATATCCAATGACGAATGACCAATGTCCAATGATCAATATCCAATGACAAATGAAGAATAAGGTGCCAACCTTAAGTCAGGACTTGACCAGGATTAGCTCTTTCGTGGAGATGAAATTTCCGACGGAGCGACAAGAATCTCAAGAGTCGAACAAATGAAACTACTGATCTACGTACCCGAATACCATTTTCAAGCACCGCTGGTGATGCGGGAATTGTTCGAACGGTTACTACCGATGCAGTATCAGTTTCGCGTCGTGATGACGCCGAAACTGCCGTCGCGCAAGAAGTCCGCGTCGAGCGGCGTCCGCGGTATAATTAAGAAGACCGGTATAAAATACCTGCTCCTAATGATATTGCTGAAGCTGAAGTATGATCTGTTCGGTTTATATGCGACGATAATAAGCAAACCGCGATCGCAACGGAGGTATATGTCCCCGAAGCAGGTTTGTAAACTATACGGGGTCCAATACGAGCGTTTCCACACCGTAAAAAGTGAGGACTGCAGGGTCTTTGTCCGAAGTTTTCATCCGGATTATTCGGTCTGTCTTTTTTTTAATCAAATTTTGCCGAAGGTGCTGATAGAAGTGCCGCAGGAAGCTTGCCTCAATCTGCATCCCTCATATCTACCTGAGTACAAAGGGATGTCGCCGATAATGTGGATGCTCGCTGAAGGAGCGGAGCAGGGCGGGGCGACAGTACACCATATCAATGAGAAAATCGATGAGGGAAACATTATCTGCCAGGAACGCTTTAACATTGACAAGAATGATAGCTTTTTTACGACATACACAAAGGCGGGTATGCTGGGCGCAGATATTCTCTGTAACCTCCTGCAGAAATGCAAGGAATTACCTAACGGGACTCCGCCTCCAATTCAGGGCGTGAAAATCTACCGGTCGATGGGGAAGCCAGATTTTAAAAAGCTCCTCAAAAATCATTCATTCCTCAAATTTTAAGCATCGATGATGCCCAAAATTAGTTGTCGGTTTTCAGGGTGCAGGATTCGTATATACTTTATCCCTGAGAATTTCGTGTTGGACATTGGATATTCGTCACTGGACATTCTCAACTCCCAATAACGAATGTTCAATTTCCCATTTCCAAATAGGGAAAAACGATAATCGTTGAGTCTTGGCCACTCGATTTTCTACGTTGGACATTGGCTATTGATCATTGGGCTTTGGGCATTGGATATTCATTGTTAGTTGCAGCGTTGTTCTTTTGATAAGTTGTTTCTTTATAGCTATTTACTACTCGCTAGATGCAGGATTTTACCTTACCGGTATGCTTCCCACTCCGGCTCGTTCTCAAAAATCCAGTGGTAATATTCTGTCCCTTCGAGTTCGGTTGCAGCGTCCTGGTCCACGACAACGGTGCATCGTGGATACAATTGCAATGCACTTGCTGTTACCATCGACGTAATCGGACCTTCAACCGCTTTCGCCAAGACCGCCGCTTTTGATTTCCCGGTAACAAGTACGACCGAACGTTTACACTCCAGAATGGTTCCAACGCCCATTGTAATGGCCCGCTTTGGCATGCGCAAGGGGTTGTCGAACTGCGTTGAATTTTCGCGGATGGTCAATGGTGTTAGCGCCTTCTTTCGCGTTCTTGACTGCAACGCGGAAAGTGGCTCGTTAAATCCGATATGCCCACTTCTTCCGATCCCCAGTAGCTGAAGGTCGATACCGCCGCATGCCTGAATTCTCGCTTCATAACGCTCGCACTCGTCTTCCAGGTCCGGGGCCATTCCATTGGGCAAATAGGTATTGCGAAAATCAATATTCACCTTCGAAAAGAGGTGTTGATTCATATAGAATCGATAAGAATTCTTATCAGTCGGTGGTAAGTCTACGTACTCGTCAAGATTAAAGGTTTGACACAGGGAAAAGTCTAACCCTTCGTCTTTATGTAGCTGTGCCAGCATTGCGTATAGGCGCTCCATCGTTCGGCCCGTTGCCAACCCGAGAACGATGTGCGGGTTGGATCGCACCGCCCGCTCTATTATTCGCGCTACCAACCATGATGCGTCCTCTCGCGTCGGCCGAATTATTACTTCCATAATGATCCTTTTGTTTCGGTGCGTTCAATATTACAGTAAAAACGGATTAACTGCGAAATAGCCGGTTAATTTTTTTTTCACAGAATTGGACTGCCAGAACCTACAATAACTCGAACAACTTCGCAAAGTATCAATGAAGACACTATTCGTTATAAACCCAACTTCGGGAAGACTTAGGCGAGACGGGACGATAATCCAGCAGGTCGAGAAATTTTCGAAGGAGTGGCGCGAGGAAAACGATATTGCGTACACTAAGTCGCCGAAACATGCGACCCAATTGGCTACACAAGCAGTAGCAGACGGGTATCATCAAATCGTTGCCGTGGGTGGAGATGGGACATTGAATGAAATCGCTCACGTGCTGGTTGGTAGCGATATTACGCTTGGAATTATTCCTTGCGGATCGGGGAACGGTTTAGCGCGAAGCCTACAGATACCTTTAGACATCTCGAGCGCATTGAGACTGTTGGCGAAAGATTCGTGTCGAATAATTGACACTGGCGTTGCTAACGGGATACCGTTTCTGAATGTGATGGGGCTAGGCTTTGATGCGCACATCAGTCAGCTATTTAACCGTTTAATAAAACGCGGCTTCGGCAGTTATTTAAAACTCGGAATCAGAACCTATTTCAAGTACAGAGCCGAGGATTACTTAATTCGCAGCAACGGCGACGGAGAAAACGTAACCGCCTTCCTAATAGCGATCGCAAATTCGCCGCAGTATGGCAATAATGCCAGTATCGCGCCAACAGCCGAATTGGACGATGGACTCCTGGACTTGGTCGTTGTCCCACCTGTAGGTCTACCGAAAACGCTGATATTGGCAGGCCGACTGTTTACTGGCACGATCACTGGCAGTAAATCAATAGATCATCGCCAGTCGGAGAGTTTCGAAATCGAAACCTCACGGCCGACAATCTTTCACGCGGATGGCGAGGTATTTAACTGCGAAAACGTCGTCAGAATAGATACTCGCCCGAAATCGCTCACTGTTAGATCACCGAATTTGGCTCTGTCTTCGCTTTAACCACTAACCACTAACCCCTGACCTCCGGGCATGTTCTGTCCTCAATTCCCGTTATGATCGAAGGCATTGTAAGAGTCGCTGAGCAAATTTCTGAGGGCGGAAGAAACCTGGTGTTTACGGGCGCGGGGATATCGACCGAAAGCGGGATCCCGGACTATCGAAGCAAAGGTGGACTATGGGATAAATTTCGACCCGTGTATTTCGACGAGTTCATGTCATCGAAAGAGGCGCGGATCGAATATTGGCAGCGCAAGACGGAGTTGTACCCAGACTTGGTTAAAGCCAAGCCAAATTCCGCGCATCAGGCGGTCGCGAAGCTCAGTGACATGGGACTGATTCAGGCTGTTATTACGCAGAATATCGACGGTTTACATCAGGAATCAGGGGTGCCTGATGACAAAGTGATCGAGCTTCATGGTAATACCCGCCGTGTCCGATGCATGAGCTGTGATCGAATGTTTCCACTACCTGAGATACACGAGCGGATAATGGGCGGAGATTTGGCGCCAGAATGCGATTGCGGAGGATACCTGAAACCGGACACTGTATCGTTTGGCCAATCAATGCCGACGGATAAGATGGACAGAGCGGTGAAGTTATCACTCGAATGCGATTTTATGCTGGTGATCGGGTCGACCTTACTTGTGCAGCCGGCTAGTCTACTCCCCGGCTATGCGAAACGAAACGGGGCGTTCCTGGCTATTATCAATCTATCGGAGACGCCCTATGACGATTCGTGTGACGCGCTGGTCTGCGATAAGGCCGGAGATGTACTGTCATTGATATTAGAGACAGTGGAGAGGATTCAAAAGGGATTGCGGTGAACGGGAATATCGTGAAAACGAGAAATTGATTGTGAATTTGGGTGATTCTGAATGTGGGAGAGCGCCTCCGATTCAGAAAAGACCTTCGACCGTCCAGTATCGATCATCGAGCATCCCACAATCCAGCAAAAGTCAATCCAACAATCCCGCAATCGCCAATCCAGCAATCCAGCAATCCAACAATCCAACAATCCAACAATCCAACAATCCTGTATCTAATCTATAACTGAACGAAGCGGTTTTGCCCAGGCATCGGAGAAATCTGACTGAAGCTCCACAGAGCCTAAATGAGGTGCGCTCAACTCGGTTCTGTCGACTAAATTATATCCGCCGCCGATTTCATGTTTTTGCATCAAATAGTTCGCTAAATCCACACGGGACACAGTTCTAACGGCGGTAATATGACGGGTTCCGGTCACTCGCGATTCAGTCAAGGCGAGAATTCTGGGCGCCAGATCTTGCATCCGAACAACGGACCGATTCTCGCCGCGAACAATAGTGACAGGTAACTTTTTTCTACTTCGGTATCGCAACCAGTCGAAATGTCCGGAACGCCCGTCTATGGAAGAGCCAATCGGGAGACCGATTCGAATAATCAACGAATCGGGTCTCTCACGTCGAATTAGTTGCTCCGCTCGGAATTTTGACTCTCCATAAACGCTTATAGGGCACGATTCAGAACTTTCGGTGTATATCCCGTCACCCCCGAAAACATGGTCCGAAGAACAATATATCAAGCGGGTTGTTTTCGGGAGGAACTCTAACAAGGAGGAAACGCTGTCAATGTTAATTGAGCGGGACCATTCTGGGGAGGTTTCGCATTTCTCTACGTCGCAGACACCTGCGCAATGTATAAGGTGGGATGGCGAATCAGGCTTAAGAATCGACTCTAACTTATTGCGATCCTCGATATTCAATCGCTGCCAAGACTTGCATGCGGCAATCTTCGTGTTGCGATTGCAGAAAGGAACTATCGAATCGGGAGCTGTCCGGTACAGGTTCCACCCGACTAGAGACGTTGCACCGAACAGGTAGGTAGAATTAGTTAGAGTCAAAGTTTAGAGGTTTCCGGCTTTCGCAGTGATAGCGCAGGCAGTCTTGCTAAGCGGGACTAAGGTTTCAACCGGTTCAAGGGTTAGGGCGGAGGATCAAAGGCCAAGCAAATTGAACCGTAATTTAGGATTATTTTGGGGTTCTGGTTTTTGGCGGCTGAACCGGGAACCACCGAACGGCGAACCCGTCGGGTCTCGAGCGTTAAACAGGAATTACGCGCGATGCCGCACGAATTCAGTCGCGTACTCAAGCGTTTTAGAGATTACCGGTCGTGCCACCTCGATTTTTAACCGAACATTCTCCGGAATCATAGGGTCTTTGGCGAGGTTGTTGAAGTTTTGCTGAAGCGCTTTGAGGCGACCATAGAAATCATCGATCAATCTTTCATCGAGTACGGCCGTCTCGCCAAAATTGTCGGCTGACGATAGTAGATCCCGGGTGAGAGTCCATTTCGTGATGTCTATCAAATACGCCCGAATTTCGACAAGTCTGCCGTCGTTCGAAAATGTGCCTGAAATACTGCCGAGAAGTTGCAGCTGGCTGCCAGCTTGATTTACCATTTCGACATCGTAACACTCAAGGGTCTTTTTCGCGTTAATGGCGTCAAGAAAATCGTTGCACCGATCCAGACTCGCGAATAACTTCGTAATGTTCGATTCCAGTGCATCGTCAAGAGATGCATATCCGAAGGTTCTGACAAATCCAGGGTTGCAGCTAACTAATTTTCCGCACGGATCCGTAACGAAAAAGCACGTTAGGTTATTCTCGAAAAACATGGTCAGAAACCTTTCGCGTGTCAATACACTCTCTAGAGCACGTTTATGCATGAGCGCGCCGGAAAATACGGTGGCGAGTTTCTTCACCACCGAGACCGTTTCCGGCGACCATCTTCGTTTCTCATCACTGAAATCGACCCCAGCAAAGCCGAAAACAGATCCGTCATGGGTCAATGGGAAGTATACAGAGATTTTGGTATCGTCAGGCTGCAGCCTTTTCCTCTCCGCGTTGATCTCCGGCGGGAGCCCTTCGGAATTCGACAGCTCTACTGGAGCCATCTCCCGGATTTTTCCTATCAGCCATGGATATCGGTCGATCGATGTTCCGCTTTTGAAAGCCGATGTCGGCGTTTCCTTTGGGTGATTCCAGTGATGAACGGTTTCGAGGAGTCTCCCGTTATCGTAGAATTGTACGATGTACGCGCGGGCAAGATGAAAGTATTCTCCAATGGCGCGTAGACTGTGATCTATTCTGACGGACGCTTGCTCCGGAGAAATATTAATAAATTCGGAGGTGATCTTATTAACGAGTTCCTCTGTACTCGATTTTATACGTTGGAACTCACTCGACCGTTTCGCCTCAGTAACATCGTGTATCAGAGCGAGAAACGCTGGATTACGAGCCCAATAGGTCTCGAGTATTTTTACCTCAACCGCATGCCGTTTCTTGCCTTTTCCAACAAGTTCGATCTCACGTGGATCCAACGAGCCCTTGTTCGTATTGACCATTTTTCGGATGACGTCAATCGCGTTAGCACCGAATTGTGCATCAGCGGCAGGGTTGATATAGAGGAACCTCCCGACTTTATCGAATACGATCATACAGTCGGTGTTGTTCTCTATGAGATTCCTATAATTTAGTTCACTTTGCTGCAGGCGTACGGCTAGTTTTTTACGCTGTATGGCGTATTGAACGGTGCAGTCCAGGAGTCGGTCGTCGATATTCTTCTTTACCAGGTAGTCTTGTGCGCCTTCTTCAACAGCCTTTAATGCAATAGCGTCATCATCGAGGTCGGAAATTACAACGATTGGTATCTCGGCCGATACATCTTGCACCATAAGAATCGAGTCCAACCCGTTCCCGTCAGGAAGTGAGAAGTCGAGGAGAAGAATGTCGAAGTGATTTTCCCGTAGGCAATCCAGGCCGGAGGCAAGAGTGCTGCACCATTCGATACTCGCAATATTGATATGGTTTGTTCGAATTACGTTCTGGATAAGGTCGCGGTCGTCGGGACTATTTTCGATAAGAAGGAGGCGGGTAGTGACCTGAATGCCGGTAACCAGCTGGGAGTTGGAATGCAGCTTTAGTGTCATCGAAGTAACCCTCCGTATGTACACGTCCCCTGGGATAGAAAACCAGCACGCCAGACGGCGATATTAATACTTGACCACGATCGGTCGCGAGCAAGCGGCCGACATGCGGTGCGTAAAATAACCGTATCACAGGTTTGTGTACGGTCTCTCCAACGGGTAATGTCGTGCCAGCCATGAACTTTTCAAGTGATCGACATTCGATTATTGATAATTTAATCCCACCAGTGGGTTTAATTCCCCGACGGTTGAGTGCTCCCTGGAGACTTAGAGGAATTTTAGATTTATGATTTTAGATTTTGTTCCACCAAAAAACTATGGATGAACCCGTTTCGTACTGTAGAATGTGGGTTAAAGAGGAACCCCACAGGTGGGCTCCTCTGAAACTTAAAAGGTTTTGAGGCTGCTTATCACATTCAATATCGGCTCGATTGTGCGGCCTTTGGAGTTCAAGCTTCAGCGTGTCTTAACTCAATTTTCGTCACGTATCAACCGGGGTAAACATGGCCTCGGCTGGTGGGCTCCTGTGAAACTTGGTCATTCTTACACACTAAAGTGTGAACTCCAACGGGCGCTACTCGCATACCAAAAGATTAGTGTTGTTAAGGTCCCCGTTGGAGTTCATGTTTTAGCGTGTCTTAACCCAAGTTTCCTGTTATTTTTACCGGGCCGGCACGGCCGGGCGGTTGCTCCTTTGAAAACTTCGTGGATTTTCGATTGCGGATTTTCGATTCTATTTATTTCGGAATTTTAGGACTAGGTCGAAATCATAATCGTAATCCCTTTTCAAATTTCACCTCGAAAAACCAAAAAGATTACGATTACGAATAAGAGCAAAAGTAAGATTACGAATCGGAATGTTCGCTTAATTTAGGTTTGGATCTCTATGGGATCGCAGTGGATAGTGTTGATTAACGACCATAAGCAAAAGCTAATGAGATACTCATACAACGCACTCAAGAGCCCCGTGGTTTTCGCCGTATTGATCCTGTTTTCTTATCCGCAGTTTCAGGGGGCCACGGCGTATGCAGAGAGTCTCTTCGCCTCTAAGCGGCGAGTGCCGAACGCAAAGAATGCAGGTTACGTTAAACCGTGGGCGAGAGTCGTACTTGAGTCCGTTGCCTCCGGTTTTAAGCAGCCCGTATGCCTGATCACTACCAGGGACCGGACCGATCGAATTTTTATGGTTGAAAAAGCTGGAGTGATCCGGATTATTGATGACAATCGAGTTCGCCGCGAACCGTTCCTGGATATTGTGTCGCGGGTCCGATCGAGAGAGTCCGAGCGCGGATTGCTTAGCGCTGCCTTCCACCCAGCGTACAAGGATAACGGGCGCTTCTATGTAAACTATACTAACAGAGGCGGTGATACGGTAATTGCCGAGTATACTGCTTCGAAGGACCGGGATAGAACGGACGAGAGCAGCGAACGAATACTTCTGGTAATCGAGCAACCGGCGTCTAATCATAACGGCGGGCTGGTGAAGTTCGGACCCGACGGATTTCTATACATCGGAATGGGCGACGGTGGCAGGGGCGGGGACCCATGGGGGAACGCGCAGAATAAGAATGTGCTCCTTGGAAAAATGTTGCGGATTGACGTTGATGGCCAGCGTCCGTACGGAATTCCGGGAGATAACCCGTTTGCCAAAGACAGTCGTGCTTGTCCGGAGATCTGGGCTTACGGACTAAGAAACCCCTGGAGATTTTCTTTCGATTCTGCGACAAACGACCTTTACATAGCCGATGTCGGCCAGAATTTATGGGAGTGGGTTCACTATCAAGCTGGGAGCAGTCGCGGCGGACAAAACTACGGATGGAATCGGCTGGAGGGATTCCATAAATTCGATATGCCGGAAGAAATGGACCTTAGTGGATATACACTGCCGGTTCTCGAGTACGGTCACGATGTTGGTTGTTCTATAACCGGGGGTGAAGTATACAGAGGGAAAGATCATCCGGAACTTTCCGGAACATACTTCTTTTCCGATTTTTGCACCGGTACAATCTGGGGCCTTCGAATGACGCGAAAACACATATGGGAGTGGGCGAAGTTTCTCGACACAACCTACGGTGTAAGCAGCTTCGGCGTTGACAGTCGCGGCGAGCTGTACGTAATTGATTACTACGGTGGTTCGATTTATCGTATAGCTTTAGCGGAGTAAGCAAACGATTCCGAACGCTATATTTTTAACCGGCATTCTGCTGGCCAGCAGAACGCCTGGTCGAAAACTCCTTGACGATGGGTATAACATTATGTTCAGAAACATTGCCGCTTATAAATTTGTCGAACTCGCAGAGGACCAACTATCCGACCTCCGCGCTGCGATGAAGGTAAAATGTTCAGCACTCGAACTCAGGGGTACTATTCTTCTTGCCGCCGAAGGAATTAATCTTATGCTTGCCGGGAGGTTGGACGCCATAACCGCGCTCAAATATTGGCTGGACGCCGATCACAGGTTTAAGGGCTTGGATTATAAAGAAAGCGATTCTGATATGTTGCCCTTTAACCGGATGTTAGTGAGAATTAAGAAGGAGATCATTGCATTTGGCGTCGCGGGGGTTCGACCGGAAGAATCATCCGCGCCGTACGTATCGTCCAAGGAATTTAAGCGATGGCTGGACGAAGGGCGTACTATGACGGTTCTGGACACACGCAACGGGTATGAGACGAAACTCGGCCGGTTTAGTCGGGCGGATACGCTTGGGCTCGATCATTTCAGGCAATTCCCTGCTGCCTCAGAGCAGCTGGATGACCTTGACAAGTCGGAACCTATCGTTACCTATTGCACGGGCGGGATTCGGTGTGAGAAAGCATCAGCTTTACTTATGCAGCGGGGATTTAGGAATGTTTACCAACTTAAAGGAGGAATCTTGCGGTATTTCGAGGAATGCGGGGATGCCCATTATCGCGGCGAATGCTTTGTTTACGATCAACGCGTATCTGTGGATTCAGAGTTGCGTGAGACGGGGACTGTCCAGTGTTTTAATTGCCTTCATCCGGTGAGTGTCGAAGAACAAACCCTCGAAAACTATGTGCCCGATGTCTCGTGCCGCTACTGTGTTGACGGAAAATGGAAGAATTGTGACAGTCATTCGGCATTAAATCAGCCCGTCGATTCTGTCGGTAGATCCGATGAAACTGTTGCCTGACGCTTGGATTTATGCCATGAGTTCTGAAAATAGAATTAAACATCAACGGGACCTGTCGGCCTGGAGCGAGAAGATTCGGCGCGACACTACACCGCTTCCCGGAAGTATCCCATATGAAAATTGCCGGCGCGTCGCAGTCGCCGGGAAATACGATCACTGGACGGTCGAACGATTCCTCACTGCCCGATTCCCACATGTCGACGCATATAGATGGAAAGAAGTCTGCGACTCGAGTCGGTTGCGTTTACGTGGTCGCATTCTGTCGTTTAAAGAACGACTTCGGGCGGGCGACATAGTATCCCACGTAATTCCGAATACGACAGAACCCGAAGTGAATAACGATATTCGTATTATTTACGAGGACTCTCATTTAGTCGTTATTGACAAACCTGCACCATTGCCGGTTCATCCGAGTGGTAGATTCAATAAGAATACTTTGATCGCTTTCCTTAACACGTCTCGGCCCGACCTCAAGGTACGGGTCGTCCATCGTCTCGACCGGGACACTACCGGGGTGATAATATTCGCGAAGACAAAGGAGGCCACGTCAGATCTAGGCCGCCAATTCTTTCATAATTCAGTGTCAAAAACATACCTTGCACGAGTCACGAATATCCCGGAAACGAAGAGATTTAGTTGTTCGCGCGAGATTTCATCGGCAGTTTCGAACTCGGGCAGGCGAAAGATTGTAGCGGGAGGATTGTGCGCAACGACTGATTTCGAATGCTTACAAGTCTACGACGATAACACAGCGTTAATAAAGGCTGTGCCGATAACCGGGCGTACGAATCAAATTCGGCTGCATCTGGAATCTCTTGGGCACCCAATTGTTGGGGATGAAGTATTTAACGGAGTCTGCGGATTCCGGCGCCCTTTGGATACGGTCCCGATACCGTTGCTTCTGCACGCCTGGTCGGTCCGGTTCGTTCATCCGCATACCGCGGAGCACAGTGAATTTAAGGCGGAGTCCCCCGCCTGGGCGGCAGCCGAGGCGGGCAGCTTAGAATTTGCGTAGAGTTCGACCGATAGTCGTGGAGTTTTCGACCGGGTTTCCTGAGACTCTTCCCGCATGAGCGTGGATCCCGTCGATACGGGACGCCTATGCGGAGAGAAATCGTTTCCGTCGCGGCGGATTTCGCTAGGCTCAACGTAGATCTTACCCAATCATTTTGAAGTCGTCTCTCCGCATTCTCGGAGTCCGCTTGTGCGGACCGCACGAGCGGACTCCGAGAATGCGGAGAGAAAATTGTGCCGCTTGCGGTATCTCTTTCAAGCGACAGAGTCGTAGCCCCGACCGTGACAAGCGGTCGAGAATTCCGGCCTATCCCATCGCGTCCTCTATCGCAGTCTTTAGTTCGTCCGGGACGATCGGTTTGGTAACGTAGTCATTCATTCCAGCTCCGATACAGCGATCTTTGTCTCCGGCCATTGCGTGTGCGGTCAATGCGATAATCGGTATCTCGCAAATCCTCTTTGTGTTACTTTTGCGTATCAATTTTGTGGCGGCGAAACCATCTAAACGCGGCATTTGGACGTCCATCAATATTAAGTCGAAACTCTCCTTCTCTAGAATATCGAGAACCTGTTGCCCGTCTTCGACAATGGTTGGAACGTGGCCGAATTTCTTTAATAAGGCGATGGCGAGTTTTTGATTGAACAGCGTATCTTCAGCGACCAGGATATTATACGACAGCGCCGGCTTTGTCCGCGTTATTACTGATTGCGGTGAATCTACTTCAATCAGGGGGTGATCTACTACATCCGGTGTAATCGCCAGTACATCACGTATTGTGTTAAGAAGATCGGATTGATTTATCGGCTTCGTAAGTTGGGCTTTGATTTGTAATTCTTCGCGCTCGTCGGGGATATGACCGGTCGTCGCTGAGTTCATCATGATGATCGCTGTTTCGTCGAAAGCGGGATTCTCCCTAATCTTCGCGACGAACGACAACCCATCCATTTCCGGCATATCGGCGTCAATTAACGCAAGCGGAAAATTCTTTCCGTTCGTTAAACGATCCACCAGCATTTTTAGACCATCTTCGCCGGAACCCGCCATATGTGGTTTCATCTGCCACCGGGTCAATAACTCGCGCAGAATCCGCCGGTTAACCTCATTGTCGTCGACAACGAGAACTGGAAGATCGCGTACGGTCAAGAGCTCGGTCGTTATTAAACCAGACAGTTTTTCTGGTTGTTTGCCAAAACTTGCGGTGAACGAAAAGACACTGCCCGGTTCAGTTCTGCCTGTATCCGCCCGATCCGGTCTCGGGCTTTCAACCCATATTTTGCCTCCCATGAGTCGTACCAGCCGCGACGAGATCGCCAAACCAAGCCCAGTCCCACCATGGTGCCGAGTCGCGGTACTATCGACCTGACTGAATGCATCGAATATAATTTTCTGCTTATCCGCAGGAATCCCAGGGCCGGTATCTGAAACTGAGAACAGTAAGCCGCATTGCTCCAAAGTTCGCGAATCATTGTACACGTAATTAAACTTCTCCACGGTCTCATCAGCGTCCGGGAGCGATACGCGTACGATCACTTCACCTTCGTCGGTGAACTTGATGGCGTTATTCACCAGATTCAAAATGATCTGCCGCAGGCGGCCCGATGAACCAGCGATCGCGTTCGGTACCGAGCGGTCAATATCACACACAAGTTCAAGCCCTTTTCTATGCGCGCGCAGCGCAAGTGTCTTGATCGTATTCCCGATCGTTACGCGCAGATCGAAGTCGACGCATTCGAGATCCAATTTCTGGGCTTCTATCTTCGAGAAATCCAGAATATCGTTGATCACTTCAAGGAGTGCGTCAGCCGAGAGTTTAACGGTTTCGAGATACTCACGTTGGGCGCTATTCAGATCCGTGTCCAGTGTCAAACTTGTCATTCCGATTATCGCATTCATAGGTGTCCGAATCTCATGACTCATATTAGCGAGAAACTCGCTTTTAGCCCGCGTGGCGTCCTCAGCGGTATCTTTAGCTTTGCACATTTCAACTTCTGCATCTTTCCTTGTTGTTATATCAATAGCCGACCCGATAAATCCAACGAATTCATTTTTAGAATCGTAAAGAGGTATCCCCGTATTAAGAATCCAGCAGTATTTTCCGGAGCCGCGCCGCAATCGAATCTCGGACATAAACCTTTCCTTCACGTCAAAGGATGATGTATACAGATCAAGAAATCCTTTCTTATCATCTGTATGAATTAATTCCTGCCAGCCGTCGCCCACTTCGTCTTCAAGTGTTCTGCCGGTGAACTCCAGCCAGCCTTCGTTCACATAGGTCAGAGACTTGTCGGTGTCTGCCATCCAAATCATGACGGGAGCCGCGTCCGCGAGGGTGCGGAAGCGTTTTTGGCTGGCGCGCAGTGCCCGTTCAGCTTGGTGCCTTTCTGCGATTTCCGCCTCAAGATTTTCCTTCGCCGTTCGGAGCTCAGATGTGCGTTCATGAACGGTTGATTCAATCTCTGCTGTCCGTCTGGAGATGAGAACCAGGAACCCCAGTCCGAGAAAGGTAATTACGAGTCCGCCGGCCGCCACAATGAGTGCGTGGAAAAACTTCGGATAGAAGAAGTGAGTGCCTACGGGTGTACAGTTAACTTGCCATATCTGTCCGCCTACAAATAGGCGTCTCGATATCCCGTAATCTAGTCCAAATGATTTCAGTAGCTCGGATAACTTCGAATCGTTACTGGATCCTTCGGCGAACGCGTAAAGACGCCGGTCTTCAGAAGGAGATTTCAGGTCCTGTATTTCAATGTTAATCGTCCGTTCCTGACTAATTTTTAATGCTTTATCAACGAGGTCCCCGATTCTGAAAACGCCTAGAGCGAACCCTAGTACGGCACCGTTGCTTTTGTGTCGAACATTCGGGGATTTCTTTTTTTCGTATATCGGATGGACGACGAGAAATCCATATTGCTCACCACGTTCTTGAACGAGTCGAATTCGCGACGTCGCAATCGCTTGCGCCGTTTCCCGCGATAGCTCCAACGCCCTGAGGCGAGATGGATTCGAACCTAAATCAAAGCCTAGTGCCTTTTCGTTTCCTTCGAGCGGTTCGACGTAAAACACCGGGTAGTACTCGGCACGATCGCCAGCGGGAACCACTGCGCCAGTATCATCCTTCTCCGTAATCTTAAACTCTGTAAATCCATCTTGCCGGGCGTTTGTTTCAAATTGCTCACGTACGTCGGCCGTGACTCTTGGAATCCATTCGATAGCTTGGAAGTATGGGGAGCGTGACATAATAGCGTTAGCGAACGACTTAAACTCTGCCCGATCGACGGAAGTAGATGAGTGATAGAACGCTTCAATACTCTCCAAAGCGATGAAACTATCCGCCAATGTTTTTTGAATCGCATGCACATCGTTTTCCGCGAGGTTCGAGAAAACCTGCTGCGATTTTTCGAACTGGAAGTAGTAAATCCATCCGCCCGCCACTATGGATAGAGCGGTCCCTAGGCACAGGAGTACCGCGGATAGAAGGAGTCGATATTCTCGCATTTTGACATACCGCTTAGATTTGGATATATTGGGCCGGTTATGACGATTACTTTCGCCTAAGTATACACCAACACTGGGCAGATTTTCAAAATTAGATCGAAAATGTTGCTTACGATTTCCTCGCCGCATTTCGAAGAAAAGCGTTTACCTCAGTCTATTCGCGCTCGGATTGAGGTTCTCCCTGCCGTGGAATTTCGATGGCATACCCATCGTCATTGGGTTTTCGACCGGGCGTTCTGCTGGCCAGCAGAATGCCGGTTAAAGATATACCGTTCGGAATTCCTTAGGTGATGAGTTAAAAGTCTTGTCCGCACGAGCGGAGTCCGTCCAGACGGACCAAAATATGCACTGCTTGCCGTAGAGTAAACGCGGTAGGTTCGGAACGATAAATGAGTGATGACCGTCCAACTTCAGAGGGCAAATCAGATATCTGCAACGATGTTCCTTCGAAACCGCGGGGAATGTTGCCGGGAGCTATCGGTGTTGCTACCGGTATTTTTATTCTACTCTGCACGGCAGTCGCCCAACGCGATCGGATCATCGTACTGATCAGCCAGGTCTTCGGTCCCCCGGTAGTTCAAGTACAGGAAGCATATGACAATATCTCAACAGCCACTTTCGATCACAGTAAATTCAACCGATTGCTTGGCGCCTATGTGGACGGAGGTGGATGGGTCGACTACGCAGGCGTAAGGACTGTTATTGTGGAGTTGGATGCGTACATCGTGGAATTGGGCACGGCACCGTTCGCTGACTTGGGACGAGATGAAAAACTGGCTTTTCTGATCAATGCGTACAATGCGTTCACGTTAAAGTTGATACTCGATCACTATCCTCTTGATTCCATAAAGGACATACCAAAATCAAGGAGTTGGGATGACGTAAGGTGGAGCATCGCTGGAGAGACCTACAGTCTGAACCAGATCGAGCATGAACAAATTCGCCCTAAATTCAGAGAGCCTCGGATACACTTTTCTCTCGTGTGCGCTGCAGTCGGTTGTCCGCCGTTACGTAATGAAGCGTTTTCTGGTGATCAACTTGAAAAACAACTTGCCGACCAAACAGATTTCGTACATACAAACAAGACATGGTTTCAGTTCAATCAAGCTGTTAACATAGTTAAACTTACAAAGCTATATCAGTGGTATGGGGGCGATTTTAAGCAAGTAGGCGGGGACGTCTTGAACTACGCCTCCGATTATTCGACCGAACTAAAACAAGCCCTTAATTCTGGTGCGAGCCCCACTATGGATTGGCTGGACTATGACTGGAAACTCAACAGCATCCAGAATCGTGCGCCGCGGTAAGAAACAGTGGTGCAATGGTTGGTAGTCAGTAAAGTGCAGACACACTAAGGTGTGAACTTTTACACCACCGGCGTCAGAGTTATCGGTTGCAGAGGTGTATTAGTTCGCACTTTAGTGTGTCTATCGTCTTCCGGACAGAAAGAACGGTTGGCTGCTCCCTGGTTCTCTAGCGGAGCCCGGTCAACGACATTTCTTCAGGCATTCTTCGACGAGTTTCTAATTTACCACAGGCACCACTAAATAAAATGGCATCATGATCGATTTCATAAATGTGAAAAAGGGGTTCGCTGATAAGGACATCCTAAAGGGCGCGAATTTTCGTATCAACAAGGGAGAGCACGTCGGCGTGGTCGGCCCGAATGGTGCGGGGAAGAGTTCATTGTTCAATATGATTATCGGCGATACGGAGCCGGACAAAGGCGAGATTAACCTGCCGAACGACATTCGTCTGGGGTATCTTCGGCAACAACTGCGTGCCGGAGAGCAGGATGAATCGTTGCTTGAGCATACTGCCGATGCGCTTCCAGAACTCGGCGACGTTCATCGACGAATAACGCGAATCGAATCGGAGCTTGCGACCGCTTCCAACTCAGCGCTGTTGGATGAACTCGGAGACTTGCAGACGAGATATGAACGTCTTGGCGGCTATGAGATGACTGCGAAAGCGGAAGCAGCGTTAAGCGGATTAGGCTTTAAGGCAGTGGATTTCGAGAAGCCGTTGAACTCGTTCAGTGGTGGATGGCAGATGCGGGCATTACTGGCGCAGACCCTGATTGTAGACCCAGACCTATTATTGCTCGATGAGCCGTCGAACTACCTTGATGTCCCGGCGATAGAGTGGATTCAGCGCCACTTGAGGAATTTTAAAGGAACGTTGCTCTTAATTTCACATGATCGATATCTGCTTAATTCATTGACTCACGTGACAATTGAGGTAAACGCAGGTTTAGTGAATCGGTACGTTGGTGACTACGATTATTACGTTCGCGAACGGGAAAGTCGTTTTCACTCACTTCAGGCTGCGAAACTAAACCAGGATAAGCGTCGTCAGCAGCTTGAGCGCTCGATAACCCGTTTTCGAGCGAAGAGCACAAAGGCTGCGCAAGTACAGAGTTGGGTAAAAACGATCGAAAAGATGGAGGACATCGATATCCCGGATCCGTTGAGCTATTCCGGATCAATTCGCGTGCCTGCACCGCCTCCGAGCGGGGCCGAGATGCTCCGGTTAGAACAGGTGTCACACTCCTACGATGGCGATCGATGGATACTCAAGGACGTTGATCTACGGATAGAACGTGGCGATAAGATCGGCATCATAGGTTACAACGGGATGGGTAAGACGACGTTACTTAGAATTATAGCTGGAGAACTCGATACAACGGAAGGAAAACGTGTGCTAGGCCACAAAGTTGTGGTCGGATATCAGGCACAGGAATTTGCCGATATTTTACCGAGGGAAAAGCGGATCTTCGACATCGTCGCAGACGCTACGCCCGATGGCTTGGCGGATAAAGACATCCGATCCGTTCTCGGAAGTTTCGGATTTCAGGGTGAAGCCGTCCACAAACAATGTGAGATATTAAGCGGTGGCGAGAAGATTCGGCTCGCATTCGCACGAATCTTTATAAATCCGCCTAATCTATTAGTTCTTGATGAACCAACGACACACCTTGATATCTCCGCACGCGAGGGGTTGCAACTGGCGATCCAACAATACACAGGTACTATTTGTCTGGTCAGCCATGACATTGAGTTCATTCGTAATACGGCAACCACGATTCTGGCGATCGACCATGAAATCGGGGTCACGAAGTATTTCGGCGACTACGATTACTACCGGACTAAGGCAAGTGAGGACAAAGTGAGCGCCCATACCGCTGGAACCGGCCCGGAACCAGAAGCGATTGTGGCGAGAAATTCAAAGAGCGAGCATCGTCGGAAACAAGAGGAACGACGAGAATCACAGCGCCGGGAGAAGGAACTCAAAAGAAAGGCCGCGAAACTTGAAGCGCGTATCGATGAATGGGATGCTGAAAAGGGGAGGTTACTCAAAGAACTTGACGACAGTGCGGCTGGAACGGACTTCGCAACGGTGGGTGTACGCATCAAAGAACTCGACGACTTTATCGACTCTGCGAGTGAAGAGTGGAATGAGTTAGCCGATGCACTGGAAAATACAGAGTGAAGCTGGTCATCTTATACCCCTCGTTTTTAAGGGGGCAAGATTACTTAGTCGAGCCCTCTTTTACCTGGCCTTCCACATTCGGATGCGCGGAATTTAGCTTCACTTTTCCTTTCGGGCTGTTTATGGTCGAGGTTGGACTAACATTTAATTCACCATCGCCTTCAGTAGTGATCGTTACACCCTCGTGACCGGTTACGTCGGCGCCGATATTCGTGTCAGCGGCTGATTTGGTGTCAACCCTTTTTCCCTCGATCGGGGCATCGATATCTATATTTCCACCACTGGTTATTTTTACGTCGCCGCCGCTCTTGATCGTGCCCGAAACTGTAACACCACCACCCGCTTTGATGTTTATCTTCCCTCCGGCGGTAACGGAGTCTTTTATCGATATTTTATTGCCTGCGTTGAGCTCAACTGCGTTCTGGGCTTTTAGATTGCTCTCCGTTGTTAGGTCGCGCCCCGCATCCACTTTGATATTCATTCCATCCAGTGGTGTACTAACCGTAACGTCCTCCGCTTCCTTAATTATAATATCTTCGCCAGCGTAACCGATAAACCCAGTTAACGTTAAGCATGCGGCAATAACAGTTATGGCGCTTCTTTGCAAGTCTTTCATTTGAAAACTCCTGTATGGAATTACGGCTTATATACCTGAATTTCCCGCGATCAGGATATTGTCACTGCTCTATCTATACCCATCGTCTTCGAGTTTTCGAATTATCGTTCGGAATCTCTTAGCTGAGTAATTAAAAATCGTCCCAAAATTCAACTGCTTGCAGTTTAACCCAAAATAACCCGAACGTACCAAGTTCCAAATGAAAACGTGATTTAGTTCGATCGATCGACCCACAATGCCGCGCCAATCCACACCTGTATATGCACCGAAAAGATTTTTCTCCTCAAACATGTCCAGGTTATAACAAGGTCTACCAGTGCGGCGTTAGCGAATTCGATATTTACCTGCGGGGTACGTACGCGAAATTGATGCATAGATCAGGATAGTACTAAAATAAGCGAACATTCCGATTCGTAAACGTTGTGGTTTTTCGACCTGAAATTTGGAAAGGGATTACGATTACGAAGAGAATTCAACGAAAAGTTCGCTGAATCTGGGACTAGTGATATAGTCATATTGAAAGGGCTTTGCGGTAAGGACTAGTACCTGCCATCACGCGCCCCGTTTAGACCCATAACAGATGATTGGACGGCGAGCCAACGCGAGTCGATTGGTGACCGAAAGGAGAATGCCATGGATATACCCTATGAAATAGTTTCCGATTACGAACGCTCGATGAAAGTATTCCCGCCGATGATCGCGATTCGTGCGTTATCGGATACAAATTATAGGTTAGGCGAAACGTATCTTTTCGGGGGCAGCAGCGAGGTCTTAATGTATTCGGGAATCCTTGGTGAGAAAAAACACAGAATAGATCTGCTATATAGTGAGATTCACAAGATTTCCGCACGAAATGAAAGTCCCTATGTCTATCTGTATATCGAATCAGGGGATGTTAAGTTTAAGATGAAGTTCGCACAGTATGACTTAGAGAAGGTCAAGACGTTTATTGGGATTTGGCAACAGAGTACGGATCCTGAAGAAGTTGCACGTCCAACCGAAATACAGCCTGAAAGCGACGCCACACCTGCCGCCACCCGCCCGGACCGGCCGCAATTGGAGAGCGATTTAATTCCGGAACTGACGATGAAAGTTGGACTTAGTGCCGCCCTTCACGCGATGATTTATATTGACGATGAGGCTGTTGCGAGAGAAGTAGACCAATTTAACCTCATTATTAATGATCCGGAATTGAAGGCTGCGGGCCTGACCTATTTTCGGTATAAGGGCGCAATGCAATTAATCGATGAACTTGCTGCTCTTTACGACGCGACGCAGAAACGATGCTTACTTGCCAATCTTATAGAGATCGCGCTTGTCGACCGTAAGTTAAAACCCGAAGAATACGAGTTTATTCAATACATCTGTAAGGCGTTTGGTATCGGCCAGGAAGAGTTGGGTGCGATGTATGCTTTGCTTTTGTTGAAGAACAATTTAGCCGTGTTCGAAGGATAGACGACCGATTCCGCTTATAGACTCGCCCCCCTCCGTAGCGAAGACTGCTGAATCCTGAACTTCGTGTGACGCCGATGCTGCAACTTGGGCGTTACCAACCCTTAACCAGGATTGTCTGAATCCCGTGTTTCCGGACCTTGAGTTGGAAATAAAGCAGCGAAAGTAAACGTCCAAATCGTGCCGATTGCTATTGCCCAGGGCCACGCGATTTTTGTAATACCGAGAGGCTGCAGAATTAGATCTCTGGTTTCACATAAAAGGCCAGGAGATTGAGAAGTCAATACAATCACAATTATTACGCTGCTTACCATTGCTATTACGTTAACGACGTCTCGTCCACGTCTTTTCGTAATGACTGCGAGCAACACTATGCCAAGCATCGCGCCATAAGTGTATCCGACTATCCTGAATCCAAGCCAGAGTATAGAGTCAGTTCGAGCGAATATTATCGCGATTCCGGCGAGTAATATCGCGAAAATGACAACGAACCGACGGGAGATCTTCACAGCATCTCTATCGTTTTTCGCGGACCGGATATGCCGTTGAAATATGTCGAGGTAAGCCGACGCGGACAGTGCGTTTAGCGCAGAGTCGAGCGATGACATTGCCGCGGCCAATAGCCCTGCGATTAGCAATCCCCGGAATCCGGGGGCTAGAATTGTTTTTATGAAGTATGGGAATATTCGATCGGCCTGTCTATCATGGACAAGTTGTGCGACGACAGGGTCTGGAAACGCCTGGAAGTAGACGAATAATGCGGCTCCGACAGTTAAGAAAAGCAGGGTAACAGGAAAATTCAATATCGCCGTCAGGATCAGGGCTTTCTGACTATCTCTTACATCTTTACAGGTTAACATTCGCTGAACCAGATCCTGGTCGGTCCCCAGCGCAGCCAGAGTACTTAAACACCCGAACAACATTCCCGCGATCAGGGACTCCGAACTGCTTAAGTCGAGCCAATAGTCAGGCGTTCCAGGTGTGAAAGATATATGAAAGACCTTGAACTTTTCATGTTCCAGGCCAATCCGGACAAAATCGCTCCAACCTTCCGGCAGTGCAACGATCACTGCACCGATTGCGATCACTGCGGCACCAATGAAGAGGAAGAATTGCAAGGTATCGGTCCAAATTACAGCTTTTATCCCGCCGACCATCGTATACGCTACAGCGATAAGCGTGGTTATGATGATGGCGCCGTTTACAGGAATCTTAAAGACGACGGACAATGCGATCGCGCAGCCGGCCAGCCTAACGCCGCTTGCGAGTAAGCGGGTGACAATAAAAAATCCGCTTCCCGCATCGCGAGTCCGCGGTCCGAAACGTTGCCCGAGGAACTCATATACAGTGGCAACACGGGTCTTGTAATAGGCGGACAGGAGTAGAAACGCGATCAACAAACGCCCGACCAAGTCTCCGAGTCCTAATTGCAGATAGCGAAAGTCGCCGCCGTAGGCCGCACCGGGCACGCCTATAAAGGTCAACGCTGATAACGAGGTTGCGTAGATCGAAATCATCACTGCCCACCACGGCATTTGCCGGCCGCCGAGAAAGTAGTCGTCGGTAGTTTTCTCGTTGCGCCCAGCCTTAACCCCGACGTAAACGACGAATGCGGCATACAAGAATAGAACCATCCAGTCCAAATTGGTAATTCCAGTGCCCGTATCCATAACTTCCTTGATTTATTTCTAATGATCTGATTTTCTGTGGCTTTGGAGTATCATAAGTCTTCGTACTCCGTAATAGGAGGTCTGTTGACAACCTAAGCGTAGATCAATATATACCAGCAACTGCCGAGTTTTCGACGTGTATTTCGGATTCCCTTACGTGTCCGATTGTAAGTCGTCTCCGCCCGAGCGATCCGAATCGTCTGTCTCACCTAAACAGGCTCCGACATCGCCGGGAGAATCCATCTGAAATATCGGTCAATTGGCTCGATTGCAGTTTGGTTCGATTCTCGACTTCGCGTTGGAGATCGTATTATCGGCAGTGACGTATCAGCAACCGCTATCATGTCTTTGCGCGGATCAGTAGATTCAGTATTTTTCAACCAGTTTCAGGTTTCAAAAATTCTGGCGAGCTGTTGCAATCGTTGCATTGGTTGCTAAATTGGACGGAAATTCAATTCAAGAACGGGCGGCGCACGCCTCATTAAAACAAGTCAATCGGGAGGTTCGGTAATGAATTCGTTGTTAGTAAGATCGTTTGCAGTATTGTTCATTTGTATCACTTCTGCCGGAGTGCAGATGGGCTCAGCCTCAGCGGCGGACATGTCATCCCACGACCAGAGCTCGTATCTCGTCGATTCCGGGCCGGTCATGCTGCTGAAAACAGCGCCAACGAAAGCGAGTTTGAAAGAGACCTTCAGCTATACTCTGACAGTCACTGCACTATCCGCAATCGCCAATGTCGTGGTAAACGATATGGTCCCGGCCGGTGCATCGTACGTTAAAAGTGAACCAGCAGCGCAAGTATCAGGTAGTAAGTTGAGCTGGAGTTTTCCCCAATTAGCGGCTGACGCCGAAAAGACCATAACAGTTTGGCTGCGCGCTGATCGTCAGGGCGATTTAAGCGGATGCGCAACCATTACCGCGGAGCCGGTTTGTTGCGTTACAACACTCGTCGGGAAAGCTCAACTGAGTATTACCAAGTCCGGCCCTGACCGGGTCACGCACGGCGAAGAGGTTGTCTACGATGTCACGGTAACCAACACCGGAACAGCCGTCGCAAGAAAGGTTGTGCTTACGGATAATATTCCCAGCGGGCTTAGCCATGATACTGGTCAATCAGTTATTACCGAGGCTGTCGGCGACTTAGCGCCGGATGAATCCTATGACTTAACCGTCTATGTTACCGCCAACGAACGCGGAAGATTTTGCAACAAGGCTACGGCGTCTTCGGATAACACCGAGAGCGTTAGTGCCGAGGCGTGCACGGTCGTGGTCAAGCCATCAATCCAAGTGACAAAAGTTGGACCTAAAACGCAATACCTTAAGAAGAATGCAAAATACACGATTCAAGTTACGAATACCGGCGACGTCGCTCTCACGAACGTAGTAGTGACTGACCAGGCACCGTACAAAACAACGATTGTGACAGCGCAGGATGGTTATACCGACGGTGGCTCCGCGACGTGGACGGTAGACAAGATTAAACCGAGCGAATCAAAGAAATTTACGGTGACTCTGACTGCAACTGAAGCCGGAGAGTACTGCAATGAAGTAAGGGTTACTACCGATCAGGGGTTGGCTGGAGAAAGTACTGTATGTACAATTTGGAAAGGCTATCCGGCATTACTGCTGGAAGTTGTTGATACGGTTGATCCCTTACAGGTTGGCGAGGAAACGAACTACCAGATACGGATAACGAATCAAGGGACCGCCAGTGACACCAACGTCAGAGTGATTGCCCGATTTCCGAAAGAAGTGGCGCCGACCTTGGCGACCGGATCTACTCAGGCGCGGGTCGAAGGCGGGATCGTGACATTTTCCGATTATCCTGTATTGGAGCCGAAAGAGACGATCGAGTTCTCAATTGAGGCTGCCGCAAAATCAATCGGAGACTCAAGATTAATTGTGGAGATGTATTCAGATCTCCTTGGGAAACCCGTGAAAGAAGAAGAGAGTACTCATGTCTACTAGAATAAACCCAGGAGTGAACACGGTGAAACGCACGACAGCGAAAATATTACTGATGTTTCTGGTATCCATTTATTTGTTGCCCTTGGACACGCGAGCTCAAGCGGAGATCGGCAACGCAAAGGTTATCCCCGGAGATTACAATAATCTCGATTACTTCTATGTATTCGGTCCGGGAGCGAAGCGTCGAGATGGGCGTGACGACGGAAGTCAGATCCTGTTCTACCGATTCCGCAGGAGCGCCGTGGAGAATGTTTCGATCTACGTCTATGATCCGGGTGTCGGAGGTAGAATGGATAGAAGCGACGACTTTACAATGAGCCGATCTCAGACCCGCTATACAGTGTACGGCGGGGCAGGGGCACTTTCGGATCCAGCGTCCCAGAGTATCGTTCCGGCTATTGATCAGCCGGGGACGGTCCTGACGAGTAAGGAGTATTCCGTTGAGTATCCGGATGAGTGGATTAAATTGGGGCCGTTTCGCTTGGATCAGGGCGAGGCCGTCGGAGACTATGTATATTTCAAACTGGAAGTTCTTGCAACAGCGGGGTCATTAGGAAATTCGTTTCGAACGGCTGTGGCTCCGCGATCGGCCGCAGTTTTTAGCTACAACACCACTGTTCGATTGAATGAGCGTCAGGGCTCGACAATGTCGTTTTCACTTGAAGTACCCGCTAATGTGCATCGAGTCATTGAACATAATTACGACATGGATCGCGGTGGAAAACCATTCCTGACCTCCGACGTCGCGCGCTATAAACTTCGGGCATCCGGCGATCGTTGGCGTAAAAACAAAGTTGACTTGGTGCCTTCGGAGATCCCGTACACCTTACAGTACGAGATTATAAAGGGACGCCAGCGGTATGCAAACGCTGGGTTCTACTTCACTGACGGCTACGGGAACCCGTTGAAATTATTTTTTGAGCCTGTCACTGTAAAAGCGGTGAAGAAAGTTAAAGTCGCGGCGCCGATATCAACGGTTTTTAACGAATGCGTCAGTGAATCACGAAACCTTGAGATTTTCAAACAGGCACCCGAGAAAGTTTCGTTTCGTGAAGAGTATCAGCTTATGATATATGTGACTGCGCTTACGGATGTACAGGATGCGAAAGTTAACGAGGTTATACCCAACGGGGTTTCATTTGTCAAGAGTGATCCTCCTGCCAGTGTTAATGGCAACAGGTTATCATGGGCTTTCGACCGGCTGGCGGAAGGTGACACCCGTGAAATAGCCGTGACATTAAGGGCTGGAGCACAGGGCGAATTAAAAAGTTGCGCAACATACGCTGCGATCCCAATTGGATGCGTGACAACGGTAATCGGTAGCCCGGAGCTCACAATAAACAAGACTGGGCCTGATAATGCAACGCTCAATGAAGCTGTTACGTATCGAATGGTCGTAGCAAATATTGGAAATGCGGTGGCCAGCAATGTCAAGGTAATCGACACGGTTCCTGACGGGCTGACACATGAAAGCGGTAAAAAATCATTGGTCTACGATGTGGGTGATTTAGACCCCGGCGATGAACAGGTGATTGATATTCATCTTAAAGTTGACGGCTTCGGGAAGTTTTGTAATAATGTGACTGCGTCCAGTGATAATGCCGCGCAAGTCGAAAGCAGCGCGTGCACAAAGGTTGAACGCTATGAGATAGCGGTTCGCAAGACCGGACCGGAATTACAATATTTATCCAGAAATGCCGAGTATGCGATTATCGTGGCCAATCCCGGAGACGCACCTTTGACGGATGTACAGATCGTCGATACCGCGCCGGTCAATACTACTATCGTATCAGCGAAACACGCCCAGATTCAGGGGGGGCAGGCAATGTGGAGACTGGCAACGCTTGAACCGGGGCGACAGGTCAGGTTATCGGTTGTTTTGACCTCGAGTATTGCCGGAGAGGGGTGTAATAAAGTAAGCGTCACTACTGCAGATGGCCTCACCGCAGAGAGCAATAGCTGTACAACCTGGAAGGGATATCCCGCCCTTCTCCTCGAGGTTATTGATACAAATGATCCGTTGCAGATTGGTGAGTTGACGACCTACGAAATTCGCGTGACAAACCAAGGTACTGCGATTGACAAGGATATTAGCATCGTTGCGCGGTTTCCAGCAGAAGTCACACCAGTCAAGACGTCCGGCGCAACTAAGTCACAGATCAATGGGCGCACCGTAACTTTCAATAACTATCCAGTATTACAACCACATGAAGTCATTACGTTCATCGTCGAGGCGAAAGCCGTTGAAGTCGGGGACTCTCGTTTACTTGTGGAAATGGATTCCGATCATCTGAAGCATCCGGTGAAGGAAGAAGAAAGCACGCACGTCTATTAGTTGGCGCTCTGCCGACAACCATTCTGCAAGGACGCGAGGAGAAATCAATCGTAATGTTATCAGTGTTTTCTAAGTTCTTTGGCGGGTCTTCCTCAGCAAGAGAAAACGGCGAAAGTTTCTTAAACGACAACGCCGTGAATAGCGGTGTAATCTCCACTGACAGCGGTTTGCAGTATAAGGTGATTGAATCGGGAGCGGGAGCGACACCCGATGCGGATAGCGGGGTGCGGGTTCACTACGAAGGGCGCTTGATAGACGGTACCGTTTTCGACAGTTCGTATAAACGCGGTGAACCGATCGAATTTCCGCTTAATGGCGTAATCGCTGGTTGGACCGAGGGCTTACAGTTGATGCAGGAAGGTGCGAAGCACGAACTCTATATCCCGTACAATCTTGCTTACGGCGAGAAAGGCTCTCCGCCAACAATACCACCTTGCGCCGCGCTGATTTTTAAGGTCGAATTACTGCAGGTTCTATAACGCCTGCTGTACTTGCGTCAGTTGTCGGCACCAGGCAGGAAATTCAACGGCTAATCTTCTAAGTTTCCCCTCTGCTACTTCGAAAACTCGTGTAAGATTGTCCCTCTCCGTAGCGCGGAGAGTTTGTCCAGACGGACCAAAGATTGGACGGCCTGTTTTTTACTCCCGATTTCCCGACCTCCACGAGTCGGGATCCCCCCGCACGAGCGCGGCCCCTGGTTTAGTACCCGGGACGTCGATACGGGATGTTTAGCATGACAGATCCGTACAGCTGTTTTAATACCAAGGCTAAACGTAGTGTTACAGAGAAACTTGTGACTGCCTGATTGCCGGACAGCACGGACGTCATATAGATTTAGTTAACGCTCTGGAATGTTAATAAGTACCCCGCTGCCTTCTCCCGGGTATTTCCGCGAATTCGCACCCGGATACGCAAACCCATTTATAAATACACGCCGCCGATCATCCGACGTATTCGGTAAGCTTCCATGGATTACGTACGGTCCGAACACCGCGACATCCCCAGGGTTCATCGGGACCGCAATAGCTGTGTCCGGGTCGAAATGTTCAGAAACGGTCTGTACTTCCTCATCATACGGCAGACTCAGGTGTCCGTTTCTACCGCTCCCCGGGATGAAGAGCATCGGACCATTCTCGATCGTGACCGGATCAATCGCCATTACCACCTGGACATAGCTGCCTCGGCCATTAACATCCCGCCAGTTCGGGGTGCCGTAACCCCGATGCAGACTGTCTTGATGGAACGGAAAGAAAACATCGTCATGCGGGAGTTTGAAGTGAACTTGGTTTATTAAGTGATTCACCTGGTGGCAACCCATTATCTGTCCCGCCATTCGTGTAATTCGCGCATCCTCCCCTAATTCAAGCAGTCCCGGTTCTATCGCACCGCACCATACGACCCGCTTGATTTGCGCTCGCGTACCGCCTTCGTACACTTTCTGCTCGACTACGAACTGACTTCCCCGATGAACAACCATGCCATCGAGTGACTTCGCTTCTTTCTCAAGTCTACTCAGCGCATCCGTGATCAAAGTCAGTTCGGCTGTGCCGAATACACTTGGAACAACGAGAAACCCGATATCGTAAAAGTCGTTGATTTGTTCAGGTGTTAGATTAACCATAGCGCCCTAGGTATTTATTTTTTAGTGATTGCCTTCGATCGTCGATTCGTAGACGTCGAAGAGTCTGCTCATAAGGTTATTCTGATCGCACGATTTCATAGGACTGCGACTAACTTTATCATAGTTTTTTAGGATTCGCGCCAACTCTCCTATATTGCCCCACGGTGCTAAAGGTCCGGGATGCCATTCGGATATTCCGCCAGATTCCCAACTAACGACCGGCACGCCAATGGTCATCGCTTCCAATCCGGCGATACCAAACGGTTCTTGCCAACGCGGGGCCATGATAAGTGCCTTCGCGTTCCTGTACCACGCCATTAACCTGTTTCGCGGCAGCCATCCGAGGACTGTGAAGCCTAGATTCTCTAAGTTCTCGCGTTCGGACCCTGTCCCGGCGAAAACTAGCGGCAAATCGATGCTTGACTGTCTCCAGGCTTCAACCGCGTCGTAAACTCCCTTCCCTCGAACAAGGCGACCGGAAAACAGAATGCACGGATACCCTTCGGCTACCTGGGGTTCCGGAAAATCTGCCACAAACGGGGGGATTACATTAATGTTCTCTGCCCGTATCCCGACGGATTCGAGTTCAGTCCGCATATAATCAGAGAGAACGACGAGTTCCATGCTCCTAATTGCGTTCAGACGCTCGTTCGTAAGCTTTAATATTTCCGTGAAATACTCTAAGTCGGTAAAGCAGGTTGCACAGGTTTCCACACCAAACTTTCTACTACAAGATTGTCCATCTAACGTCCATTTTCCACGACCCGGGCAGAATAAACGGTGATCCTGAATCGTCATCACGCTGTGATTCCCGGCGGCCCACTCGATTACCATCGGGTTCATAACATTGTGGACGTGGGTAATATCCGGTTTGACTTCATCGAAAAAAGAATCCATATCCAGCGTTCGTCGGGATCGATCGTCTAATCCGGGTAGCACGATCTTATTGCACGGAAGGTTGATATTTCCATCATCTCGGCCGACAGCTAGATGAACCTTGTGGTCAGTTGCTTGACACCGAATAATTGAAGTCATATGAATATCGGCGCCGCCACGGTTACTTAGACGATCATTTATATGAAGGATTTTCATGTTCGGCTGAATTTCGGCTCTGCGATTGTTGGTATATATTGAAAGATGACAGCGGGAACCCCCAATTTATCAATGTCCGCTCCAGAACCGCCGGGACGGGCACGATGGTTATTTAGAAATCTGATACATAGCAGGAGATGGGGATGGACGATTTTACGACTGATCACGCTGTTTTTTATCGGCATATCCGGGTACGTCATGTTGTTTGAAGAAAGCCTAATCTATTTTCCCTCGAAATACCCCGACGGCAACTGGGACGCAGCCTCCTATGTCGCTGGCGATAACGAAATATCGATGATGATTGATGATTGCTGGTTCAATGCATCCGACGGGACGAAACTACATGGTTGGTTCTGCCGGCCTACCCATTATCGTAATACTGAGCATACACCAATTCCCGACCTGCCGGTCGTATTGTGGTGCCACGGGAATGCCGGGAATATAGCAGGCCGCTACGATAAGATACTTTTGTTCGCGCAGATGCCGGTAAATATATTGGTTTTCGATTACCGTGGCTACGGAAAAAGTGATGGCAACCCTTCTGAGGTGGGGATGTACTCAGATACTCTGGCGGCGTGGGATTATCTGATACGTGAGAAACGCATTTCCGCCGACAAGATTGTGATCTACGGAGTTTCGCTTGGCGGTGTGTTCGCAATCGATTTAGCGACAAAAGTGGAAGCGCCCGGCCTAATTGTTGAATCCACATTTACATCCGTCCGTGATATGGCCGCAGCGACCATGCCGTACATACCACGGTTTCTGATCAAAACAAAAATGGACTCACTCGGAAAAATTTCGGGAATTCGCGCGCCCAAATATTTTATACATAGCGAATTCGACGAGGTCGTTCCTTATCGCCTCGGGCGCAAACTTTTCGATGCGGCTGCGGAACCGAAGGAGTTCTACGACATTCCTCGTGCGGGGCACAACGATACGTATCTTGTAGGAGGTAGGGAGTATCTCGACCGGATTAAACGATTCGTTTATGAGTGCACGGGCACGCCCGAATTGTAGATTGCAGGCGAACTGTTATTTGAGCGACGCAGAACTAATCGCCAAGAAACTTCGAGTTGATCAGTAGAGCAGGGGAGGGCGAAGGATCCAGCACCTAAGCTTTATCTCAATCCAAGCTTATCTCAACGCTTACGTTGTCCATCGAATATACCCAATGCCCTCGTAGCGGAAGAATTGTTTCAACGATCTCGAACCCGCCGTTATCCCAACACCATGGGCGTCCTCGGATATGTGGCGCCAATGCGCTCAATATGCTGCCAGTTTTCGGAATTCGAGACACAGCGATGAGGTTCCACCCTTTCTTTAGTTCAATCGCGTACTGCTTCGGATGAAGGCCGCGTTTAAACTCCTGCATATTACTGAATCCGTCTCCATCGAAATCCGCATCAGCATCTTGATCCAGGTCGTCAAAGAAGATTGATTCCCAACCGTCATCAAGCTGGTCTCCATCACTGTCTATCGTGACAGCCCCTGCCTGGAGTATCGTGGTTACGGCTGCCGTCGTGATTGTAAGGGTTCCACCGATCCCATTGTCATTTCCCGAATTCGCAGCCTTCCCTGTTAACGTTATTCCCCCGCTGGTGATAGAGGTAATTCCAGGTCCTATTGAGATAGAACCGCCGGGGTTGGTGGTCGTACTGCCAGACGTACCGCTGCCTACCGGAGTAATAGAAATATTCCCGTTATTTATAATAGCAATATCGCTTGTACCGACACTAATTCCGCCTGTCGTACTTACGTTTATCGAACCTCCAGCGGCAGCTCCGGTATCCAAGGTAGCCTGTCGCGCATTTACCTGGACCTGGTCAAGGTCAATCCTCGCCCCTCCGGAAGTTGTCAGTACGATCATGCCGTTATCTGCAGATAATTCTCCAGCTCCGCTGAATGTTATATCGTCGGTAGCAGTCAATTTTACGTCACTCTGGTTACTTTTTATCGTGATTGTGGTCGCGTTGATATCGATACTTCCGGTGACATTAATGACGATATCGTCGATTGCCCGGAGATCTATTGCGGAATTTGTCAGGACAAGATCGCCTGTTGCTGAGATATTAAGTGAAAGGAGATCGTGGGTAAGGTTTGCTGTTTGCCACATATCGGATATGAATTCAGTTATCGCGATTTGGTGTATAACTGGTGTTGACGGATCCCCGTCATAGCGGACCGTCACAGTCACGGATTGTGCCGGCGTCGAGTGCAAATCGTTCGCAACCAGAATAAATACCGTGAGAAGATTAAAGATCCAAATTCGATGTATAGAAGGCATTTTTGTGATTTGACTCTTCTCGTGGTGGGACACGTTGGCGGTTGTTAAACTGCAAGCAGTTGAATTTTTGGTCCGTATGAACGGACTCCGCTCGTGCGGAGACGACTTCGAATTTATCAACCAAGATCTATGTTGAGCCTAGCGAAATCCGCCGCGGCGGAAACGATATATTCTTAACCGGCATTCTGCTAGCCAGCAGAACGCCTGGTCGAAAACTCGATGACGATGGGTATACAATCGCATCAGTTAAGATTTTCTGGTGCTGGATACAACTTATATCCCAAACGATACCGTCGCAAGTCAGACGTCATATATACCCGAACGTCTTCAGGTTTTCGCCCAGGCGTCGCCCAGGTGGCTATGCCGGTTATAAATAGATCGTACGGAGTCTTATGCGCAGTGAGATTCAAGCCATTCAAGATCTCAACTGCATGCCGTTTACGTCCTCGAAACGTCGACGGTTTTTCCTGCGATTTCGAAGTGACCTGCCTTTCCCCTGGCGCAGACCTTCAATCGTAAGTTCTGTTGGCGAATACCGACGTTGCCGATTACTTCAGCATTCGTTCTGAAAACGTAATACTACAGGTCCGACTCCACGCCTCCGCCTTTATTGGCGTAATAATCTTGAGTGTCGATCTGTGCGCTAATCACGGTGGATAGATCTGCGATTTCATCGAAGATTTTACTGAACCTTTTTCGTTCCGGTTGGCCCCTGTTTATTTCGTATTCCGCTTCCAGCAGAGTAAATGCCCTTTTTACCTCTTCTTGCGCTTTAATATGGCTCCCATTGTCAAGCAACAGGGCAGCGCGTACCATCATCAGATCAATGCTGAGCCAAAGCCGTGTATGTTGTCCTCGACTTGATTCACTCACCGCGTCGGTTGGGGGGTGCTTCTGAGGCAGGTCTATATTTTGCGTATTATTTGACATTTTTCATTTGGGTTCTTTGTAAGTCATTTAGGTCATGTACAATGCGTGCTCGCAGTAGAAAGTTCGTGCATCGATCAGGCTAGAGAAAAATCCGTGCCAGTTTACTGAATTTACTTATAACCATCTATCAATAAATAGTTTAAAATAAATGTAGCAATTTCGACACGGTTATTGCGGGCGTGAGAGTCGGATGCCGTCCAGAAAATTAGACAATTTTGATCAATGGCTTCAACGATTTTAGATGAAATCTATGAACTTGAGGATTGGTAAGGGGGATTTTCTAGAAAGTGTAAACTGTTCAGTTTTTATTACACTGTAACGTTTGTGTTACAATTCGAAGTGGTGGAGGGGCAGGGAATTTCTGATTCGAGGAGAGGCTGTTGCATAACCTTTACGGTTACGCGGGTCCAATGGTTTCCGCCGTCGCTCTCAGGTTCCGCCTATTTTTGCGTAAGTTGCCTTACGGTCGTCACTCTACGCTCGGCTCGTTGAGACAAGATGGCGCGACAGGGACGGTGTTATGAGCGGCGTCCGGGACGACGATGTCTATAAATGGCCGAAAAAGAATTGAATTCGGCCATTTTTGTGGTATAATGTCCGGGAAACCACGCATTCGCTCGATTATGGCGCATAAATCACAAATGCTTGCCGCTTTGGCAGCCATGAAACAGACCAGAGAGCCCGTAGTGTTATCTATGCTTGCTTCAAGGCTCGGTGACATCCATCCGCGAACGTTGCGTCGGTGGCTCGGTGCTTGGGGCGAGGCGGGAATCATCGAGAAATTAGGGAAAGGGCGAGCTACGCGCTACCGTTATTGTGCAGTAGAATCTGACCCGACAGCCTCTCTCCAATTTCTAAAGGGGTTGGACGATGATCTGAGGTTGTCGTTATTAAAGCAGTTGCGGGATCTTTGGACCCATAACTCGACAGCTATGGAAGGAAACGCGTTAACGCTCGGCGATACGCATTTTTTACTGGAAGAGGGACTAACCATTTCAGGTAAGCCTCTCAAAGATCACCAGGAGGTGATTGGCCATGCTAGAGCGATTGAGGTTCTCTATACAAGCCTAAGTGAATCCTTATCTGAATCGGTTATATTCAATCTACACAAAGCGATTCAAACCGAAAAAATCACTGATGTTTACAAGCCAACCGGTAATTGGAAAGTTGAAGCAAACGGCACTTACACCGTGACTGATGAAGGCGCGCAGACTTTTATTGAATATGCTCTCCCCGCGTATGTTCCTGAACTAATGTCCGAGCTCATTTATTACGTTAACAGCATTGATATTGATGCATTGACACTAAAAAACGCACATCAATACTACGCAAGACTTCACATGGGCATTGTACACGTTCATCCTTTTTGGGACGGAAACGGTCGAATCGCACGATTGATTGCCAACATACCTCTATTGAAGGCAGGCTTACCCCCGCTGGTGATACCACAAGCGAAGCGGCGCACTTATATCCAGATTCTGGCAAAATATCAAGTAGCTGTCGGTCAACTAAACGCAAGTTCGGGTGTTTGGCCCGAACCTGGGCGGTTAAAGGATTTCGAGCAGTTTTGTGATTCGGTTTTTTCAGCCACAAAGGGACTCGTTGAAGAATCTTTTCTGTTGCAGACAAAGAGGAACGCGTAAACTTTGTTTATACTGCCCACGATCTCATTCTGAATCGGGATTAAGAAACAAGCAGTACAATTTTCGGATGATCTTGGATGAATTAGCCAAGCGATTTCGGACAGTATTTCTCCGCATAAGCGAGAGTCTCGGGAACCCCGGACGAAAACCTGATGATGTTCAGTATACTAAAGTTGCGAAGGCCCGGTCTCTCATTCATCAGACAAATGGTACGCACTGCTGATTCACTAAACCGTAAACCTCAACGCATGAGCGTAGCGAAGACATAGATTGGCGGAGGGGCAGGGATTCGAACCCTGGGTGCAAGGGTTACCCGCACAGCGCATTTCGAGTGCGCCCCGTTCAACCGCTCCGGCACCCCTCCGATTGAGAGAATTATTTCTATGAAATTGGGAAAGATCGGCAGGCTGGTCTTTGCTGCGCAAACCTGATTTGGTACCTTGATTCGCTTGCCTATAAGAGAAAACCGCTTACACTAATGCGGTTTAATTCTAAATCAATAATCCTGCATCGCAATGCAAGGATACTTCAACTTCCAAGGACATTCAATGCTCAATATTGATGAGATTTATCACGGCTTCAGACTGATCGCGAACGAGCGGGTTGATGAGATCCAGTCGGACGCGTTAACGTTCGTTCATGAAACCACGAAGGCGCAGGTCATTGTCCTGCCTAACGAAGACGATAACAAGTCGTTTATAATTTCTTTCCGCACCCCGCCTTCCGATGATACCGGCGTCGCGCATATACTGGAACATTCTGTGCTGAACGGTTCGCAGAAGTACCCGGTGAAAGAACCGTTTGCGGAGCTCTTGAAATGCAGTCTGTATACTTTCTTAAACGCAATGACGTATCCCGACAGGACTGTATATCCGGTTGCTAGCCGGAATGGCGACGATTTCCGGAATCTCATGGATGTTTATCTCGACGCGGTGTTTCGTCCGTTATTGTCTGAAGATACGTTTCTCCAGGAAGGCTGGCACTATGAACTTGATCCACAGGAAGGCGATTTGACTTATACCGGCGTGGTGTACAACGAGATGCTTGGTGTGTATTCAGATCCGGAAAACGTGTTGGTCGAGGAAATGAATAAGGCGCTTTATCCGCAAAGTATCTATGGACGGTCTTCCGGCGGCGATCCCGAATACATTCCGGAGCTGTCATACGCTGAGTTCAAGAAGTTTCATCGCACGTACTATCATCCGTCAAATGCGAAGATAATTATTTACGGCGACATAGATGTTGAAGAAAAACTGGCGCACTTGCAAGAGTATTTAGCCGACTTCGAGTATCAACGGATTGATTCAATGGTTGAGCCGCAGCCCAGACTTTCAGATTCTGTCCGGCGAACGGCCAGTTACGCCGTCACATCTGCTGACGACAGTGCGTCGAAGGTGTACGCGATACAGGCGTACCTCATTGGACACGCGACAGCGCCGGAATCTTCCCTCGCGCTATCGATCTTATCAAGAATACTAAGCGGCAGGTCCGCATCGCCGTTGCGTAAGGCACTTATCGATTCTCACCTCGGCGAAAGCACGCTTAATTTCGGTCTGGAACAGGATGTATTCGATACGAATTACAGCATCGGGTTACGCGGCATGCAGGAGGAGCAGGTCCCGGCGATGGAGGCGCTTATTGAGTCAACCCTGAAGACTCTGGTTACCGAGGGGATTGACTCGAATGTTATTCGCGCGGCTATGAACAGCGTTGAATTCCAGCTCCGGGAAGCAAACTTCGGCGGTTACCCGAAGGGGCTCTGTTACGGGTTAACCATGCTCAGTTCGTGGGCGTATGATGACGACCCGTTGATGCATATTCGTTACGAGGAACCGTTGAGGCAGGTTAAAGAAAAGGTGGCAGGCGGAGCGTTTTTCGAAGAACTGATACAGCGCTATTTCCTAGATAACCATCATAAAGCAACGGTTGGATTGACGCCAGATGATCAATTGGAGGCAGCTCGAGTGACTGCTGTTGCAGAGAAATTGGCAGGAGAAAAGAATAGGATGTCGGACGACGAGCAATCGAAGCTGGTCACTCGAAATAAGGCGCTCCACGATAAACAGTTGCAACCCGACCCGCCTGAGGCACTTGCGACCTTACCGAGGTTGTCACTGAGCAGCATCGACCGGAAGGCGGAGGACTATCCGATCGAATTGATTGCGACCGAGGCACCGCAGATAACATTCACGTCACAACCCACGAATGGTATCGCATACCTAATTGCCGCCTTTGATGTTAGCGGCGTTCCGCAGGAACTACTGCCGTATCTTCCCATTTTCGCTCAACTCACACTTCAGATCGGGACAGCAGAGCGGGATTTCGTTCAGTTAAGTCAGGACATCGATATTCACACGGGCGGCTTAGCGGCGGCGTATACCGCATCGTCTGTAAAATCTGACATGACGAGAATTAATTCGCTTATCTCTTATAGCGGAAAGTGCATTCAAGCCGAAATTCCGAATCTGCTGAGAATTCTTGCAGAGATATTCGCGAGCTGTGATTTCGATAACTTAAAACGTATTCGAGAAGTGATACAAATCAGTAAATCGAGTATCCAATCACAGATTATCCCCTCTGGCCACTCTTTCGCTGCACGGCGGTTGGCGTCGTACAGTTCGCGCGTCGGACAGTATCGTGAAATTGCCGCCGGGATCAGTCAATACTATTTTCTTGATGAGCTTGATGCGCAGGTAACCAGCGACCCGGACGAAGTTTGCCGAAAACTAAAGCAGATAGCAGACATTGTTTTTCGTCGTGGGAATCTAATGTTTCATATTACGGGCGGAGATTCGGAGTTGCGGGTTCTAGAACGGGATGTGCACAAAGTAGTTGATATTCTTCCGACTGGGAGTATGCCGGCCGAGACCTACGAGTTTGCACCGGTATCTCCCGGCGAAGGGTTTATTATACCCAGTAAGATTCAATATGTCGGGAAAGGCATAAATTTGTTTGATCATGGATACGAGTACCACGGCGGCTTCGAAGTGTTGGATACGATCCTGTCACGCGATTATATGTGGAACAATGTCCGGGTGCTCGGCGGTGCGTACGGATGTTTCGCGAGAATGGATATGCTTTCCGGTAACTTCTACTGCGTCTCCTACCGGGACCCTAATTTGGCTGAAACATTAATGGTGTTCGATCGTATTTCTGATTATTTATCACAGATTCAGATGACAGATGAGGACTACGAACGCTATATTATCGGGACCATTGGGACGATCGATTCTCCTAAAACTCCCGACCAGAAAGGAGCGATTGCATTCGGGCGGTACTTGGCCGACGTTACGTCCGGTGATGTCCAGAGGTGGCGCGATGAAGTTCTAACGAGCACCCGGCATGATCTTCGTGAGTATCAGAATTTATTTCGATCGTTCGGAGAGAAAGGATGCGTATGTGTCTTTGGCAGCGAAGAAAAGATCCACGAGAACGCTGAATTGTTTTCGACAACAAGGAATGCGTTGGCCTGAAGTCCGACAGACTCGTAGTCTTAAATCCAGCGAACTTTCCGATTCGTAATCGTAATCTTTCTGGTTTTTCGAGGTGAAATTTGGAAAGGGATTACGATTATGATTAGGAGTACGAGTACGAAGAAAATCCGACGAAAGTGCGGTGGATTTAAGTCGAGCAGACCATCAGTGCTCGGTTCGATGTGGCGGGGCTTCCTGTACCATCGGCGGTAGTTCAATAGCGATAGGGATCTCGATTTCGATACCGGAAAAATTCTAAATTCTAAAATCCAAAATCTCCTATAGTTATCCGTGCGAAATCCCGAAGTTAAAATAATGACAATGAAGGAGGCGAAAGCCTGGCGCCAGTCCCTCGAGGACCGCGGCCAAAAGCTGGTCGTGACCAATGGCTGTTTCGACCTGCTCCACCGGGGGCATGTTGAATATCTTTATTCGGCGAGACGATACGGTGATTCGCTTCTGGTCGGGCTTAATAGCGACAGTTCGATTAGAGAACTTAAGGGGCCCTCACGTCCACTTATGGTTGAAGCCGACCGATCCGTCCTTCTTGCTTCTCTCGAGCCGGTCGATGCGGTTGTTATTTTTCAGACGCTCCGGGCAACAGAACTATTAGATGCAATACGACCGGATATTTACGTTAAGGGCGGCGATTACGACATTAACACGCTTGATTCAGAGGAATACAAGGTTCTCGTCGATATTGGCTGTAATATTGAGCTTGTTAAGTTTGTTGACGGCCAATCGACTACCGGCTATATAAAAAGAATAAAAGAGCTACATTAGGTCGGTACGAACGCGAGATGCGGTTGGGGTTACGGGGCGTCGGTGATCAACACTCGATCGGCGCAGTTAGTTCGACGGCAACTCTCAACTTCGAATCGAGTCACTGCCTCCGGGGCTTTTAAACTGCCCACGATCTCATTCTGAATTGGGATTTGATAACAAGCCGTTGACTTTTTGGATGTCTTTAGATTAAGCACCCAAGGGATATGTTGAGCCTAGCGAAATCCGCCGCGGTGGAAACGATATTTCGTAAACCGGAAGACGTTAGGTATAAATAACGTGAATCGACCCGATAATTATATCACACCAATTTTGGATACTCTTATATGATATCGCTTCTGTGCGTGGATGATGATCCGGATATTCAGTTACTGTACAAGAGTATTCTTTCCAAACGAGATTACCACATCCGAGTCTGCGGCGACGGTACCGAGGCGATAACCGCATTTATGCGGGAACCGAGTGATCTGGTTCTTCTTGATATGGAGATGCCTCGAATGTCGGGGATCGAGACCTGCAGCGAACTGCGCCGAATTCCCCAAGGCTCGACTGTCCCTATAATCATCGTTTCCTCAAGAGACGATGAAGAGATCATTTTCAAAGCGTTATCGCACGGCGCGGACGATTATATTCTAAAACCCTTTAAGCCATCCGAATTGCTTGGGAAAGTGTCTTACGCGCTCAAACGTCGTAAAGCAGGGTTTATCGGGGACATCGCGTTATCATTCACGGACAAGTACGAGATTGTAAAGAAACTCGATGAAGGGGGACAGACGACCGTATACTTTGCGCAAGATAACAGTGTCGAGCCTCCCTGTGATGTCGCGCTTAAGATTTTTAAGGCGGAATTATTGGATAAGGGCGCGGAAACAGCTAAAACGCTGTTCCTTCGTGAGGCCTACGAGTGGTCAAAGTTGAATCACCCGAATATTGTCCGGTTACACGATTTCGGTCAGGCATCAGGTTCCTATTTCCTGGCTCTTGAGTTCGTTGACGGGCCGAATTTATGGGATAAGGTTGATAAGAATGGGCCGGTCGATGAAGCATGCATGATTAAATTGGCGATCGAAATGACCTCTGCCTTGCAAGAGATTGCGAAGTTCAACATGGTTCATCGCGACATAAAACCAAATAACATTATGCTCTCTGCGGCCGGCGACGCGAAGTTGACTGATTTCGGTCTGGCAAAGCAACCGGAAGATAGCCAGATAACAGCGATTAATAACGTATTTAAGGGGACTCCAGACTTCGTCTCCCCAGAGCAGGTTGAAGGACATACACAATTAGATATCCGAACCGATATCTATTCTCTTGGTGTGACACTGTATTACGCCGGAACTTCCAGTCTTCCGTTTCGAGGTAACAGCATCATTGAGACCTTAAACAACCATTTCAGCGTCATACCCGATCCGTTACACGTGGCGAATCCGATTTACAGCGAGAAAATATCGGAAATCGTTGGGAAGATGATGAAACACAAACGGGACGATCGCTATTCCGTAGATGAACTGGCGTCCGAGCTGGAGAAGCTGCAGTAACGAGGACTTAGCGAAGCTTGCCGCAAACCGACCGGATTTGCTTCGATAAATCCGAGTTCGGAAATTCGAAGAAAAATCATAAAGGTCGAAGCAGGCTGGACTTGATCCTAATGCCCAGTCGCTACCCGCCGTCCTGGCCACCTGGATCTACCACTTGATACAGATTTATCGCTGACCGTACGCCTATCTGCCTTAACTCCACGGGCTCACCGAACGTTTTTTTATAGTCATCAATCGCCTGTGCCTCGTTGTACGCGATAATAAAGCGTCTCAGAGATCGATATACAGTGCGGTCTCGTTGTAATGGCACGGTGGTCCCGCCGACAAGACATTCTACTCCAGCCGCGTTCAGATTCGCTTGCACCCAGTAATGTCGGAGCGTTGGGTAAAGGTGGAAATTAATAAAGACAATACTATCATCCGGGACAGTACTGTTCTGTGCGATGTCGTTCGCCGCCCGATAAACGTCCTGATTTCTCGAATAGTATTGATGTATCAGGTCCTGTGGAAATTTGCCATCGAATAATGCGTTTTGTGTTGACCGTTCGACGGTATGAAACCAAAACGCCCCGTTCACGGTAACGACGAGTACGATGATTTTATATAGCGGACTTTGGATCCTCATGGTAGTGTCGTAGAAATGGAATGAGCAGAAGGTCACCGGTACGAGATATACGAGAAACGACCGCGGGAACGGCGTAAAGAAAAGCAGGCAAAGCAGGATCGGGACGAGGCAACAAAGCGCGAACAGTGGAAGGGACAAGGCTGGAGTTGTGGGAATGGTTCGATCACCACGTTGCCTACTGGCCAGGAACGTTATTGCCAAGATTGGAAGACATCCGTGGGCAAAGAATGCGAGCCCTAGATTTCCGCTCGTCAACCACCCTGATTCCCAACCGCGGGTCGATGAGATAGTTCTGATAAACTGTCCCGCAATCGGTAGATAAATGAGCATGCCGGCTATCGAGAAGAGCCCAGTTAACACTAGCACATTGCGATGCTCAGGGATTGCTCGCCGTCTCCGGAGCGAAAGTAGCAGGAATGAGAGTAAACTGAAATTGAGCAGGAGATTGACAGGAATGACTGCGGGCAGAAGTGCCATCCCAGCCCATAGTTTCAGAAGTGCCGATCGACGCTGATCCTGGAGGTACGCAAAGCAACCGGTGGTCGCAAGAGCCGCAAGCAGAATTGTTAGGCTGTAACCACGAAGCTGGTAGAAAAACGCATGAAATACCGGACTCACAGCGAACCCGAACGCCAAAAGAACGGCCATGTCACGGTTAAAGATTCGGCGCGCCCCCGAGTATAAAACCCATAGCGTAGAAACAGCGAAAATAAGACACGGAAAGCGCAGCGGCAGTTCGCTAAAAGAGAAGTCGATTACGCGGAGCCACCCCCACAAGATACAGGTGTACAGTATATGGTTATTCGCTACCGGATACCATGTCAATACTTCGCGCAGCCGGTCTTTACGCGCAAAGTCATTGAGTGTGACCAATTCGTCGAACCACAGATCACCGGTGATAAAGTCCAGCGAAAAAACGCCGAAAATTAATATGGTTAGAAATATCCCCCAGTGTTCGTGGAACCACGATTGGCCCGAGTTCGTCGTCGTTCCGGACGCACCAGCGTCGTTCAGGTCCATTTGTTCCCGGAGATCGTCTGAGACGATCTCCTCAGGGGCAGCGTTGAATTCTGATTCGTTCATTCCGATATTCCGCCGTGTGTGTCGGTTGCCTGCTTGCTGTCTATACCAAAAGCCTTCGAGTTTTCGACCAGGCGTTCTGCTGTACAGCAGAACTATGCCCGTTAAAAATATAGCGTTCGGAATCCCCTGGGTGGTTACATGCAAGTTATCCGGAAATTGTACTGCTTGCAGTATGCTTTAGCGCCGTGATACGTCGCGCCAACTGTGTATAGCGGGGAGTTAACTTGTAATTATCAATTGCCATCTTCAAGGCTTTCGTCGAGCCGATCATGATCAGCAGTTTCGATGCTCGCGTCATTGCCGTATATATCAGATTTCGTTTTAGCATGATATAATGTTGCGAAATAACAGGGAGAATCACGGCCGGGAACTCGCTTCCTTGAGATTTGTGAATCGTTGTCGCGTATGCCAACCGAAGTTGGTCCATGTCGTCAAAGGGATACGCAACCTCGCTGTTATCGAAACTAACGTATAGTAATTTCCCCTCTGAATCTATTTGCTTCACAATTCCCAGGTCCCCGTTGAATATATTCAAATCGTAGTTATTTCTAGCTTGCATGACTCTATCGTTCGGCCGAAACACGGTCTCTCCGAATTGAACCTCGTTTCCTTCACCCTCGGCAGCAGGGTTTATTATTGTCTGCAGTTGCTGATTCAATCTGACCGCACCGCACGACCCTCGATTCATTGGAGAGAGAACTTGTATATCGTTGATCGGAGACAAATTAAATCGGTCCGGAATCCGCTCACTTACCATCCGGCAAATCAAATCGACAACTCGATCCGGATCCTCCTGGCTTATCCAGTAAAACTCTGAAATTTCGTCCGTCGGTCGCTTCGAAATGTCAGGAAGCTTGCCGACGTTAACCTTGTATGCGTTATCGATAATCCGACTGTTTTTTGACTGACGGTATATATCAATTAAATGCGTTACTGCAACGCAGTCGCAGCTAATCAGGTCACTGAGAAAAAGACCGGGTCCGATCGATGGCAGCTGATCCTTATCGCCTATCAGGACTACCCGAGTTCCCAGCGATAGCGCTTGGAATAAATGATGGGCAAGAGAGATATCGAGCATCGACACTTCATCGACAACCAGGAGACCTAGGTCGAGAGGTCTTTGGGTATTATGGAAAAACCCCCCTTTTTCGGGCTGCCATTTTAGGAGGCGATGAATAGTTTGAGCCGGGTGACCACTCGATTGGCTCAACCGTTTTGAGGCTCGCCCGGTCGGTGCCGAAAGGCCAACGCTTATATTATATTTATTTGCGATTGCGACGATTTCGCGGGTAGCTGTTGTTTTCCCGACCCCAGGCCCCCCTGTAATAATGCTTAACGAATTGTTAAAAGCGTTGGTCACCGCTTCTTGCTGCAGCGTATTTAGCTTTAACCACTCCGCGCTGGTATAACGACTGAGGTCTATGATTTTTTGTACTTTGGTACTAGATCTACGACTAATTAACTCAGCAAGCTCGGTTTCAGCGCGATAAAGACTTGTGGGATAGATGGTTTCGTCTGCTCGGACGATGAAGTCTTTGTCTGCAATGACTGCCCCATCGACAATCGCACGTTCCAATCCTATTCCCGCCACTTCGGCTGAAACATCGAGTATATCCGCAGCTTTTTCCAGAAGATCGACTTTGGGATAGAACGTGTGGCCCGATCGGTCTGTGAGCTGACTGAGGACATAAACAATACCTGCACCGAGTCTGAACGGATTATCTTTAGCGATATCAAGTTTTCGTGCGATTCCGTCGGCCATCGAGAATCCGATACCCTTCACCTCATTGGCGAGTCGGAAAGGATTCTCTTTGACGACGGTTGGTGCATCTGCGCCGTACGCCTTAAACACCCGATTACAGTATGCCCGGCTAATGCCTAAACCTTGCAGAAAGATATGGTCGTTGCGTCGTTCTTGCTGCGATCGCCAGGCGTCACGAATTTGTCCAATTCTACCTTTGCCTATTCCGTCTACCTCGACGAGCCTTGTCGAGTAATTATCAAGAATTTTGAGTGTGTCCTCTCCGAACTTATCAACGATACGCTCCGCTAGTTTCGGACCGATACCAGGAAGAATACCGCATTCCAAGTAGCGTTTTATTCCGTAACTCGTCGTCGGTAGGACTTCCTTTATATCGCTGACGCGAAATTGACGTCCGTATTGCCGGTGATTTTCCCATTTTCCTTTCGCCTCAATTTCTTGACCTTCCCGAATATGCCCCAAGGGCCCGCAAAGCGTGGATTCATCGCCCTTTGCGTCCACAAACCGCAGCACAGCGTACTGTTGGTCATCGCTCGAAAACAGGACTTGTATCACTTCTCCCGAGACGGTGGTTTCGAAAAGTCCGATGTGATCGTTTTGAACGGAGGAATTTTGATTGCTTAGTAGGTCACTCATAGTCTTGTAAGGAACCGGGTGGCGGTGTTTTCGTGATAAAACAGACTGCCGCGATAAGTCCGGCATCCCCGTCCCTTGCTAACGGGATTCATGCTCATGATACGGGAAGATTCCGCTGATGCGAAGAGTCCGTCTATACGGACCAAAAATCCAACTGCTTGCAGTTTAACTTTGAGCTTTACTGAGCATTAGAGTAACTCGCGGTCGTCTGTTTTTCCCATCTACGTTTCTCTCGTTCAGGCAACGTCTTGTCCGGTTTTATCAGAACCGATTCTTCGCCTAGTAGGTCTTCTATCTGTTTACAAAGATCCATTGAGAAATCCACATAGAACTTTTTGCCTGTCTTAACAAAAGCGATTTGGGAACATGAACAAATAAGCGTCAATATCACGGTTGTCGTACCGGCGTGATTACGGCATAGCTTCGTAAGGTCGGCGAGCGTGGACTCGGTTAGATTCGCTTCGTAAAGGCGGATGTGGATCTCTTTGGTTAGTGTGTGCGGAACCTCATGTATCGGCAATACCCTGGAGACTACGACCTTGGGTTGGCTTTCGCCATCGCGGTAGGTTGCGGTACCATCTATAAATACGGGGCTATTTTCCGTGATAGCGCGGAGGGATTGGGCATAGACTTCGCTGTACGCGAGACACTCCGCGTTTCCTTCGAAGTCCTCGAGTTGAATTATCGCCCAGGGCGAACCATCTTTCTTCGAGTATCTGATCTTTATATCGGATATAATTCCTCCGATACGAACGCCTTTCCTGTCAGCGACCTCACTGAGGCGGGTAATCGAATGCAAGGCATAAGTTTTTATCACATCCGCGTATTCGCCAAGCGGGTGGCCGGTTACATAGAAACCTAGCAAACTCTTTTCAAGTTTTAACACTTCCTGTTGGTCCCACTCTGGAATGTCCGGTATGGGAATTTCCTGATCCTGTGCGCCAGCGTCGTTAAGCAGATCAAAGAAATTTTCCTGTCCGACCACCCGATCTCGAATAGTCGCCTGGGCGCGGCTGATCACATCATCAACCATCGCGAAGTGCTGTGACCTTTTGAGGCCGAAACAGTCGAATGCGCCGCATTGCGAGAGGCTTTCCATTATCCGTCGATTGATTGAGCTTCCCGTTCGTTCATAGAAATCGATCATTGACGAGAACGGACCGTCCACTCGCGAATCCAATACGGCTTTCGCCGCGGATGAACCGACTCCTTTGATGGCCGCGAGCCCGAATCGTATGGACTTAACGTCCACAGTAAAGTCCAGGTCACTGCGATTGGCGTCGGGTGGAAGAACATCTATTCCCATCTCTCGACATTCCGATATAAGAAAGGCGACGCGCTCGGATGAATGCATTTCGTTGGATAGATTTGCACACATGAACTCGACTGGGTAATTGGCCTTTAAATACGCTGTTTGGTAAGCGATTATGGCGTACGCAGCACTATGCGATTTGTTGAATCCGTAGCCTGCGAAAAGTTCGATCTTATCGAATATTTTCTTCGCGACGGCCGCTGAAATTTTCTTATCCTTACAGCCCTCTTCAAATTTCTTGAACTGGGCTTTCATTTCCTCTTTTTTCTTCTTACCCATCGCGCGACGTAAAATATCGGCTTGTGCCAGCGAAAAACCGGCAACCGTTTGCACCACTTGCATTACTTGCTCCTGATACAACATGATGCCGTAAGTCTCCTTGAGAATCGGCTCCATAGTCGGAAGATCATAGTCGACCTTTTGCTTTCCAGACTTCCGCTCGATAAACTCGTCGAGAAACTGCATGGGGCCGGGACGATAAAGGGCAATTAACGCAATGATATCTTCGATTTTGTGTACGCCGAACCGTCGACACAGGTCTCGCATTCCGGCCGATTCCAGCTGAAAAACGGAGATCGTATTTCCTTTGTTGATTAGTTCGAAAGTCGCCGGATCTTCCAGTGCGATCTGTCCGGGGATAATCTTATCTTTACCCTGCTTGGCGATCAGGTCACAGGTATCCTGAATGATTGTCAATGTACGCAGTCCCAGGAAGTCAAGTTTCAGCAGCCCAAGGGCTTCGCACGGCCCTGCTGGATATTGGGTGATGATCTCATCTCCGTTCCCGCGTGCTAACGGCACCAGATTAGTCAGTGGCTGGTCACCGATAATGACGCCGGCTGCGTGAATACTCATATTTCGAACGAGACCTTCGAGTTTAGTTGAGTATTTCATGACTTCACCCACCCAGGACTCGGTATCACGCAAGAATTTGAGTTCCTTAACTTCGTCGAACGCCTGTTGAAGCTTTATTTTCGGATCGTTCGGAATCAGTTTGGTCAGGCGCAGGCCGTCGTCGAAGGGGCGGCCCATAACGCGCGTGACGTCCTTGATCACTGCTTTTGCCTTTAAGGTTCCGAATGTCCCGATTTGCGCGACGCTGTCCTCGCCGTATTTGTTACGGACATATTCAATGACCTCATATCTCCTGCGCTCGCAAAGATCTATATCGAAGTCGGGCGGACTTATGCGGTCGGGGTTTAGAAAGCGTTCGAAGAGAAGGTTATAATGCAAAGGGTCGATGTCGGTGATACGCAATAGATAGGCAACAAGGCTGCCGGCACCGCTACCGCGGCCCGGACCGATCGGAATTCCGCGGCCTCGGGCGTAGCTGAGGAAGTCCCAGACCACGAGAAAATAGCTGGAGAAGCCCATTTTATCGATTACATCAATTTCATAGGACATCCTTGACGTGATCTTTTGCTCATCGGCTGTGAGGCTGTCTACAGATCGGCTTTCGAGATCGAGTCCATATCTCGCGCGGAGCCCGATTTTACATTGCTGAATCAGGTAATCCTTGCGGTTGATATTCTCTGGAAGTTCGAACACTGGATAATGATTGGTCTGATTGAGTTCCAGAATCAGGTTACATTTCTCAGCAACTTCGACGGTGTTCCGGATTGCCTCAGGGACCTCAGAGAATATCTTCGCCATTTCCTCACCGCTCTTGAAATAGAATTCATCGGTCGGGAAGCGTAAGCGATCTCGTTCGGCAACGGTCTTTTGCGTTCCGATACACAAGAGAATATCGTGTGCGGCGGCGTGGTCTGCCGTCAGGTAATGTGCGTCGTTGGTCGCGACCAGTGGGATATCGAATTCACGGCTGAGCTTAACGAGTTCTTTATTAACCTTGGTTTGCTCCTCCATGCCATGGTCTTGAAGCTCTAGATAAAAATTTTCGCGACCGAGAATATCGAGGTATTCCGCCAGGGCAGTGCGCGCCTGTTTCATTTCGCCCGCCAGGATATGGGAGGGGACTTCTCCTCCGATACAGGAACTGGTTGCAATGAGCCCGCTATTGAATTCTTGGAGAAGCTCCTTATCTATACGCGGCTTGAAATAGAAACCTTCCCGGTATGCGCGCGAAGTCAGTCTACAAAGGTTTTGATACCCTTCGTAATCCTTCGCGTAGAGGATTTGGTGGTATCCTTTATGATGGGGATGCTTCTGATTCTTTTCGAATCGACTTTCCGGTGCCAAATAGCATTCGCAGCCTATAATCGGCTTAATACCACTCGAACTCATTTGGGTGTAAAACTCGATGGCTCCGCACAGGTTGCCATGGTCGGTAAGGGCGGCGGCGGTCATATTAAACTTCTGTGCTAATTCGGCGAGAGAGCTGATCTTGCATGCACCATCAAGCATGCTGTAATCGGAGTGCGTGTGTAGGTGAACAAATTCGGTTGGCATCTTAAAAGATTTTCGATCCGTCGTCGCTCAGGTGGCTTATGGCGAGACACACGCTCTCGACTGACGATTTTTGATGATTAAGAATCAGTGTGACCACTTAAATGATCGATCCTTAGAAAGTAAGGGTAAATCCAATGTGTTCATCGGATTGCTATTATTTTCGTTATCGTAATCGATTTATTATGAGCGAGTTAAGGGCTCTCGCGACAAATCGCATGGTAATTAATCAGGCTAATGGTGATTTAGCAGTATCCGATATATATCATCGGTGGTCTTGCTGAGGAATAACTTTTTTCTAAGCTCATCGTTCCGGACAAGCCATGAGATTTTGGATAAGATCCTTAGATATTCACCTTGAAGTTCGGAATCGATTGCGATAAGAAAAATCAGATGCACGGGTGTGCCGTCCGGAGTCGTGAAATCAATACCTTCCATGGAATGACCAACCGCAATTAAGATCTTCCCGAAGCCTTCTATTCGCGCATGTGGAACGGCTATCCCCAGCCCTATTCCTGTACTTACCTGCTTTTCGCGTTTCAAAATGAGGTCGAAAAAATCATTTGCGTTGGGGAGCAAGTTAGATTCTTCAACCTTATCCATCATTTCACGCAGCGCTTCTTGTTTATCGCGCTTGGAAATTTCGATGATTAGATCTTCTCGAAGGTAACTTGCTAACTCTGGCATTTTAATCAACAATCTTAAAGATTTCGGTTTATCGGGGAGCGGCGTCCGTATAACTTGGGTGGTGCATCTGGCATGTCAACTTGCGGCGGCGATGAAAGTATAGTTTCTCGATGGAATATATCACTGCTAGGCCGGTGAACCGGAGACGAGAATAAGTGAGGACGTAGTGCGATTAGGACCGGGACAAATTTCGGTAATTTCGGTCGCGGGAAGGGCGCGGGGAAATTTTTTTAATCTTCCGTTGATAGGATAGAAGTGTTAATCTGTAAAATCAAGAGAAGGGAAACCGAGGGGGCGTACTACATAACGCATGGTAATCAGGCTCTAGGCCCAAATCCAGCAGAATTCCGGGAGGAAACGGGACAATTTAGCATTTTTGCAATCGATTCGGCTAAAGCCCCGAGAGGCTCCTAGAATAACGCACCGAATTGGGAAATCATAAATGCAGCGGCCACACCCACCGCGACCAACGAAGCTGCAGCAGCCAGAGTATAAACCACGCCAGGTTCCGCCTGACCGGATGACGTGACTGCTTTGCGACGTTCCGCACTTGCTGACTTAATTTCGCGCTCAGCTTTGACAGCAGCCGCGACTTTCGAGGTTCCCACTACGGGTGGCGCCGCTGCGCGAGGTGCTCCGGCAGCTGGCCGCGGAACTGCCTTCAATTTGAGCGTTTTCGCTGGTTTCCCAGCTGCACGCGCCGCTGCGCGAGGGGCTGCACCTGGTGCCTTGATTTTTAGTGTCTCCCTCATCTTCTGACCCCCCGCTGCGGGCGCAGCCGCGCCGGAGCCAGGAGTTGGAACCTTGATTTTCAAGGTACTTTTCGATCCGGACCCTGCGCGGGGAGGCGCTGCTGCTCCAGCTGCGGGCGGCCCGGCCACAGGGGATTTAATCTTTAACGTAGGTTTACTCCTTACCGGCGGTGGTGCGGCTCCTCCAGCGCCCGGTGCTTTGAGCTTCAAAGTTTGTTTTAAATCCGGCATTGGCATTATCGTCGTTCGCGGCGCACCGGCGGCGGCAGCAGGCGCCCCAGGAGGTCCTGCGGCCAGTTCTTCACTGGTTTTTGGACGGAGTCTGATGGTCTGGCTTGCGGACAGAATACCGGCAAGCTTTTTCTTCTTTTCTTTAATGACCTTTAGTACCACTGTATCGCTGCTTATATCATCTCTCTTACTGCCAGCGTTCTCACTTTGAATAGATTTAGAGTGGGCGTCCCGCATTTTCGTCGGGTCAAGGATCTTTGGCATCGACTTAATTGTCTGTGTTAAGTCGTCGGGCTCGGCTGGTGAAGGTGGACTTGCGGCAGGTGGAGCGGTCGGTGTTGTGCCAGCGCCCTTGTTCAACTTAATTTTAGGTATAGACTTGATTGTCTGCTTCAGGTCATCTGGCCCCGCCGGTGACCGAGTGTCTATCGTGACTGGAGCTGGTTTAGCCGCGCCGCCGCCTTTGCCAAGCTTGATCTTAGGTACAGATTTGATTGTCTGCTTCAGGTCGTCCGGCTGCGGAGCCTTTGGCGCTTCGCCAGTGACATCGGCGCGGGGTTTTTTCATTGTTGATTTTAAATCTTCTTCATCAGCCATGATTTCTCTGCCCTTTACAAATCTTCTTTATACTGCAAGTGGTACAATTTTCGGTCCGGATTACCCGAGATCCGCGCTTATGCGGTCCGCATGAGCGGACTCCGAGAATGCGGTCCGGAGTACCGAGACTCCGCTCGTGCGGAGAGAGACGACTTTAACTTGCTTGCGTAAGAGACTTCGAACGATTTTTCATCCCGCATGCGGGATGAAGACGTTCGGTATAATTGCCTGTTTAGCCTGTCGTTACAGTAAGGCGATTCAGAATAATTACAACAGCCAACAATCGATAAAATAAGCAATATTTACTGATTGTTTTTGAGTTTTCTACGAGGCCTCATTCTGCTTTTCAGGAGAATGAGAATCGAATAGTCTCTGTCGTTTCCGGCGTGAGTAATTCATGATCTTAATCACGTGAGTAACGTCGTTACCACCCATAATTGATAAGGATTACGATTGGTGAGGTTGGAATTAAGATTACGATCCAGGAATCAAAGAAGTTATTGGATCGTGCGGCTCTTTTGCTGCGGCCTCTTCATTCCTGTGGTTCGGCCGGCGGTACGTAACCATCCTCGGACAGCCGGTTTCCGGGTAACACGAGATTGCTCTTTGTTATTTTGTCTTGACCAGCTACTGAATATAACAAATACGTCGCGGTCGATAGGACGATAATCCAGGGCAGGAGAGAGGCTAATCCTGTGAGCCCACCTATTTCCCCAAGGTTAAATGCGGACAGCTCCTTAACTGTTTCTGATGATCTGGATTGCAGGCGAACCGGCAAGGTAAAAGGATGGATAAAGTTTTGACCTGTAAAAATCATTTGATAGAGACCCTCGTAGTAGCGCGCCAGCGGGTTAGCCACAGACGACGGAACTATTGGTGAAATAATGGTGGCCAACAGCATATTCATTGAGGAGACCAGTAGCAGTACAATTTGAATCGAGTAAACGACTAATGTTTTGGGGAGCAGCGTCATTAGGATTACATAGAACGGCAACACCGGAATCTGGTATCGCGGTCCAATACATGCGCCACCGTGCCAGCCATTAAAGGCGAAATTCATCAGCAGGAAACCGAGAATATTGGCGATACACAACCAATATATCGTATGCTCCTTTGCAAACCGCGTGCGAACGCTGGCGACGACACTGAAGATAAGCACTGGCATATAAAAAAACAGACCGCGATAGGGCGAGACTGTGATGTCGACAACAGCTTTCGGGTTGATTAGTCCGATGATATTACCGAGACCTTCTGTATCGAGAAAATACGGGTTGTTGTACACATTAGCTACGGTAATGAACTGGCCGAAACACATCTTGTGGTAGATCGCGAAAAGGAAAAGGGGAATCAAGCCACCGAGAAGAAAAGAGAATGTCATCCGCCATTTATGTTCTGCCAGAAGTGCAATCAATAAGATTGCCAAACAGATCGCACATGAATATTCGCTCAACACAGCGAACCCGATAGCGATTCCGGATATGGTTGCAGATGCAGATGTGCCGCGAAGATAGAAACTATAGGCGATGATAACAAAGGCCGCCGCCGTTACGTGCCCCCACAGCTGGGTACTATACGGAAAAATCAGAGTCCCCGAGAATAAGCATGCGCAGAAGAACAACGCTTTTCGCTTGCTCGATCGATCAAGGTTGAGGATGATCTGGAAGAAGAATATCGCGGCGATCGAAATCGGAAGAACAGTGACCAGTAGATGGATGAGATACGCGTTGATTAATGACGGTCCATCAGCCAGGGGGGGGATTCCGATCGCAGTCTCGAGATGGAACAGACCGAAATACAACGGAATCCCTAACAGTGCGGGGCCAGGCGCCTTGTTCGAGTAATAATCGACCCCGAATTTCGCCCAATCTCCCGTATTGACGCCGTTTTCCGGATCGGAGATAAACTGATTTATTCTAAATGAGTATTGATCCGTCGTGTCCGGTTCCACGAACGCGAAGATTGTATTGAGGCGCGAGTTCTGATTCCACCCGGCGCCGTTATAGAAATACCCGTAAGAAAAGAAAACAACCCCGAAAAGCAGTAATTCCAGGCGATGTTTGGAGCAGACTGCAAGCAGACGATTTTTCACTATACGATGTCCTGTTGCTGCCGAAATAGAGCATGAAGGAATGCGTGAAAGTGCTTTTCACACCGACATTATAGAGCCTGTCAAGTTACGACGATCGTCCCGAAGGGCGCGGGCGGTGAGGGAATCGGTCCTCAGTCGCGAACGATTCATGTGACCCACAAATCACGTCCCGCACGAGCGGCATCCCGTCTTATGCTGGACAACACGAATCACGGAATCACCACTCCAGCCCGAGCATTAGCGTATTAAGGCCGCTGCCAACTCCTAGAAATCCGACGCGATCGCCCGGATCGAAGAATCCGCGTTCTTCCGCAATTGCAGCGGTGACCGGTAACGAAACAGTTCCCATATTTCCGAGAAATTCGAAACTCGTAAAGTCCTTTTCGACAGGCATTTCGATCGCTCCACGGATTTGCTTTTGATTCTCGGCGGCGATCTGGTGGCAGATGACCTTATCTACATCTGACTTGGTCCAGCTCATTTCTGTCAGGAAATCGATCCACGTTTGACCGAATAATCTAATGCCTTCTTTTAGCAGTGTTACAGAATCGGTTGCCATAAAGGGACGCAACTGACCGTCCGGTCCCGTTTCAGTGCCCCAACGACATAGATTATGAAACTCAGGGGCAGTCCGGGAAACTCCACCTAGGAGCCGGTGCTGATGTACGTTGGTGAATGATCCGTCGGTTAGAAGGACCGCAACAGCTCCGGATCCACCGGTAAAAGTCGTGAGTCCTGCCATATAGAATCCCATGGACTTTTCTTCCAGCATCCGTGAGATCATCGTTTCATTGACTTCTCGTGCAGTTTCGTTGGAAACCACCATCCCGGCACGTATTTGTCCGAGTTCAATTTGATTAGCCACTTCGATGATCGCATTCAATACACCGAGGCAGGCATTACTTAAGTCATATATTGTCGCTTTCGAATTGAGCCCCAGGCCGTTCGCAACACGGCAGGCTGTCGCCGGCTCATAGTACTCCCGACAGACGCCGGCGTAGACGAGAGTAGAAATATCACTGGCTTCCATCCCCGCTACTTCAAGGGCTTTTCTGCCGGCGACTGCAGCACCGTGAGATAACGGTGTGTTCGGTTCCCACCAGCGCCGTTCCTCAATGCCGGTCAGGGCCTCGAGTTGTCCGGGTTGAATATGAAGAGATTTGTATAGCGTCTCAAGGCGCGTTTCCAGTTCTTCCGAGGTGACGACCACAGGCCCTAATTCATAGCCGATCGCCGTTAAATGTACTTTCGAATATCGCATGACTTAAACTAACACGGGTAACGTGTGATGCAAAAATAGCCTTACCTGAATCGGCCCCGTGAGTTCTATTCCTCGTAGGTTTTCCTGCGCAGATTACGTTCTGATATTTGACCAGCTGTCTCACTCCGCGCATGCCAGAATTATACCAACAATCGCGGAGTTTTCGCCCAAGCGTCGCTCAGGTGGCTTCCGCCGTTGCCTGGGGCGGCTATGGCGCGACATGGTGCGGGTTAAGAATATATGCTTCGGAGTCTCTTACTCAACCATTTTGAAGTCGTTTCTCCCCATTCTCGGAGTCCGCTTGCGCGGACCGCACGAGCGGACTCCGTCTATACGGACCGAAAATTGTACCGCTTACGGTATAAGCCGCTTCGAGAGGGTTTATTTATTTGCCCATTGCACGCTGAATTTCTTCTTCAGTGGCGATGTACCCTGACGCTTCGAGAAACTTGTCAGTTGGATCGTTTGACACCAGAAAAATGCGTTTTTGTAGAACACCGGATGCTGAGTCAGGAGTATAAGCGATGGCGAATACTCGTTTCTCCGCCGGTTGCACGGTGACAGGATAGCTTGGCTGCTTGGGAACCCATGAGAAGTCGGGGGAGCTATCGACATTAGAACTAAATATTATTAAGTCCGTGTCACCAGTGTTCTGCACTGTCAGGTCAAGTTTTACGGTTTGTCCTACGCGCATCAGTCCCAGCGTCTGAACCGGACTCACGAACTTCAGGATTGGCGTCGGTTTGGGGTTGACTTGATGCTTAATCCGGAAGACTTCTGAGCGTTCTTTATCGCTATAGGTATCGACATAGATATACTCGTCACTGGAGTCGGAGTTTTCTGTAGGATTCAGCGTAGCTTTTAGCCGGGCCGAATCATTCGCTTCGAGTCTGAATTTGTCGATCTGGCCGGAAAGGCAGGCGCAGGACGATCCGATACCGAGGATGAGTAGACTGGTGGCGTTCGAATTCGTTAGGTCAAAAGTATGAGTTACTGTGTCACCAGAGTTAACCGTCCCGAAGTCCCATGACGCATTAAGCGTGAAACTCGGTTCCTGTAAGAACTCCTGTGGCTTCGGTTTCAGAGTATCGTGATTTCCGTAAGTGGGGGCAATTCCGGAAAGAATAATAGAACCAGATATGCTTAGGATATAAATCCCTCGCGTCGTGCATAGTCCTCGAATTTTATGATAATTTTGTCCGGTCATCTCTAAGATTTCCTACGTGCGAGCAGTATTATTTGCCGTGACCCGCTGCGTTGGCGGTCCTGCCGAATTTTTGAGGTAACTTTGGATGTGTATTCATCGCCAACGAGTTTTCGAAATACCGTTCGGAATCGTATACGCTGGCACAATTGAGTCGTCTCCGCACGAGCGGAGTCCATACGGACCGATAATTCAACTGCTTGCAGTTTAAGTGTGGTTAATATTCGAAATCTGCAAGACAAGCGTGAAAATCAATGATATAATCCAGCCACAGCGCGGGGTTATTCAACGCACTATACTGCGAGCAGTACAATTTTTGGTTCGTATGGACTCCGCTCGTGCGGTCCGCATGAGCGGACTCCGATAATACAGAGAGACGACTTTGAATTCATTACCTAAGGGATATCTAACAATATTTTGTCCCGCGTAGGGTGAAGACGTTCGGTATACCTTAGTCGTCGGTAACCTGATCTCTGGTTAAATTTTCTACTGCGAGCATCTATTCGAGCGGATCAAAAAGAGTTTCGAGGAACATACGGCCTTATAATATTTTGATATTCCTTCAGTCGTACAACCTACGGAACTTATTAATCTGAGGTTAGACTGCTAACAGTCTAATTTTTACCTCGAAAAACCAGAAAGATTACGAGTACGATTACGAATCGGAATGTCCGCTTATTTTAAGCCTACCATGATCGTCGATATGATGAAGCATTCAGTTTTTACGCCCAATAACTTTATTTCTTTTTGTCTGATTTCGGTCCTTTGTACGGTCGCCCCGTATGCACGCGGAGGGACCAGCGGCCAATCTCACACGGATGACGATCTCACCGAGGTATTTGAGATCCTCGGACAGTACGCTCAGGCGTCCGGCGATGACCTCCTGGACGATGACAGTTTGCTGGATGACGACGATCTCCTGGGTGACGACGACCTTTTGGACGACGATAATCTGCTGGAAGAAGCTGAGAGTAACGACGCGCCTGAGCCTGAGGTATTAGCGCTTGACGGAGATGCCCGAAAGGCGCATGCTGATTTATTCGCTGAAAGTCGCTACCCGTCTGCAAACACCTGTAAAACCTGCCATCCAAATCATTATAGAGAATGGTCAGTGTCGCAGCATGCATATGCGCAGCTGAGTCCGGTCTATATGGCGATGCAGAACAAAATCAACGCATTAACGAGCAGTACAAATGGGGACTTTTGCATACGCTGCCATAATCAAGTCGGTATGAATATGGGGGAATCTACATCTATTTCGAACCTGGAACGTCATCCCACGTCCAGGGAGGGAATAACGTGTGTGGTATGTCATCGTGTCGAGTTTGAGTACGGAAAGGTGAGTGGCCGGGTTGGTTTGGTAGAAGGAGGACTGTTATCCCCCGTTTATGGACCGTCAGGTAACGAGGAACTCAAGCGAGTATTGTCGAAGCCCGACGAGTATAAGGTCGTCACGGATCCGGATAAGGCCGGGCGTAAGATACATACTGATGTCAAGAAGTTCCCGCAGATCAGCACCTCAGCGTTCTGCGGCAGTTGTCATGACGTTAATCTCTTCAATGGTTTTAGATTGGAAGAGGCATTTAGCGAACATAAGAGTTCCCCAGCTGCCGCCGCGGGAGTTTCCTGCCAGGACTGCCATATGGGCACGGTGCAGGGCCTCGTTTCCGGCTTTAACGAAGGACCGGCGGCAATCGTCGGCGGAGTCGAAACAAAACCGCGAAAGCTAACCAACCACTTTTTCGCGGGTCCGGACTACTCCATCGTACACCCTGGTATTTTTCCGCACAACGCTGACGCGGCCCAAATGGCGACGCTAAGCGAGTGGCTGCAATTTGATGATAAGGCAGGGTGGGGGACAGATGACTTTGAGGACGCTGTCGCGGACGACTATGAATTTCCGGAGAGATGGGGTTCGATTGACGATCGCTACGATGCGAGGGAGATCATTGATGGCCAGTATGAGTTGCTTGATTGGGCGCGGGAAAAACGTTTAGAGGTACTCCGAAACGGGTATGTCCTGAGCGATATCGTTACGCAAGCAATAGACCGTAGCGGGATCAAATTTAAAGTTTCCGTCCGTAATGGCATCGACGCGCACAATGTGCCGACGGGTTTTATCGGGGAGCGGCTCGTATGGTTGCATGTAGTGGTTAAAGACCCTGATGGCAACGTGATTTTTGAATCGGGAGATCTCGACCCTAACGGGGACGTTAGGGACTTACATTCGCTTTATGTGCACAATGGTGAATTACCTCTTGATAATCAACTTTTCAGCCTACAGTCGAAATTCATTACGCGAAATATACGGGGTGGTGAACGTGAACAGGTGCTTTCCGTCAACTACTCGATTGACCCACTTCCGTTTATACGTCCAAGCGTGCGGTCGACTATATTGACGGGGCAACCGGCGGGTGCTCGCATTCATCGACTTGGAATACCGCCAGCCAGCACCAGGTGGGCACGATACAGAGTTGGCAAGAAACATATAACCAGCGCTGGCGCTTATACGGTAACTGTTAGATTAAAGGCCGGAATGGTCCCCGTAAATCTGATCAATGAGATTAAAGATGTCGGTTTTGACTACGGGATGACGACGAAAGAGGTGGCCGAACGTGTCGTTGCGGGGCATGAGGTTCTCTCCGAAAAATGGGCTACTTTTGAGGTCAAATAGACTGCAAACGGTCGAACTTTCGGTCCCGCCGGCCGTGGCTTCGCTTTGTGCGGGGGAGAGAAACGATTTGAACCCACATAGTGGGGTTTCATTCCCCCGCGGTTTACCGCGATATCAAAACTATTTCCAAAGCCGATACCCCGTCTGCTCTGCGGCGGGGTAGTTCATATAACCCCGCACGCGGGATCAGCTTGAAAAATGATGGAAAACTTTCAATACAAATGGATTTCGATATTTGTCGTCGTCGGGGCTTGCAGTGTTTTTGCAACTATCCGGCGACATTTCGGGAGGCACCTGCGTTGTTGTCTGTTCGCGATACTCTGTACCCTTCCGAGTTTCGCCGGGGGCGATTCGAGCAGGTTGTCGGATGAAGAATTCTCGTACAAAGCTGACGGCGAATTGCCGGCGCGCACAGCCCCGCTTCTTGAATTAGGCGATCCATTTTTAGGTACCGGTAATCTTTATCCGGGGTTTACGATTCCCGGCGGTGCAGTGTGGCAACCGCGATTATGGATATACGGTACCCTTCGATCGGCAATTCAAACCTACGATCGAGGGGACGGCCCTCAAACAACCGAGTGGCTGAACCGACTCGATCTATTCGGGAACCTTCAGTTAACCGGGAGCGAGCGCATCCTTATCGGCGTGCAACCGCTTCACCGCGATACCGAGTTTACAGGATCTGTATTTAATCCAGAGCGCGAGGACGGTTTCGAGAATCGTACGAATTTCCGCTTGCGGACGCTATTTTTCGAGGGTGACTTCGGGGAGTTATTTCCCCATTTAGATTTTCGGGATGAGAAGGCGCTTGACTATGGTTTCTCTGTCGGTCGCCAGCAATTATTTTTTCAGGACGGCCTGCTGATCAACGACACTGTTGATACGATTGGAATTACCCGCAACTCGAAACGAATCCCGGGCGTACCCTGGATTTCTAATATTCGCGTAACGGGTGTGTGGGGGTGGAACGAAGTTAATAGGGACGATAATATAGATGACTCGAGTGCTAAGATTTACGGGCTGTTCACCGCCGTCGACACGACCCCGAGCACGATAGAGATTGACGGGATATACGTTGACGGCAACGATAAATCGTCCGGCGACTTATTCGCTTGGGGATTCGGCGGCACCCAACGTGTCGGCGCCTTGAATACAACCATACGATATATCGGATCAACGGCGTTACAGAAGAAGACGCCGCAATCCGACGACGGGCAGCTTTTCTTCGGGGAAGTGTCCTGGACACCGCATTACAGTCATAACTTATTATATGCGAACGGGTTTTGGGGCGTAGATAATTTTACGTCAGCGGCGCGGGATCCGACTGCAGGCGGTCCGTTAGGACGTACTGGTATTCTTTTCGCATCCCGGAATATCGCGAGCTTTCCAGCGCCATTACGCAACCGGGCTGACGAGGCTTTCGGATTGGCTGTCGGCTACCAAATGTTCTTTAACCATACCCGGCGCCAGGTAATCCTCGAAGGCGGTGGTCGCCGGGACGAAACAGTCGGAGGATTCGACAGCTTGGGCTTTGCGTGCCGATTTCAAGAGGCAATAGGGCGTCGGGTGGTGTTTCAGATCGACGGTTTCGTGACGGGCCAGGAAGATCGTCACGTGGGATATGGGTTGCGGAGTGAGTTGACGGTTAAGTTTTAGGTGTAGACTACAGGGAGTTCAGTTTTTATTCGACGCTTATCTGGATATACGCCGGAAATCTATATCGAACACCTCCGAGTTCTCGAAAAATCCTTCGAAATCTCTTACTGGTTTGGTTTGAAGTCGGCCCAAAATTGTACTGCTTGCAGTATACAATATTGAGGGCTATCGGTATAATCTAATACACGCTGAAGAGCGAACTCCAACATTGTCGTAACCTATCGCTTGGCTATGGACCGTGTTGGAGTTCGCGCTTTAGTGTGATAAAATGAACTCGCTTCAGAAGATCTTTAGCTACGGGAGAATGTCAATGATAAAGTGCAAGTCTCTGATTTATAACAATATACCCAAAATAGTCGTGTCCTTTTTTATTGCTGCAACCGGTGTGGTGCCAGCTACAAAGGCCGTTAATGCGGAGAACCTTGTTGGCGCTGGTGCTTGTGCTGAATGTCACGTTTCGGAATCTGAAGCGTGGCAGAAGACGCATCATTTCAACACGTTCTCGGAACTGCATCGACGTCCAAAGGCAAAGGAGATAAAGGAGAAACTGGGGCTGAAGCGTATCAAGAGCGAGAGCGACTGCATGCAGTGCCACTACACGGTACAAAAGGTCAATGACAAGATGAAAGCCGTCTCCGGCATTTCATGTGAGTCGTGCCATGGAGCTGCGAAGGATTGGATAGACGTACATAACGATTTCGGCGGTCCGGGAGTTACACGGGAAACCGAGACTATGGAGCATAAAGAGCAGCGGTTGGCAGCGACCGCAGCAGCCGGAATGATACGTCCCGGAGAGATCTATAAGTTGGCTTCAAACTGTTTCCAATGTCACACTGTTCCTAATGAACATTTAGTGAATACTGGTGGTCATCGGGCGGGGAGCGCCTTCGAACTCGTATCATGGCTTCAAGGTGAAGTGCGGCACAACTTTATCGGATCAGACGAAAAAAAAGAAAATCGTGAGGCGACTCCGGAGCGTAAGAGAGTCCTGTACGTCGTTGGAAGAATTCTCGATCTGGAATACTCCTTTCGCGGTGTAGCTAAAGCCACAGAAAAGGCGGCTTACGCAGTAAAAATGGCGAAACGTGCTAAGCGGGCTATCATCAGGGTTGATAAAATTAACCAACTTAAACCATTACCGGAACTGCAAAGTATTGTCACTCTGGCAAAGGCGCAGAAGCTGAAATTGAATAACGAGACGGAATTGGTGAAAGCTGCCGACGAAATCGCGGGTCACGCGAGGGCGTTTACTCAAAACTATACCGGAGATGAATTAGCCGAGATCGATAGTTTGATCCCGGGACCCGATAAATACCAAGGGAGTTCTGCGCATTAGCAGCCTGTCGGACTTTAGGGATCGTGGCGAGAAAATAGATAAATTGAGCCCATTTTTCCCCGAAATAAGGGAAAGCAGGTGATCGTACACCCCCCTTTGTCGAGGCGGTCTTACGTCATGGGCGTTTTACTTCAGATTTCCCAAAATTAGATTGCTTGCCGTCTATACTGCAAGCCGCACAATTTTTGGATAGCTTCGAATTTAACAGCCAAGATCTATGTTGAGCCTAGCGGAATCCGCTGCGGCGGAAACGAAATATTTTTAACCGGCATAGTTCTGCTGTACAGCAGAACGCCTGGTCGAAAACTCGAAGGCGTTCAGTATAATTCATAGTCATCTGTCTGCAGCAAGAGGTATTATGTACATTATCGGCGTAACATTCATTACGGCTGCGCTCGTTCAAATTGCTATCGTTTTGTATTCTTCGCTAACCCGCTTGAAGTGGGAGAAACGGTTAAGACTGATATCGCTCCGGAGATTCGATCAACTCGTTGATCTGGAAATTCGACGTAACCGTACAAAGACCCAAACTGAGGCCGCGTGGCAAGGCTATCGCAACTTTGTAGTGCGCGACAAGGTAGAAGAAGGCAAAGGGATATGTTCTTTCCGGCTGGTTCCCCAGGACGGGAAAATGCTTCCAGGATTTAAGCCCGGCCAATATCTTACATTCCGCCTCCCGATCCCCGGGCAGGCCCGCCCGATCATCCGGTGCTATTCGTTGTCGGACGCGACCCACAAGAATTACTATCGAGTAACGATCAAGAAATTACTCGCGCCTACGGGTAATTCATCGGCCCCGCCGGGCTTAGTTTCCAATTACTTTCATAATAATCTTAAAGCAGGGGACTCTATCAGTGTCCAGTCCCCGCGCGGGGAGTTTTTCCTGGACACCGAAGATTCTGCCCCGATTGTACTCATCGCTGGCGGTATTGGTCTAACGCCGTTGTATTCAATGCTTAGTACACTTGTCAAGCAAAAGTCCACTCGTGAAATTTGGTTCCTCTACGGGATAAGAAACGAGGCGGAGCATATTTTTAAGCAAAAGCTGCAGGAATTTCAAAGTCGACTTTCGAATTTGCATTTACGAGTTTTTTACAGTGCCCCGCCACAGTCAGACATTACCCAGCCGCCCCCTGCAATGAGTCAATCGTCGATTGAGGTAGATGAGTATCAGTCAGGGGATGGGGATTCTCTACCCGTTTTGGTGAAAATTGGTGATGACGAAAGGTATACCGTAGCAGCAGAGGGTGCTGTTATCGGGCGATCGGAGTCTGCCGATATCGTGATCAAGTCTGAGTGGCTTAGCAACTCGCACTCGCGAATATTCAGGAAAGGACCGTATTGGTATATTGAGGATTTACATAGTAAGAACGGTACGAAGGTCGGGGACTATAACGTTACGGATACGCCCTGCATGCTCGATCACAATTCGATTATTTATCTCGGCAGCGGAAAATGCCGATATAGATTCTTAGTAGGAGAACTGGTTCCATCGTCTGGCGCGGTCGTTCAAGCCGATGACTACATAGTGACCAAAAACCCGAATAGATTTACGATTAAAGGGCAGCGGGTTGATATGGAAATATTGAAATCTCTATTACCGTCCAATAACTACGATTTCTATATATGCGGACCACCGGGGATGATGGAGTCACTGACTACGGGGCTTCAAGACTGGGGAGTGCCTGCGGCGAAGATACATTTTGAAAGTTTCGGTCCAGCAAGTGTTAAGAAGGTAAAGCCACCTGGGGCGTCTACTCCGGCAGCGGCTGAATCGAGCCTTGAAATCAGTTTCTCGCGTTCTGACAAGAAGCTTAAGTGGAATCCCACGGCAGAAAACCTGCTGGATTTTGCTGAATCTCACGGGATAGCACTAGACTCCGGATGCCGAGCAGGTAACTGCGGAACATGCGCGGTTCCTCTGATCGCGGGTAGGGTGAAGTACCCGACGACGCCAGGAGCAGCAGTTGAAGAGGGTTGTTGTTTATCCTGTATTGCGGTTCCGCAAAGCGATCTTTCGATAGACGCGTAGTAGAAAACTCAATCGAACGCACGGCCCCCTTCGAGGGGCTTCTTCAAGCCGCTGGATCCGTCGGTGATACGTAAATCGGGTGGGACGGTGTAGCGTTCTAATCGGATTTTCATTGGTGAAAATACCGTGCTTGCCCCGCCGAGATTCGGCCAAATTCGAACTTTTATAGATCCGTAAAAATGATATCATTGCGTGTTAAGAAAGGTAGCGAGTTCGTCGCTGATTATTCGTTTACGAAGTCTGAAGTAACTGTCGGGCGTGTCGCGGACAGCGATATGGTACTCGACTTACCTACTATCTCACGGAAGCACGCGACGATCACACTCGATCGTAACGGGTATGGTATACTCGATCAGTCCGCGTTCGGCACCTTGGTAAATAAGCGGAGTATTCAAAGTTCTCGCCTTAAGACAGGGGACGTTGTCTCCATATTTCCGTTTACAATCACGGTATCGAGAATCGTATACGACAGTACCGTAGCGTCTATAGCTGACGATTATGTTAGGCGCGGGGAGGATCCGCTGGATCCCGGTATGTCCTACGACGAGGTTGAGAGCATATTGGGATTTGCACCCTTTGCCGCGATGGATCCGAAGAACTTCCCGGACAAGCTACCCCTGCGCGCTGTAATTGAACACGACACGGCCATTCGTAATTACAGCTCGGGCGATCTCATTATTCGCCGAGGAGACTATGGGAATACCGCTTTCTACATAGTTTCCGGGCGCGTTCAGGTCGACTACGGAAAACTGCCGTCATCATTGCTCGGTCATCGTCAGCGAAAAAGAAAATCCTGGCCACGCGCGGTTGCACAGATGTGGGAGAACCCTGGATTGCCAGAGGTGCGTAGTATGGACTCCTACAAAACTGACGCGCGCCTGGGATACCGCCAGTCCGATGACAGTAAAACACGGATATTCTTGCAAGATATATCCAGTATCGTTGATATAACCGAGCTCGTCACGCTTGAGAGCGGAGAGTTTTTTGGCGAAATATCCGCCCTCGGGCGGACCCCGCGAAGCGCTACTATCATCGCAGACGGTGAAGTCTCGGTTCTGGAGATTCGGTGGAAAGCGCTGCGGAATCTCCGTCGCTATGATGAAGCGATTCGAGAGCACATTGATGAAATCTACCGAAAACGAAGCTTAGATTCTCACCTTCTCTCAACTCCCATTTTTCGTCACGTCAGTAACGAGATACGCGGAGAAATTAAGAAAGAGACAACTTTCGAGACTTACGGAAATTTCGACTGGAACACATCATATAATCAGTACGCGAAACGTGGATCCGACTACTCGATTTCCAGCGAACCGATAATTGCTCAGGAAGGGGACTATCCGAACGGATTGATACTGATTCGATCAGGATTCGCTCGCGTCAGTAGAAAGGTCGCAAGCGGCCATCACACCGTTACTTACCTCGGCCGCGGAGATGTGTTCGGTTTTCAGGAACTCCTCGAGGGGTGGCGCAAAGAAACTACCGCTGTCCTACGGTGTACGCTGCGCGCGATCGGATATGTCGATATTCTGTTGATCCCTACCCGATTGATCGAGAAATATCTTCTTCCCTCAATTCCGCACGCAGACGTAGAAAGTATTGTTTCGCGAATCGACCAAAACGTGCTCCCGGAAAAAGCGGGTGTGTCCGCGCATCAAATAAACCAGGAAACCCTTGAATCATTAGTGGAAAATCGATTTATCAACGGGACCGCGACAATGATGATCGACCTTGATAGATGTACTCGTTGTGATGACTGCGTTCGGGCTTGTGGCGCCGCACACGACAATAATCCGCGATTTATCCGTCATGGAAAAGTGATTGGTAAGCACATGGTAGCCAACGCCTGTATGCATTGTACAGACCCGGTCTGTATGATAGGGTGCCCGACCGGGGCAATTCACCGGAGTGAGGCGGGTGGGGAAATCCTGATAAATGACATCACTTGCATCGGTTGCGGGACTTGTGCAAACAGTTGCCCGTACGACAATATTCGAATGGTCGAAATTAATGATGACAATGGCGATATGATCCTCGATAAAGTTACACACGATCCCGTTAAGAAAGCCACAAAATGCGATCTGTGCGTTGATCAATTAGGTGGACCGGCCTGTGAACGCGCCTGTCCCCATGATGCACTCGGTAGAATAGACATGCGTGACCTGGAATCCCTGGGAAGTTGGCTAAATAGATGATTAGATTCAGAAAGCGACGGGCGGTGAATATCGGGATACTGGCGGCACTTTCTGTTGCCGCCTACCTTTGTTATTACCTTAATACACTAACGCTCAGCAACGGTAATTTTGGGTCCGGGTGGATACTGCTTGGTGTAATGATTTTCCTCGCCGCCTACAATGGTCGCAAGAAATTTCCATTCCTACCTTTAGGACGGTCGTCTGTGTGGCTCCAATTTCATGCATACGGCGGGCTGTTATCTATTTTTCTGTTTCTGTGTCACATTCAATTTCGAATCCCGAATGGGTGCCTTGAAATCGTACTTGCTACCTTGTTTGTAATTGTGGCTGGCAGCGGGGTAGTCGGGTTGTTGATTTCAAGATCGTTCGCGAGACGATTGTCGGCGCAGGGTGAAGAAGTTATTTACGAGCGAATTCCGTTATTTCGCAGAAATATAAGCAAAGCGGCAGAAGGACTAATCCTCCAATCTGTTTCGGAGATGCAATCGACCGTGCTTGCGAGTTTTTATAGAGAATACCTTCACCTTTTCTTTAGTCGACCAAGATATTTTTGGCACCATATTTTCGGCTCACGCGAACCGCTTCGAATCTTGACCCGGCGAATCAAGGCGAATAACAGATATCTTGATGAATCCGAACGCGAAATAATGAAGAACATCACCGAATTAGTAAAAGTTAAGTACGACCTCGATTGCCACTATGCCCTTCAATCGGCGTTAAAGGGTTGGTTGTTCGTCCATATTCCGCTGACTTTCGCTCTTCTTCTCGTCGCGGGGCTTCATGTTCTGTTAATCTACCTATTTCGCGGGGGCATTTAGGGTATGCGCCTACAACGATTCGGGATCGATGAAAGCCAGTACGAGCGTCCAGATCAAAAGTGGATATGCGGATGGACTGCAAAGGGTTGCCCGTGTGTTGAGGGGCCCGATGACAAGGGAATGTGTCGCGGTACCGCGGAGTGTATCCCGGTTCGGCGCGGAGATCGTTGGCATTGCCAGCGCCATGAAGGTCGTGGCGGGACTTGCGATACGGGGCCGCTACCGGACGGTCGGTGTTGCCTCACCGTAACGAGATGTCAGCCGGTCCGGAGTTTGCGCGCAAAGCGCGGATTCGTAGGTTTTTGGGTCATTGCGGCGACGGCCGGTTTTATTTTTTATATTGTGGGCAGTCCCTGGCATCGGAATTCTGTAATATCCCCGGGTGCCTTGAGTTCGAGCCATGGAATACTGGGGAATGATTGCGCCAGTTGCCACACAGCGATGAAGGAGGGGACACTCGACTGGTCGCGACTAAAGACTTCCGCCGCTGTTCCGGCGAAAGACTCCAACCTTTGTGTCGAGTGCCACGATATGGGAGTAGCAAGCCTTAATGCTCACAGTTTGCTAAAATCAGATCTTGCAGATATAACTGAACGAATAGCAACAACGGGCGAAAAAAGTTCGAGGAGTCTGGATCCTATACTATCATTTATCAACGAAGATTATTCCTCAAAGACCCATAATGAAGCATTAGCTTGTGCCACCTGTCATCGTGAGCACCGCGGTCGGGACCATCAGTTAACAGAGATGGGAAATCAGCGATGCCAGACCTGTCATGTCTATAAATTTGATAGTTTCCCAGATGGACATCCGGAATTTTCAGGTTATCCGTTCGAAGCTCGTACTGCGATTATTTTCGACCACTATACGCACATCTCCGAACACTTCGTAAAAGATTCAGGAGCCGCCGTTCCCAGCAGTTGCCTGGATTGTCATCAACCCGATTCTGCGGGGCGCAGGATGTTGGTTCGTGATTTCAGCGTGACTTGCGCAGGATGCCACGACGATCAGATTCGCGGGCATGGGCAGATGACCAAGTCAGTATCGTTCCTGCAACTGCCGGGAATAGATGTGGAAACTTTCGCAGAACGTGGAATCGAAGTGGGGCGTTGGCCGGAGGACGCAGATGGAGATATAACGCCATTCATGAGGCTGCTGTTATCATCGGATCCAGCAATAAGGTCGGCTCTCAACCGGATAACGGATATCGAACTATACGACCTGGCCGACACCGACGACGAGCAGATTGAGAGTGCGGGACAGGTTGTTATCGCGATTAAGAACTTGATCTACAAGATCGAAACAGAAGGGCATTCCTATTTCAACTCCAGATTGCGCAAGTTGCCTGGCAACTCGCTCGATGACCGTCAATTACGACACCTTGCCGGGGGTCTACCGGTCGATACAATAACCAAAGCCCGTGAGCAATGGTTCCCCGATCTTGCCAGGGAATTGAGCGGGTATACTTCGGGGGACAAGAGCATCGAACCCGAATTCATAAGTAAACCACCTGACCTGCCGAGGCCAGAATTGGGTAACCAGCCGCCACAGGTTGTGCCGCCTACCAGCGCTGACAGTGATGAAGACATATTAGCCGATACCGACGATATACTTGACGACGACGATATTCTGGGAGGCGACGATGAAGATTTACTGGCGGAAGACAGTACGGATATCATCGATCTGAGCGATGATGAAATTATTGGCGAAGACATTGACGCAGGTAATGGAGTAGCGAATACGGCGACACAGTCACTGCCTAAGTCGCCCGAGGAATGGGTGCATACGGGTGGGTGGTACCAGGCGAATTACTCCCTGAACTATCGTCCGACGGGGCATTCCGATGATTTTATCGAGTCGTGGTTGACAATCACATCGATTTTACAAACTGGAAGCCGCAGGATTGCTGCGGCCTCGGATGTGTTTACAACGCTGGCCGGTCGTCAATCTGTAGGCCTCTGCTCGAAATGTCATAGTGTTGACTCACAAGCAGACGGAACATTAGCGGTGAACTGGCATTCTAGAATCTCCGGCGTTGAGCAGAAACCATTTACAAAATTTTCGCACTCGGCACATTTTAACGTTGTAGATCGAGAAGGGTGCATGGTGTGTCATGAACTCAACCGCAACGCAGATTACGCCGCTACTTTCAAGAGGTTTGACCGCACTGTATTTCATGGAAACTTTAAGGACATCAAGAGAGACTCATGCAGTACATGTCACGTCCCGGAATTAGCGGGAAACCGATGTCTGGATTGCCATAATTATCACGTTCGGGAGTCTTCTTTCTCTCAAATCGATAGTTCATTCTCTAGTAGAAAATAGCGTCTATTGACTGGAATCCGTTGGATTCCAAAAACGCAAATGTAGAAGTGTAAACGATTTCCAACCGGACCCTTGATCCGGTACAGCTTCTTCCGTCCAATAGTAATCTATCACAACCACGATTTTCTCGTGAGTTTGAAGTACTTTTTCGCCGTTTGAGTATTTATTAGTTATTTTACGAATTAAGCTACTTGCTATAACTGGTAATCGAGAACTATCGTACTGCTGGTTAGACCCCGGTTTAAGAAAGTACTGCGAGCCGCGCACGGAAGACGTTTTCCAGCGGGCTCCAAATAGGCGGTAAACACTCGCGAAATCAATGGAGTTAAGACGGTTGCAGGATGAGTTCTAAAAAAAAGATAACTAAACTTGATTCCCAAGTCGGTGTATTGGTCTCAAGTGAATCAGACTTAGGCGATATTTTCGTGTTATCGCCATTGCTTTACGTCGCGAATCAATTCGTATCTGATGCGAAATCATCGCTCGGCGACGAGCACGACCTCGGTAGTTTGATTAAGTATATACGTCGGCATAGATTTGCGGCCAAGGAGATCAAGGAACGATTGTATGTACCTGTCTACGCCGCCGAGCATGGCCGCAAGAGCCTGGGCGTCCCGAAGGCATCATTGGCGGGCGGAAAAGTAGATCGTTGGAACGTTGAATGCGGTGATTCGCTTATTGTGGCTGCAGAATTGATATACAACGCAGCCCCAAGCCTGTTTTCATCGGAAGCGGATAAACGCTTTCTCCGCGTATTAGAGGGTGATTCGGTTGAGAGGCAGGTGCGGGCAGGTATTGAAGCGTTAGCAACAAATGAGCGGTGCTTGACCATTGCCCATCGCCAAACAGTTGCGGGAACAATACGCTTAAAGGACTTCGAATGGCAGGAATGGCTATTGCGGGGGCTCATGAGCCAGCGATTCAGGCTTCTAGTGCGGATTCGCTCGAATCAGGGGTTGTTTATTCAGATACAGGAAGAGTTACATAAGCGGATGTGGCGCGATTTCTGGTTCCAGCGATTCCTGGACAGCTGGTTAAAAACTGATGTCTTGGAAACGGAGATTCACGATCTTAAAATGCCCGACGTCATGGGGTTTATCGGTAGATTCTGGTCCGAATATTTTTATCCGATCGTTGACCCTGATGACGTATATATTCAACCGCAGGGGAATTTTTTCAACAAGTTCGTTTTCGCAGTCCGTCTCCGATGGCGGGCACATATACTGAATACGGCGAGGAATCGGATTAAGGCCGCTGAAGATTCAATTGATCGCCGGAGCGAGCTTTCCAAGGCACTGTCCAAGTTTGCGACCGATGCAAAACTGATTTCGGAAAGTGATCTCCTGGCAATTCGAATGAATCCGGATGCGGCGAACGCCCTCGGTTTAACCCCGGTTGAATCGAGTGCGACCGTCGTAAATGTTTCCCAGAGTGAAGACGAACGAGAGGACGCTATCCCCGACCAGGGCCGTGGAGCCCCTGAAACGGTCGAGGAAGATTTCAAGGATGAAATGGATTTCGTTCCGACGATCATGGAACATTGCCCGGTCAAGCCTCGCGAAGGATCGTCCACCACGGATGGGAAGGTAACTTCAGTTTCGATGACGAATCCGTACCAAGGCATTGATACGAAATTAATATCAGTTCTTGGGTACGATGTTGAAGAGTTTGATCTGAACAGCGATTCAGATTTTTGCGTTGGATCTTACGTTCAGTTTCACATCAATTACAAAAATTATTACTACACGCTGGAGAAACTCGACAATAACAAGATTCAAATGTGGTTTCGTGCGTCCAACTACGCGATCAAAGGGCCGGTTGACGGGATAATCGATACCAAAGGGTCCGGAAAGATTTTACTTGCGTCTGCGCTCAGGCTATTGCATAAGGAGCCGGATCCTGAGGATGTTGAAAAGCGGTGGCCTTCTGCCGGTTCCCCGCCGTTTTTTACGATGATTAGAAAGGTCTCGCACGCGGAATTGGAGTCTGCTCGTGAGAGTGATCGAAGTGTTGATGTCGCTGAGAAAACGCCTGGCCATTTCCTTATGTCCAAGATCGTTTGTCGATTTACGATAGCAAATGACGAAGTCAAAGTAACGGTTGATGGAAAGGATTGGAAATTTAATAAAACGCAGGCGCAAAGATCCGTCGCCATTGGACGATTGCCAACAAATGATATTCACCTTAAAGGCGCGGCCGGGATTTCGCGTCGGCATAGCGCAATCGTCCATAACAAAGGGAATTGGTATCTCATAGACCTCGGTTCGACAAATGGTACGTATTATTGCGGAAAAGTTCTACGCCGCGGAAAGTATGACAATAAAAACTGGGTTGCGCTACCGATAAGTTCGTCCCCCGTGCAAGACGGTGATGCGGAAGTAAGTTCGGAAGACGGGAATAAAAAAGGCGGTGATTCCACCACGATGAGCACCCTGCAGCGTGAAATATCGTCGTAAACCCGTTTGTATACCCAGCACAATCGCTTGCAGTCGTCCATATTAGGTTTCCCATGCGTTGTTTACTCTTTCTTCTTCTCTCGTTAGCATCCACTTTATATGCAGGGCCCAATCACAACGAGACAATTCTTAGGTACGTCGATCGGGCACACGGTCTGGATCGGTGGGTTGACTCCCGGATGTTGCAAGCCGAATTGGATATTGAATTCGGTGGAGACACTGTTGTTGCCGGTGTTATATCCTTCGAAACCAACGGTCCGCGTGCGCGTTTAGATTTGAACGCCGGCGGAACTGTTGTATTCGACGGCGTTACGTGTTGGGTAAGTCCTGCCGATCTAAAATTTGCTATGCCCCGATTTCATGTTCTGACGTGGCCCTGGTTTATTGCTGCTCCGTTTAAGATTCGTGGTCATGGTACATTTCTGACCGATTTCAAGATTTCGGAATGGGGGAAATACACGTATTGGAGCGCTACCCAGACATTTTCACCGACTGCGGGTGACACGCCGGATGACTGGTACTTTCTCTACGTGGACAGGGGAAATTTTTTACTCAAGGGGATGGGGTATATTGTGACCTACGGCCAGGCCCTGGCAATGGCCGAAAAGGAACCGCATGGTATCGTCTACAAGGACTTTGAGGAAGTTGACGGCATCCGAGTGGCGACCAAATGGCAGTTCGGCCATTTCTCTAAGAGGGACGGTATTCACGGTAATTTAGGCTCCGGAACCGTATCGAACATCCGGTTTGTTGCTCCAGTAAATACACTTTTTTTCAAGCCGTTGGATTCCAGGGAAGTAAAAGTTCCAGACACTAAATAATTCCCATCCTGAACTAGTGAACCTTCATGTCGCAGAGGGAAGTGGCGCCATTCGTTCCCCGAAGTTTTGAGGCTATCTATTGGCAAAACCTGTTGATTTGGGATCTTCTATTAAATCACAGTGAAATTCTATTTAAGATTATACCGTCCAGGCGCAATAATATTATTGGGGTCAAGTACGTTTTTAAGAGCCCGGACGGTCTGCCAGAACGTATCACCTCCGGAAACAACTTTAGGCATCGATTGAATGCCCACACGGTAGGGAAAATGTCCTTCGGCGATTAGGTCATCCTCAAGTTGGGAAATACATTCATGCGCCGCTTGGATGCGCTCCGGATTGCGCCGGTCGAAAGCGATCGAAATTACACACTCCAGAACCTTGGAATCAATTATATTCAACGTTACATACGGAATGAATTCGAACGTTTTTAATACGGTTTCCGTTCGGGAAATGACACTTTGTGCGACGGATCCGCTAAGAGGCACGAACGGGAGGCAGTACAATAGCCCTGAACTACTTTGATCGGGATCCTGTGACTGAAGGCCGTCGGGACCTTCGATAGGCCAATACACACTTTTTAACGCGGCATCAGTCGGGATGCCCTTTGATAGTTCGTATAACGGCTTGATCGCGTAGAGCAACGCCTTATGACGTTTACTCGAGGGAAGTATTGAGGATAACTTTGTAAGTGTTTGAGCCAGTGAAAGTGCGCTATCATCGATAAATTTAACTTTGGCAATGCCGCGAAGGGCCTGACAAATATCGCGGCGAATATTTTTTAGGTACCCTTTAGTTCCCTGTATTCCCGCCACAGCACTCCAGGACGTAAATCCGCCAAGTTCGAATATCCTCTTTGTTTCGCTGAGAATCTCTTCGTTGCTTTTGTCCGGATCTTGAGACCGGAGGTTTTCGAATATCAGTGGGCACAGCGTGATTTCGGTCCTGTTCCGATTCCCGATATGGGTGATGGATTGGATTAAACCGTGACGCGTTAATTTAGCCAGCTTATCGACTAAATGTGGAAGATTTACTTCGGCTTCAAGGCTGGCTATCATCGTAATATGCGCTGCTTTCTTAGGCATTAACGAGATTCCGGCAGACGTAACGATACCGTAGTTTGACTGGTAAAATAACCCGTCCAGACCCGGGCCGATTCCGTGACGACTGCTGTAGCGAACTTGAGAGTTCGGGTAGTGGCCGAATCCTGAGGTAACGATATCTCCATTTCCGAGTACTACCTCGATACCCGACAGCGTGTCAGCGCGACTTGAGAAATATCCGATACCCCGTTCAAGAGCGTTCCCGATGACGCTGGACTGTAACCCTGACCCGGTCACGTTCATTAGCAGGGGGAGGTTGTTTTCTTTTAGATGTAAATACAATTGTTCCTGGGTAACGCCGGGTTCTATGACCGCATAGCCATAGTGGATATTCACCTCATGGATCCGATTCATTCGCCGCAAGTCAACGATGACATTGCCGTCCTGGACCGGGAGGCACGACCCGAGACCCCAGTTCTTCCCGCAACTGATCGGGTAAACGGGTATCTTGTAGCGATTAGCTATCGCGACAATCTTCTGAACTTCATCGGCTGACGCAGGCTTTAATACGGCGGGGATCTCTTTAGTGAACTGACTGACGTTGTTACTGTAGCCTTGTGCTATACCGTCGCCCACGACTACAAATTGATCCCCAATTGCAGCCTGCCAATCTCGTATTGCCAGCGATAACGGTTGGTCACTCATTTGGCGGAGCCCACTAGCGGATTTACTTTCAATTCATCTGAATTCAAAACGAAATCAACTTTCATAAACCGTGTTTAGAGATTCTAGGCCCAAATCCAGCGAACTTTTCGTTGGATCTTCTTCGTAATCATAATCATAATCGCAATCCCTTTCCAAATCTCACCTCGAAAAACCAGAAAGATTACGATTACGAGTAAGATTAAGATTACGAATCGGAAAGTTCGCTTATTCTACGCCTACGAGCCTGTCGGGCTTTAACCGAATCGACTGCAAAAATGCCGAATTATCTCATTTTCTCCCGACATTTCGTTGGATATGTCCAATATTCGGCTTAATTGAGCAGAGATTAGGGCTCGTAGCAGAATACCGATGAATTATTCCGGTTAGGTAGCGAATTTTAAGCCGTCTCTCCGCATTATCGGAGTCCGCTCGTGCGGGAAGAGTCTCGGGTAATCCGGACCAAAAATTATACAGCTTTCAACTGTCGCGCAGCCAGCGGGATCCGAATATTGAATGTAGTTCCGCCATTCGGTACGCTCTTAACCAAAATAGCACCAGAATGATTCTCAATCGTCTTCTTGACAATGTAAAGTCCAAGCCCGGTTCCCTTGGAGACTTCTTTAGTTGTGAAGTACGGTTGAAAAATCTGATCCAGCTTCTCCTGTTCAATCCCACAACCGCTATCCGTAATATCAATCTCGACATCGTCGCCGCTAATCTTACACGATACTTGAATCGTGCCATCCGCATCGGTGAAAGATTGCACGGCGTTGTTTAAGATATTGTTGAGCGCCCTTGAAATTTGCACCTTGTCAGCGATAATGGCGATCTCATCCACATCAAGGTCGAATTCAACCTTGATGTTGTTATTCTGTTGGGCCGCGTTAATTCCGGCGACTAAATCATAGATCAGTTCAGAAATTGAAAACTCATCCGAACTTCTGCGTTTTTTATCATTCAAATCCTGCCACATGGCGCTCAGTTCGTAGCAGCGGTTAATCTCTTTTTCAATGAATGTCAAATATTCCTTAGTTAAATCTAATTGATCACCCTGCAGCTTCTCGGTCTGCTGAATTTCGTGCGATATCAGGGAGACGAATCCGTGAATTCCGGTCAACGGACTGCGAAGATCGTGAACGAACTCAGCAGACATCTGCCCTAGCTCCGCCATTCCTTTGGTACTTGATATCTCTATTTCCAGACGCTGATTCAGCTGTTCCATCTTCTTCTTTGCCAACTCCCGGCGGCGGGCGAGTCTTGTATATTCAACGCTGCGCTTTACAAGTTGCTGCATTTCGTTGGTGTCAAACGGTTTATTGATATAGTCGTTGGCGCCTAGTCGCATTGCCTTCTGAGCCGTTTCAAGGCAACCGTAGCCGGTGAGCATCACGATAGCAACGTTCCGGTCGATATCACGAATCGCTTTGAGACCGTCTAATCCGTTTTTCCCGGGCATGTTTATATCCAATACGATTAACTCTGGATTAACGTCCTTCAGTATTTCGATTCCTTCGTCTACCGATGACGCGCAATGAACATGAAAGTCGTATTTCAGCAGAATCCGCAAACTTTCGCGCGGGCCCAGCATATCATCTACAACGAGAATCGAAGGTAATAATGATAGCGTATCCATATTTAACTTCCTCCTTTACACGGGGTTTCTTTAGAAAGAGTAGTTGTATGAAAGTGCGAACATGTGAGAGGTCCCTTCATACTTGCCGTTAAAGGCTGGATTTTGATTGTCATCTACTTTTCGGCTATCGCCCAGCAAATACGAGTATCCGACATTAACTGTATGTTTATCTTTTACGTACTCCGCCCCTAGAGATAGGACGTTTCTGTCCAGGTCGGGTAATACTGCGAGCAGGGTCTTATCCGGGATCGGTGACTCAACATAAAGATAGCCGAATCGGAGCATCCAGAGTTCCGATACCTGCCAGTCGGCACTCAACCCAAAAGTCCAATTGTTCTTCCAATCCTGCCTGATCGGTGCGGCTAGTGGGGTGCCGTTATTGGCGCCAAGATCGAAAGAGAATTTGTCGAATGTCGAGTGCTCTGCCCATTCCGCATCCACCTCGATCCGGATATCATCATTGATTTTTAGACCGTAGCCGATGCCGAGAATCACAGGGAAGTCTATATCTGTCTCGAAATCACTTTTACTTGCTATCGGCAGACCGGGATTATTACTCACACGAAAATCCCCATCGTAATTAACCGATACCTGAGAGCGATAGGTCAGGCCGATGCGCTGGCGCTCATCTATCAACCACGTCAAACCAAGGTTATACCCGTGCCCAATACCGTCACCTTCCGTCCTGATTCGACCGTCCGGCAGTGTGCCGGGAGGTACCATCGCGGCAGAATCCCAGTTGATTAACTGATGTGTTGTCAACTCGGAGTAGAAAATATCGAGTCCGAGTCCAAAGAGGATCGAATCATTGAATTTCAACCCTAATGATGGATTGAAGTTAATCAGCTTCATTCCAGCGAAGTACGGGGAAGAATACTGCAGTGCACTCGTGCGATTCCAACGCGTCGACTGCCCGAATGGAGTCGTAATACCTAATCCTGCAACTATTTCTTTTTCCCCGCCCAACGGCCACGCCGAGAAGAGATTCGGTAGAATTACCCAATTATCACGAGTTCCTTCTTTCGCGCCCCCCGTTGACTCAAACTCTAGAGGGCCATATAACGCGGCGTTCGAAATAATGGCTGACTTCTCGTTTAATTCTGCGAGGTTAGCCGGATTATGCGTAACAGCCGAAGCGTCTCCAGAATACGCTTTACCACTAATACGCACCGTTCCAACAGAACTATGCGGCGGATTTCTAAAGCCGTCAGCGGTCGCCTCGAATGTTACCAGTGATACAGCTAGAATAGTTATCCATAGTACCGCCGACATTCGATGACCCGCAGTAATAAGCTTTCGTGAGTACAACACTCCCATATCAACCTCCGAATTATCAGAATTTAGAGTTGCGCGGTTCAAAAGTGCTTCGTAGCTAAGTAAGCCGGTAGCATTTCCGTCCAGCGATATTCATGTATACTAATTCCAGTCAGGTTTTCGACAAGTTTTCTAAAATCTTTGCCTACAGTGATAAGAGATCGTCGAAAAGTCGACTGCGTGCAGTCTGAATAGGCAGATATTGTAGCAGAAACGGGGCCAAGTGCGGGAACCCATTAGGTTTTGGCTGATAGATACATAATCGGGAGCAGGTTGTGTACAAAAATGAACGCGCCAATTTTAATGTGTACAAATTTGGACTTTTCCGTGAAAGTTCTTTGGATTATTAGAGATCCTGCCGGGCCGTGCCGGCCCGGTTAATATAATAGGAAACTTGGGTTCCAGGTAGCCCTAATGTAGGAGGCTGCTCCCGCAGGCGATAACGATTATTTCGGAACGATACCGAAAAAAATAAGATCGCCTGCGGGAGCAGCCTCCTACATTAAAAACAGCCTAAACCGGTTTAAG
>JAJFLP010000079.1 GCA_021772635.1 Verrucomicrobiota bacterium | reverse complement strand
TTGCTTTAGATCAAAGAGTTATGGAGGTTGCCGGGACGAAAAAATATTGAAATATTTTGAGATCCGGCGTTCTCTGTAACTCATTTATATGAAACAAGATACGCATTCGCAATAGAAAGTTTATGCATAATGTAGGCTAGCCAGCAGAACGCCTGGTCGAGAACTCCGTGATTGTTGGTATAATTGGAAATCGGGTGATGGAACGCGGAAATCGGTAAAAACCGTGGTTCTTAATGTTAAAGAAAAAAAAATGGAGCGTTCAATGAGTGAAAAGGCTGAGAGCAACAAATCTACGGAAATCAATTTCAGGATAACACTTGATAAAGACAACGTCCCCGAACGCTTGGAATGGCGCGCCGACGATGCGTCAACGCCGGAATATCAATCGTGTAAAGCAGCAATGATTTCGATTTGGGATCCGGCGAGCAAGAACACCGTGCGATTCGATCTCTGGACTAAAGAAATGATGCTGCACGAAATGAGTGGTTTGGTTTTTCAATCACTCCTGATGATCGGCGAGACTTACCTGAAGGCCACGGGGGAAAAGAAGTTAGCCGATGACATTCACAAATTCGCGGAAACTTTCGGGGTCGAATCTGGTATCATAAAACGCGCAAACGAGGAAAATCCCGATGACGAAATTCGCCCCTTCAATCTGGATCTATAATAAGACGGTTGATCAGTTTTTGTGCGAACCAGTTGTCTATAACCAAGGAACAAGGAGGAACGATCCCGGTTTCGATAGCGATTTCGATCCCGAAAAAAAATGCACGGATCGATTGCCATAGAGTTAGCAGGTAAAATGCAAACCGCGTGTTTCCGATAAAGTCCTTGAGGCTATCCATTGGCAAAATCTGTCGATTTGGGATCTCTGTGGGATCACAGTGAACCGGCATACGAATAATCCCTCTACTGAATTATCCCGCCGCCCAGACATATGTCGTCGTCGTAGAAGATAGCCGATTGCCCGGGGGCAATGCCTGCCTCATCTTCGGCTATTCTAACGTTAAAATCGCCCCTTCCCATCGGAATAATCTCGCAGTCAAACAATTTGGGGCCGTGGCGAATTTTTGATTTTAACGAGGTTTTTTCGGGCACTTCCGCAATCCAATGCAGATCACTTACGATAAACTCTCGACGCGAACGCCGGTTCAATTGCTCTTGATGAGAGACGTAAATTATATTCTCCGTAATATCTTTCTTGATGACGTACCACGGTCCACCACTTAACCCTAATCCCTGGCGCTGCCCGATTGTATAAAACCAGTACCCAAGATGATCTCCAAGATACTTTTTAGAGTCGATTTCAATGATCGCTCCGATTCTTTCACCGAGATGATGTTTTACAAACTCTTCGTACTTAATCTTACCGAGAAAACAGAGACCCTGGCTATCTTTCCGGTCCTTATTGGGTAAACTGAATTCTTCGGCGAGACTGCGAATTTCACGTTTGTGAAGGTGCCCGATAGGGAATAGTACCCGACCTAATTGCTGCTGTGTTAACCGGTACAGGAAATAAGTTTGATCCTTTACCGGGTCGGGGGACCGTTTGAGCTGGAATTTATCGTTAACGGCCTGGATTTGAGCATAGTGGCCGGTAGCCACTTTCTCGTAGGAATCGTCTATTCGATCGTAAAACGCACTAAACTTGATACATGAATTACAGAGGATATCCGGACTCGGTGTTCTCCCGGACTTCAATTCGCCGATCGCATAGTCTACGACCCGCTCAAGGTACTCTTGCTGAAGGGGGACAACCTGGAAGGGAATGCCTAGATCACGGCAAACTTCCCGAACGAATTCCATATCGGATTCCCACGGGCAGTCGCCGAGATGCGAAAGCTCATCTTCAAGCCAGATCTTCAAATAGAACGCGGTGAGATCGTGCTTCTTTTCCTGGGCGAGTAATTTCAATGCAACTGAACTATCGACCCCGCCTGACAGTAACATTGCAATTTTCATCGAACATCACCAGCTATACTGCAAGCAGTACAATTTTTGGATAGCTTCAACTTTATCAGCTAAGATCTATGTTGAGCCTAGCGAAATCCGCCGCGGCGAAAACGATATTTCGTCCCGCATACGGAACCATTATTTTCCGTATATATCCGATTCGTTTAAGGAAGCCATAGGCATACCCGCGGCGGTATGTCGAGGACTTCATTGAATGAATCAGGTGAAAAAGATGAATGCCTATCGCCGCTCAAGTTCACTGAATCTGGGGCTTGCAGTCTGGAAAATTGACCGGGACACGTCGGTGGTCTAACCCGCGAGTTCCTTGTTAATCGCGTCAGTAAGAACCTGCTTAGTCTGCACGCCCACAAACTGACTCGCGACTTCGCCATCCTTTAAGATGAAGACCGCTGGAATACTCATTACATTGAACTTTTGGGCCAATTCAGAATTATCATCAACGTTTACCTTTCCAATAGTGGCTGCACCCGCGATCTCCTGGTCCAGTTCCTCTAATATAGGTGTCAACGCGCGACACGGTCCGCACCATTCCGCCCAAAAGTCGACAAGTGTAACGCCCTCTTTCGTCTGCTCTTCAAAATTACTCGAATCCAATGTTACCAATGCCATTTTTCACGCTCCTTTAAATAGTCCTATCAGTCTCTGTTATGAGCCAAGCTCCGCCCAGAAAATATCCCAATTAATCGGGAATTATATCGAACGCCGTCGAGTTTTCGAAAAATCGTTCGATATTTCTTACGTACTTGGTTTGAAGTCATCTAAAAATTGTACTGCTTGCAGTATAACGAAAGCTTCCCGAGTTCAGCCACAATGCTCACTAAAGATCTTGGTCAGTGCCCCTGCCACTTGATCGGCACTGTGTCCTTCGACGTCATACCGCTGTATTATTGATACCAAGCTGCCGTCTTTCAGTAAGCCCATGCACGGCGACGACGGTGGATATCCGATGAAGTAATCTCGAACCGCTGCAGTCGCCTGACTATCGTTCCCAGCGAAGACGGTATAGAGATGGTCTGGCTTATGTTCACTATTGCTAAGCGCGATTGCAAGTCCCGGACGAGCCATCCCGGCAGCGCAACCGCAAACCGAATTGATAAACACCAGTGCGGTGCCCGTCGCGCCTTCCAGCGCGTCACTTACATCTTTCGCCGTGCGCAATTCCTGAAACCCAATATCAATGGTCTCCTGCCGCATTGGTGCAACAACTTCTTCTGGATACATGATCATTCTCCACTATTAGTTTATTCCGTTTTGTCAACGATTTTAGCTCAATACAGACAAATTTAGCGTTCTAACAGTACGGCACAAGGACGTGTGGTACGGTCGTTCTACTATAGTTAGACCCTGTTCGAAAAGGTATCGTGGTCCGCACGCCTGCCTATTTCGGTCGAATTTTCGTGCTTTTTCGGTCGACATTCGATGCTTGAGCATCGGATTCGACCAAAAAGCGCGAAAAGGCACCGAAAGAGGTAAGTGCCCTTCGGGTTGCGGCGGATGACGGGCATCTTTCGACCCGGATCGGTAAGTCAATAGCTCCAAGCTATTAACGTAACCGATCCCGGCCGAAACCTGACCGACATGCGCTCCCAATGCGGGCCGCGCTACCTTTTCGAACAAGGTTTAACTATCTATTCTCAACGGGAGTGTAATCCGTCTTATTGTTGCCATTGTAGATCTGGCGCGGACGGCCAATCTTATTTGTCGGATCTGAAATCATTTCTTTCCATTGCGAGATCCAGCCCGGCATCCGTCCGATGGCGAACAGCACCGTGAACATTTCGGTTGGGATCCCCATTGCTTTGTACAGGATTCCACTATAGAAATCAACATTCGGGTAAAGCTTGCGCTGAATGAAATAATCATCCTGGAGAACCTGTTCTTCGAGTTGCATCGCAATTTGAAGAAGCGGGTCTTTCGCAGATTTCTCCAGCACCTTTCTGCAGGTCCCCTTTATTACCCGTGCTCTGGGATCGTAGTTCTTGTAGACCCGGTGGCCGAACCCGGCAAGACGGAAACTGTTCGACTTGTCCTTGGCCATCTCAATGAAGTCGGCCGGATCCTTCCCGGACTGATGAATCGTCGCGAGCATTTCCATAACCGACTGGTTCGCACCGCCATGTAGCGGCCCCCACAACGCTGCGATACTTGCTGCAACCGCTGAATAGAGGTTGGCATGTGAACTTCCGACCAAACGCATGGTAGAGGCGGAGCAATTCTGCTCGTGATCGACATGGAGAATAAGCAGCTTTTCCAATGCCTCGACCATGTCAGAGTCAATTTCGTAACCGTTTACGGGAGAAGAAAACATCATATTCAGAAAGTTTTCCGAGTAACCGAGATCCTTCGACGGATATACAAACGGCTCACCGATCGATCGTTTGTAGGAGAACGCTGCGATGGTACTGGTTTTTGCGATCAGATTGGTGGCGGCGGTGCGAATCTCGTCTTCACTGGATGTCGCGTCAACGTGCGGATAAAACCCTGCAAGGCCGAAGATCAGTGACCCTAAAACACTCATTGGATGCGCGTCAGCCGGGAAATTATATAACGAATTTTTAAGTTCCTCCGGAATCATTGCGTTTTCAGTCAACACCCGCGAAAACTCATCCAACACATCGGATTTCGGAAGTTCTCCATCGAGCACCAATTTACTTACTTCCGCGAACGAAGATTTCTCGGTGAGTTGTTCAATCGGGATGCCACGGTAACGCAGGATACCTTCTTCTCCGTTAATGAATGTGATTGCGCTTTCGCATGATCCGGTATTCATATAACCGCTATCGAGGGTAACGTAGCCGCTTGCGCCGCGCAATTTGCGGATGTCAACGGCCTTCTCACCTTCCGTTCCAATCAAGGTCGGCAGTTCATAGGTTGTACCTTCGATAATTAACTTTGCGTTATCAGCCATTTTTTAATCCTCTGTAATTTTTTGACTACTGAAGTTTGATCCGCGTATCTGATTGCAGCGAATGAGGGCATCGGTCAATAATGTGTCCCATACCGCGGGAAGATTGTATTTCCGGGAAATTTCGGAGCGACTGGCGAACGGCAACAAAGTTAGGAGCGATCGCAGTTCCGGCGCGGGAAATTCGGCTTCCTCCGACTCGAATGCCCGGAATCGATTCTGTTCGTTTGAACAATCAAATCGTCGCCTTATACTAAATCTAATTTCATTGATAGTCAACTGCTCTGAGTTCACAAAAATAGTGGTTCAAAATGATCGACTTCGTCGACGGAAATCTGGCTGAAAAAGCGTTAACCCGTGCCGTTATTGAGGTGAATCAGATTGGATTTTCCGTATTGATACCGATGAGCACGTATGACCGTTTACCGTCCGTTGGCGAAAGACTGTGCTTGAACACGTATCTCCACGTCCGTGATGATTTGCTTCAACTATACGGGTTCGCCACTGTTGAGGAACGTGCGTTATTTCAGATGCTGATCGCGTCGGTTTCCGGCGTCGGCCCCAAACTGGCATTGAATATCCTGAGTTCGATGTCCGTGGGATCTTTCAGCAGTGCCATTGTTAATAAGGATATTCGCACGTTATCCCGAATAAGCGGTATCGGAAAACGTTCCGCTGAGCGTCTGATTATCGAACTGAAAGATAAGATTGATGAGATATTGCCCGAAGCATGCATCAGCAGTGGCGAAACCGTCATGTCCGAGGCCGGTCAACGCGCGATCGAAGACGCAGTCGCGGGTTTAATTACCCTGGGTTTCAAGGCCGACGCCGCGAGAAAGACGATCGGTAAGTTAGCCGGTGCCCAAGCGGAAGAAGAGTTAACGCCGGAGAATCTGATACGGTGCTCACTTCAGATCTTGAATTCGTAAGAATAAGATTTTGTTCCCCGTCGAGTTTAGTTATACTGCAGGCAGTATCTCTCTCCGCATTATCGGTCCGAATTGCTCGAGACGCTTCCCGCGCTACCGGGATTCACCACTTATGCGGTACGGCAATCCGGCTGAAAATTGGAATGCTTACAATCTAGGAAAGATTTGATGGAAGAAGAACGATACATAACGTCTACCTTGAACAAGAAAGACGAGTGCCTGGATTCAAGTTTGCGACCAGCAACCTTCGACGATTTTCCCGGTCAGACAAAGAAGAAGGAACAACTTCAGATTTACGTGCAGGCGGCAACCGAGAGAGATGACCCGCTGGATCATTTACTTATAAGTGGGCCGCCGGGGTTGGGGAAGACAACCTTAGCGCATATCATTGCTATTGCGCGGGGGAAGAATATCAAGACATCAAGCGGGCCTGTTGTCGAGAAGCCCGGCGATCTAGCGGGGTTATTTTACAGCTTGGAGGAGGGCGACGTTCTCTTTATAGACGAGATTCACAGGTTATCCACCAACGTTGAGGAATACATGTACAGCGCGATGGAGGACTATTACATCGATATCGTCCTTGACCAGGGTGCCGGATCCCGGTCAGTGCGCCTGGACATCCCAAAGTTTACGCTCATCGGGGCAACGACACGACAGGGGCTATTGTCCGCACCATTACGCTCGCGGTTCGGGCTTCATATCCGGCTGGATTATTATCCGGCGTCGGTCCTGGCGGAAATCATCGTGCGATCCGCCGGTATTCTCGGGGTACAGATCGATGACGACGGCACAGCGGAGGTTGCTCGTCGCAGCCGCGGAACACCGCGAATAGCGAATAATCTGTTGAGCCGCGTTCGCGACTATGCTCAAGTCAAGGCGGATAATATCGTCACCGGCTCGGTTGCCGCAGAGGCTCTTGCGATGCTTGAGATTGATGATGACGGACTCGATGAAATGGATAACCGGTTACTGGAAGCGATCCTATATAAATTTCAGGGAGGTCCCGTCGGAATCAAGAATCTCGCGGTTGCCATAGGAGAGGAAGTCGGTACTATCGAAGAGGTCTATGAACCGTTTCTCATTCAGGAGGGGTTTTTAAATCGGACACCGCAAGGTCGCGTTACTACGCTTAAAGCAGCACGTCGCTTCGGTGTCGAAAACACGGAGTTGACAGGTCAACCTGGCCTGTTTAAGGCAGAATGAGCTTTTCCTCCGATTCAGCCATTGATTATTCGGTTATTATACCGGCTTACAACGAGGAAAACTTTTTGCCGGCGACCCTTTCGGATCTGACGCGAGCGATGGATCGAGTCAAGACATTGAGCGGGGAAATAGTCGTCGCAGATAACAACTCGACGGATAACACCCGAGCAGTTGCTGAGAGGCATAACGTGAAGGTCGTTTTCGAAGAACACCGACAAATCGCGAGAGCGCGAAACGCGGGAGCGAACGCCAGCAGCGGAAGTTTCTTGATTTTCGTCGACGCGGATACTTCAGTGTCCGAACAACTTCTGCGCGACACTCTGACGGCACTGAGCTCCGGAATTTGCGGCGGCGGCGCGGTAATCGCAGCAGATGGAAGACCTGATATCAGAGTGCAGTCCACGTTGCTTCTGTGGAACACGCTCGCCAAAGCGTTGCATTGGGCGGCAGGATCTTACGTGTTCTGTTTGCGCAATGCTTTCACAGAAATCGGTGGATTCGACGAAGAATATTACGCCTCTGAAGAAATACATTTCTCCAGAGCGCTGAATAAATGGGCAAAGAAAAACCGATCTAGAACAGAGATAATAGAACCGGGTGTTGTGACGTCGATGCGGAAATTGGAGTGGTTTACCGCAGCAAGTATGCTTCGATTATTGTTTCGCATTGCGTTACGCCCATCTTCACTCAAGTGCAAGGAAGAATGCTGGCTTTGGTATAAGCGGCCGCCGGGGTTATAGCAGGGACGGAATGAGAATCAGCCTTGTACTACAATTGCAAGTAAACTTTGTTATCCCAAATCTCGACGATTGATCCGTTTCCCAGCTTCGTGGCAGTGACCTTTATGTGAAGTACGTTTGCGACTTTACTACTGTTTGGGCATTTTCGTATCAGAATGACGAATGGATCGTCTGTACTCATGGCATATTTCTTCCCCAGCTCCGGTGTCGACCAGTTCATCAGGAAGTTGTGGGTTGCCGCATAGGTCGGATTCGGAAAATTTCGTTTAAGCACCGCCGTAAGCGTACTGGACTTAGTCTCCAAAATCTCATCGCAGCCCCCGGAAACAGGTAATTGAGACCGAATCCAAGCCGCAGTTTCGGGGACTGGTTCATCCGTCCCGAACCGACTGTAACGGCATGGCTTAAGCCAATTCAGCCATAAATGCGACGCCTGTATATTCCAGGTTTCTTTAATCGGGATATTCGTGCTGAGTTGCAGAAAGGCGAAGACCGAGACGCCGCCGACAAGAATTATCGCGGTTATTAGAAGTCCCCGCGAGCGTTTGGTGATTTCGCCGATTTTCATTGATCCTATTCCTGTAGTCAGCTACGATTAATAAGTTTGCTCAAATAGCTAATCTGATCCCAGCGGAGATCCTATTAGTGTTAGGGGGTAGACCGCAAGCAGGCTGGTTTGCGGTCCTTAAGTACGGGACGCTTGTGTGGGAAGCGTCCCGGGCGATTCAAGGCCGAGAATACGGAGAGAGATAGAGAGACGACTCGGAAGTCTTCACTCCAGAGACGCCGAGGGATATTTCTAAAACTCAAAGACGATTCGGTATAGAAACTAGCCTGCATTACGCACAAATTTCGTCATGAGAATAGGTAGCTTGTTTTAGCTTAATGAGTTATGGAGGTTGTCGGGGTGAAAGAATATTGAAATATTTCGAGATCCGACGTTCTTCATAACTCTTTTAGATGAAACAAAATACGTATTCGCAATAGAAAGTTTATGCATAATGCAGGCTAGACAAACAGTAGGGTAAAAATGAGTTGGTTCCAGAAAGAAATAATATTAAGCCCAAAATCGCGCGGTATTCACCTGATTACCAATGAAATCACGAAGGAACTCGCAGAATTATCCGCGATGTCGGTTGGAATAGCGCATATTTTTATCTGTCACACGTCTGCATCGCTATCGATCAATGAAAACGCATCACCAGATGTGCGTCGCGATTTGGAAGACTACCTAAACCAATCCGTGCCTGAAAATGCGCCGTATTACCGGCATACGCTTGAAGGGGCCGATGACATGCCAGCGCACATAAAGGCATCCCTCCTGGGAAATAGCGTGACAGTCCCGATTACACGGGGGAAGTTGAACCTTGGGACGTGGCAGGGAATTTACCTTTGCGAACACCGTGATGTCGGCGGATCTCGGCGTTTGATTATCACCGTCACCGGAAACTAAGCTAATCGGCTTATTTGAGCACAGATTAGGGCTTGTGACAGAATACTGATGAATTATCCAGGCTAGCCTGTCGCAACCTACCGTTCGTAACCCTGACTGTCATGCCGCTTCATCATCATTGAGTCGGCGAGTTTAAAAGCTTCATGGGCAATTTCATCGGGATCCTGCTTCCTGTGTGCGCCACCGGCCAATAACCCGCCGAGCGCTTTGGCCGCGAAGTAATCATGCAATTTCATCCCCCGCTGCGCTGGGTATACTTTATTGTACTCTTTGTCGACCGTCATGGGCCGCGGAAAAGCTAATACCTCTCGTCTCATGATGACAAATTCCTTTTTTCCGTTTATTAGTGAGTCATTCGAAAATTCACACGAATCGCCTTCGAGTAACGTCAGAAATCTCCAGTGCGATTCGATCTACGTCGTCTCGTGTCGGGGCGGAAGTGCTCCGCGACGAAAATCGACCATCAGTGCGGCGCGGCGTGTAGCTAATAGTAGACCGAAAGTCCTTTCCGAACGAGGTCCATACTGCCCGCGATCTCATTCTGAATCGGGATTTATCAACAAGCAGTACAATTTTTGGATAGCTTCGAATTTATCAGCCAAAAATTTCCGAACGATATTTCGAACAGCCGTCGCCCAGGCAACGCCCGTCGTAGTCACGGTGGACGTAGACAGGTGGCTTCCGCCTTCGGCATGTGGCTATGGCGAGACATGATGGCCGATTAAGAAACTCGAAGGTGTTCAGGGTAACTATAGCGATTACGTCGGACTTGTCGATATCCGATCGGAAATCAAGGCTATAATTTCCTGGGCGATATTTTAAATCGCGATAGTTCTTACTGCACAGCAGAACGACGCGTGGTCAAAAAATTGATAGCCTACAGACTTTATCTTTACACAAAGGAGCAATAGCGACAATGAGAATTCACTGTTTTCAAAATGACCCGTGCGATGGTTTAGGTAGTATCGCCTCCTGGATATCCGAGAACCAGCATCAGTTAACGACTACACGATTTTACGAATCTGATCCTTTCCCAAAGACAAAAGATTTCGAAATGTTGATTATTCTCGGCGGACCGATGAATATTTATGAGACGGAAACCTATCCATGGTTGATCGTAGAGAAACAGTTGATACGAACGGCGGTCGATGCCGGGAAAATAATTCTGGGCGTATGCCTGGGCGGGCAGCTTATCGCAGACGTCCTTGGCGCGAGAGTCTATCGCGGGCGGCATAAAGAGATCGGTTGGTTCCCGATCAAACTCACCGCCGCCGGGCAGGGACTTCCCATATTCGAAGGGATCCCTCGGACTTTGGATGTCTTTCATTGGCACGGAGACACATTCGACATTCCGAGTGGTGCGGCTTGTATCGCTGAGAGCGAGGGGTGCATGAACCAAGGTTTTGTCTACGGCGATCGAATTTTAGCGCTTCAGTTTCATATGGAGACGACAGATCAATGTGCACAAACTTTCGCAAAGCACTTTAGTGACGAGCTGGTAGATGGTCCGTTCATCCAAACTGCAGACGTAATTGCCCAGCGAGGCGACGCTTCTTTGGTAGCAAACAGGACAATGTCAATAATATTGGACCGGCTCAGTAGCTCCTGAGCGAGGTGCGGCCCTTTGGAATTAGTCACAGATGATGTATGTTATTGCCTGTGGAATTTAACGATATACTGGCTACGTAGCGGTTGACGATTAAGCTCGGCAGCCGTATATCGCGTAGACCGATAGCTATCTGGGCTTCATGAATGGACTTCGCGCTAACGCGGTCCGTTCATAACGACCGAAACTCAGGTCTTATGTCGTCTATTTCGATCCCGCATCGGTCGTGTCATTACGATATCGCCCATGCGGGATCAATGGTTACAACCAACGTACTCGTCCGCTGTTTTCCATATTGTCGATGTTGTGGCATTGTTTGGCTGTGTGCGAGAGTGGATTAAACGAGTGGGCCGCCAGCGATCCCATTCTGAATCGGGATTTATCAACAAGCGGTACAATTTTTGGTCCGGGTAACCGAGACTCTTCCCGCATGAGCGGACTCCGAGAAGACGGTCCGGGTAACCGAGACTCCGCGCGTGCGGAGAGAGACGACTTTGAAAATAATTACGTAAGAGCAATCCGCCGATCCGTCAACTGACTGATCTGTTAATACTAGAGGAACCATGAATTCAGGGCGGACGCCGTTCGTAGTAAGGCACGACAGTGCCGTTATATAGTTTTTCGTGCGATACGAATCGGGCTCTTAATGTCGAAGATTTCCGCCAAGTTTCACAGGGAGCGTCGACCGACGCGCTTTTTGTTGTACAGCAGAATTAATATAATAGGAAACTTGGGTTCGGCGGTATTTTGGAGTTCAATCCCGCATGCGGGATTGCATCTGCCAATCAACAAATAGCAAGCTGAAGCTTGAACTCCAAAAGCCGCACAATCGAGCCGAAATCGAACGAGATGAAGAACCTCAAAACCGTTTAAGTTTTAGAGGAGCGTCGACCGAGCCGGTGACGCTGACTCTGGTAATATAAAAGGAAACTTTAGATACGACACGCTAAAGCGCGAACTCCAACAGCGATCACTGCAACACGAATTCGCTGGTATGCTGGAGTGCTCGTTGGAGTTCGCACTTTAGTGTGTAAGAATGACCAATTTTCAAGGCAGCCCACCAGTGGGTTTTCTTTTAACCCGTTTAATCCGCCAAAGGACGGACAGGTACATGACTAAACTTGAGTTGCAGGTGTCGCAGATGGTGGCACAAGCGTCTCGCTTGTGAATCGGCGCCCCGTTCATGAGCGAGACGCTCATGCCACAATGTAGCACGACAGTGCCGTTATATAGTTTTTCGTGCGATACAATTAACGGCACTGTCGTGCCTTACTACGAACGGCCCGTCCGACAACAAATGTTTAGCCTCAAAACCGGTTAAGTTTCAGAGGAGACTCGGAACGATTTTTCGTCCCGCATGCGGGATGAATGACGTTCGGTATAATTATGAAAAAGATTCGAATTGGCTTAATTGGTTGCGGGACTGTCGGGACTGGCGTTGTTGCTTGTATTAAAAACAATGCTGCGCTGATTGCGGCTCGCTGCGATGTACAGTTAAGTATCGTGGCGATTGCAGTTTCCGACATAGAAAAGAAGAGAGATTTCGACGCCACTTCCGTTGTGTTTACTGACAACGCCGATACCGTCGTAAATAGCCCTGATATTGATGTTATCGTTGAATTGATCGGTGGCACGACGGATGCGAAGCGTTACGTCCTGCAGGCTCTGAAGAATGGTAAACCGGTGGTGACGGCGAATAAGTCACTGTTGGCGTATCACGGAGATGAGTTATTTCGGGTTGCGGCCGAAAACGGTGTCGATATTTACTATGAGGCCAGCGTAGCGGGCGGGGTCCCAATCATAAAATCCCTGCGCGAGGGCTTATCCGCGAATCACGTCGAGCGAATTTACGGAATTCTAAACGGAACCTGCAACTATATTCTCACCCGCATGGAAAACGACGGCGTCGACTTTGGCGATGTCCTTAGAGAAGCGCAGGACTTGGGTTTCGCTGAGGCAGACCCGTCCCTGGACATAGACGGGCATGACACTGCCCACAAGACCTGTATCCTTGCGTCGTTGGCTTACGGAGAGTGGATTGACGTAGACCAAATATTCGTTGAGGGTATACGCGGTATTGATTTACAGGACATCCGCAACGCAGCGAGGGCAGGTTATAAGATCAAGTTACTCGGGATCGTCAAATTCGATTCCAGTAATATCCAGATGCGGGTGCATCCGACCTTGGTTTCTGCTGACTCGTTACTGGCTAAGGTCAGTGACGAATTTAACGCTGTGTGGGTCGAGGGAGACATTGTCGGACCGACGATGCTATATGGGCGCGGCGCCGGGCAGGATGCAACGGCGAGTGCCGTGGTTGCGGACTTGGTAGATGTAGCGCTGAATATATGTTTCAATTCTTCGCGACGCGTGCCCCCTTTTCGACCGCACAATTCGTACAATGACGTGTTGTCGATGGACGAAATCGAATGCCGGTATTATATAAGATTATCGGTTGATGATGTTCCGAACGTTATGGCCCGAATAGCACAAATATTGGGTGAAAGTGGGATCAGCATCGCCAGCGTTACGCAACAGGAGTTGGCTTCCGACCACCTGCCGATAATCTTGATTACCCATACGGCCAAGGAAGTTGAATTAAATCGGGCCTTATCGAAAATTGAGGTACTGGACGTCGTGCGCGAGGCCCCGGTCGTGCTGCGTATTGAAGATATTGAAAACGATCGCGACAGATAGCCTGATCTATGCATGAATTTTGTTGCGAGAAGTCGTAGAACCCTTGAGGTTAATGACTTGCGGGGGTTCTAAGGCTGACGGAATAGTGAACTATTTCGAAGTCTTAGGTTCTTTGTAAGTCATTAAGATCAAATGATATACGATTTTGCAGTAGAAATTGATGCATAGATCAGGCTAGTATTAATTTAATGGGTTATGATTACAACTATCAATTAGGATGGATATCTGATGAAGGAAATGATAAAGATTTACGATACAACTTTACGAGACGGCACCCAAGGCGAAGGGGTATCATTTTCGAAGGTTGATAAAATCCGTATCGCGAACTGTCTCGATTCGTTCGGCGTCAGCTATATCGAAGGCGGTTGGCCGGGGTCAAACCCTAAGGATATGGCATTTTTCGAGGAAGCAAAAAAACTAACATTTAAGAACGCGAAGATCGCTGCGTTCGGGAGTACGTGTCGAGCGTCGAACGCAGTTGAAAAAGACCCGAATCTCATCGCGTTAATTGACGCTGAGACACCGGTTACAACGATCTTTGGGAAGACGTGGATGCTTCATGTCGTTGACGTACTAAAAATCAGCCCGGATGACAATCTTGCGATCATCCTGGATTCCTGTGCGTATCTGAAGGACAACGGGAAGGAAGTCATTTACGACGCCGAACATTTTTTCGATGGTTTTAAGGATAACGCCGACTACGCGATATCGACATTGAAGAAAGCCGCCGCCGGCGGAGCCTCGACGATTGTACTCTGTGATACAAACGGAGGAAGCATGCCGGATGAGGTCAGGGAAATCACGGGGAAGGTGAGAGCCGTGTTATCCGAGGAAATTACGGTAGGCATCCATACCCACGACGACAGTGGTATGGGCGTCGCGAATTCGGTCAGCTCCGTACAAGCCGGTGCACGCCACATTCAAGGGACGATAAATGGCTTCGGTGAGCGTTGTGGGAATGCGAACCTTTGCACGATTATCCCCAACTTAGAGTTAAAACTAGGATATCGCGCATTGCCTGACGGCCAGTTGAAGTTCTTAACGGAGGTTAGTAATTTCGTTTACGATCTCGCCAATTTACGGCCTAATACACGTCAGGGTTATGTGGGGAAAAGTGCTTTTGCACACAAGGGTGGTATCCACGTTAATGCGATGGAAAAAACCAAAGTTTCTTATGAACACATCAGTCCGGATGCGGTCGGAAACGAGACTCGTTTTCTCATATCGGATTTATCGGGTGGCAGCAACATCCTGTTAAAAGCGGCTGAACACAATATAGACCTTGACCCGAAAGGGCCGGAAGTTCGAAAGATCCTTCATGAACTCAAACGACTTGAGAGCGAAGGGTACGAGTTCGAGGCAGCCGGTGCATCGTTCGAATTACTGATGCAAAAGATACTACAGAAACATCGTCCATTCTTTCAGTTGGAAGGGTTCCGGGTGATTATTGAAAAACGCGGTCATGACGATCCGTGCTTAAGTGAGGCGACCGTCAAGGTCAATGTCGACGGCAAGACCGAACTGACTGCTGCGGAAGGCGACGGCCCCGTAAACGCACTCGACAAGGCGTTGCGAAAGGCGTTGCTTCGATTCTATCCGGATATCGAAGCCATTAAGCTGAAGGATTACAAGGTTCGTATCGTCGACGGTGAGTCTGGCACGGCTGCAAAAACGCGTGTACTGATTGAGTCCAGTGACGGCGATAAGATCTGGGGAACCGTGGGCGTGAGCGAGAATATTATAGAGGCGTCGTGGCAGGCGCTTGTCGATTCCGTTGAACATCGATTATATATGGACGAAAAATAACGCTGGCGCGCAGCCGAATTCCGCCGTCGTCTGTAGAGACCAGAGATATTCGACCGCGGATGGTTGCGCGTACCAGGAAAACGTGCAGTCGACGGCCTTTTCGAAGCGATTTAGCCGTGTCACACGCTGCTCACAAAGGTCATGCCGGAAACAATTGAGGTTAGTATATGATTATAGTTACCGGGGGCGCGGGATTTATTGGGAGCGCTGTAATTTGGGGATTAAACCGGATCGGTGTTGACGATACCCTCGTCGTCGACCACCTTGGGACATCTGAGGTATGGAAGAATCTTCGCGGCCTCAAATTTAGCGATTATCTGGAGAAAGACGCGTTTCGAGAGCGGGTTCGGACGAAGCATTTCGCCAAGGATACGAAGGCGATTATTCATATGGGCGCGTGCTCGAGCACGACTGAAACGGACTCGTCCTACCTAATCGACAATAATTTCCAGTATACAAAAGAACTTGCACGCTTTGCCGCAGAACACGGTATCCGATTTATATACGCCTCCAGTGCTGCAACCTACGGTGACGGCGCGTTGGGATATGATGACAACGAGTCTGCGTTAGACAGTTTGCGTCCCCTGAATGCGTACGGGTATTCGAAACACCTGTTCGATGTATGGGCTCGTCGGAAAGGGTTGTTTTCAGAAATCGTCGGTCTCAAATTTTCCAATGTTTTTGGGCCGAACGAATATCATAAAGCTGAAATGCGCAGTGTCCCAGTTAAGGCGTTTGAACAGATTCGCGACACCGGGGCGGTCCGCCTATTTAAATCGTACAAACCAGAGTACGCGGATGGTGAGCAGAAACGCGATTTTCTTTACGTGAAAGATGCGGTAGATATAATTTTGTATCTACTCGAGAACACGACAGTGAGCGGGTTGTTTAATGCCGGATCGGGAACCGAGAGAAGTTGGAATGACCTCGCTGCGAGTGTTTTCTCCGCACTGAATCGTGAACCTGATATCGAATATATCGATATGCCGACCGGCCTCCGCGACCATTACCAGTACTTTACAAAATTGGACATGACGAAATTTCGCGGGACAGGTTACGACAAGCCTTGCCAGTCACTGGAACATGCAGTTGCGGATTTCGTACAGAACTATTTATCCGGAAATCGTTACTTAACTGATTGAGTCATACCGATTCGGGCAGGAACTATCGCGGTTAAAGATCTCACTCAGAGCGTTTTGCGCGAGCTATCTGCAATTGTCCAAGAAATTGGGCTGTCTGTTTCCTGATCCCGATTCACAATGTCCGAGACTCTTCCCGCATGAGCGTGGATCCCGTCGATACGGGACGCTTATGCGGTCCGCACGAGCGGACTCCGAGAATAGAGCGGGGCAGTCTCTTATAGTTGATCGCTGTCCGTAAAATCACTCCACACTAATATGAAGCCCATAAATTCAACTATTCGCGCGATAACATTTGACGCAGGTGGGACTCTCGTCTATCCGCACCCTTCCGTGGGTGAGATCTACCGTTCGGTACTCCTGTTGTACGGAGTGGATATTGCCTCCGAAACTCTCGAAATAAGCTTCAATGACGTCCTGCAGAGAGCTGAGCGTTTAACGCCGTCCGCCGTCAGTGACGACTCCTATCGAGGGTGGTGGAAAAACCTTGTGCGCGAGATGTTAAATAACTTATCAGTCAGCGTGGACCATTTTGATGCGTTCTTTGAGGAACTGTGGTGGGTTTTCGCTAAACCGGAACACTGGAAGCTTTTTCCAGAGGCGCGTGAGACGTTGTCCGAGCTCAACAACAGCGAAATTTCGGTGGCTATCCTATCCAACTGGGACAACCGTCTGCGGCACCTTATTGACGGGCTCGGTATTGCGGCCCATTTCGACGAGATCGTAATATCAAGCGAGGTCGGATTCGAGAAACCTGATAGACAAATATTTCAGCTTACGCAAGAAAGGCTCGGCATCCCGCCATCGGAGATCCTGCATATTGGTGACAGCCTGTATCACGATCGCGATGGCGCACTGAACGCGGGCTGGCAGTGCCTCGTGATTGATCGAAATCGCGTAACGACCAAGCGTGACGATTCAGTCATTCGTTCATTGGCACAGATCGTCGAATTACTACGATGATGATCCCGTTGCGACCGCATCGCGTCGGGCAGTTGAAAATTATGAGAAGTTGATTTGCATTTCGCGCCAACTTTCGACAGATTATAGCTTGGAAATGTACGACTATCACTGATACGTTACGGTGAATCAGCAAGCTAGGGCGCCAGCGCGCTAGCCTGATTAATTCATGCGATTGGTCGCGAGAGCGTTTAATTCGCTCATGATAAATCGATTAGAGAAAACTTGACGGCGAAAGCGAATATTCATTCACTGAGATGTAAAGTCGAGCTAATCGGTTTATTTGGGCAGAGATTAGGGCTTGTAGCAGAATACTGATGAATTTTCAGGCTAGATTAGCGGAAGGACTCCATTCGATGTTATCCTCTACCAATTTAACCAACTGCAATTTTCGCGTGTCCGCCCTCTTCGAAGTTTCTATTCTTGGCGCCCGTCGCCGATTTTGTTAGTGCTTTTCTGCTCTGGAATGCGAGATATTTTCGGTGTCCATTGATTATCCAGGGCAACGTATTTGAGGTATTGGCGGACGTCTCGCCAGGTGATAGAAAAGTTCGCCACTTAACCTTAGGTTTCAACTAATATAATAGATTCATAATGGCAACTAAAGATATACCGGCAGAAGAGAAAGAACTAAGGCAGTTGCAAGCCTTTATGTCAGGGCGCTATATATGCCCGGCCTGCGATAAACCGGCTGAATTGATCGGTTTAACGCCGTTAAAAATGGCGAAGTGCCCGTCGTGCAAAGCGCTGAATTCGATCCCGAAGAAAATCAACAAATTCTGGCTATACTACCCGTTAGAATTAGGTGGCGAAGAGGGGACACTATACAAAGCATATCACGAGTCGTACCCACGACGGTTATTTACAGTCAAAATTCTCCCAAGGGACAAAGTCGATGATGAGGAGCTCAGCGCGAAGTTGAAACAGGAAGGAGAGATCATCTTCGCGCTGGGGCAACACCAATGCATCCTCAAAGGAATAGAGCAGGGCTTCGAAGACGACGAGCAATTCGTCGCGGCGGAGTTCGTGCGAGGCGAGCGCCTGGACAGTCGGGTCAGACGGTTGGGAAAGTACTCGGAGAGTGAAGCGTTGCTGGTGGTTTTGCGCGTATTATCCGCTGCCGCCGCGATCCATAATAAGGGGTATTTTTTTCGTGATGTCGCGCCAACGAACATTATGATAAGTGACCGCGATGGTGCTTTCCTATGCAGTTTCAGGAATTGCACGCCTATCGGAACAAGCCCCGCGCTCGACGATAACGCGACGATCGCCGATAAACAATATATGTCACCTGAACGATTATTCGCTGCTCCTGAGGATATCCGCAGTCTAATCTTCAGTTTAGGATTGCTCTTATTCTACATGTTGAATGCCAAGACTTACTTTTTCGATTACGAAATCGAAAAGGTCCACCAGTTGGCCACTGAAGAATCGTATTTTGATAAGATGCGGAAACAGCGTCTGGCACATTTAGATCCCGCGCTCGCGCGAATTCTCACGCAGATGATCGCTATTGATATTGAGCAGCGTTATCGGTCTTTTTTCGAACTTGAGAAAGATATTTGCCAGTTCTTACGGTTGAAGGCAGTCCTGTCGTAACCCCCACTGCCGGGGACGTTTGTATTCATATCTGATAACACGGGTGTTACGACCAGGCGTCGTCTGTAGGACTCTGCCGGGTGAAAAAGACCGTTCGGAATCTCTTGGGCGATTAATTAATTCTACGCCGGATAAAATTGGACTTTTTTCGGGCTAACTTGGAGGCGAAATAATGGCAGGAAGGAAAATACCCCTTGTAGGTGGCAACCCATTTAACGACAGCTCCGAAGAAAGTACAGATTCTCCCAGCGAAGTCGAGTCGCCAGATAACCCGCCCGATGACGGGTCGGAAGCGCCGAGCGAAGCACCGGCGTCGCAATCGGATAGTTACGTAGAAGATTACGATGTCCCGGAGGATGTCGAGGACGATGAGGACGATGAGGACGATGAGGACGATGAGGAGGAACTCGTCGCGTTCGAGTGCCCTGGTTGCCAGCAAAACCTTGCCCTTGGCATGGAAGACTTGGGAACCAAAATAGAGTGCCCCAAATGTAGTGGGATGATTCAAACACCTAATCTACAAGAGGATCCCACTGCTCAGTTTATTTTTGAATATCCCGTCGCCGCCGAACCGGAAATAGTCGAAGAGATCGACGACGACGGCGACGACGGCGAGACAGTTGATCCGGTTGATTCGATAGCATACCTGTTCAGCGCGGATTTCGCTGTCGCCAAATACCTTTACGGTATCGACCTAACGGCTTTTACCCACCTTTCCCGGGATCACTGTTGGGAGGCGGCTGTTGCGGCGGAGATCATCAGTCTCCGATTAGAACCGCTGCGTACCCTGATTCAGACGGGCAATCTCGAGCAGAATATAGAGAAACGTTTGAACCAGCATCGCAAAGAATACCGGGTGTGGGCCGAGGCGCGTTTCCTCGAGTTTATGGAAATCTACGATTATATCCACTGTTTTGTTACCCATGATCTACTGTCTGTTCTCACTCGCGACAATTTCACTGAAATTCTAACACTTTCGGCAAAAGCAAAACTGCTTAGCGCCAATCTTCAGAACTTTCACGAAAAGATATTTCTTGAGCCGTTACCGCATGAGAATATAGGGCGTAATATTATGCGTACGGCGACAATAATACGAACCTCGCTGTCACAAAAGAGCGCGTTTGGAGACGACGACACCGATCCATTCCTTGAGGCAAATCGATTGCTCAAGACCTGGGTGCCGCCCTGTCTTCAAGCGCTTGACGATGTCTCTGCTCAACTAAAACGGCACTCAGTGAGTAAGCGGGATGAATCGCAGTTGAACTTAGAGTTTGCGTTCGCGCCGGTGTCACTTCATAGATTCTTCTCTGTCGTCAGTGTTCTTGAGGGGCCCGACGGTGCCCCCAAAACTATTTATAAAGAGTTCGGAGACGAGCGCTAGCCTGATCTATGCATAATGTAGGCTAGTGTGGTGTCCGTTAAGAATTTCGTTTAACGCGGCTCGAATCAAACGCGACTGTTTAACGGACAGAGAATTTCCATGGAAGCGAAGAGTACAGTAAGGCTTGAAAAGGAAATACCTCAGCTTGAAGCCTTTATGGCTGGCCGTTTTTTCTGTTCATCCTGTAACACGCGTTTATCTCCCTCTCCGGACTTCTCACGTTAAAAACGTCGAAATTCCCGTCGTGCTCGGCGCATAACGCAACCCCTCAGAAAATCCGGAAATTCTGATTATTCCATCCGCTCGAATTCGGCGAGGAGGTCGATTCTCTGTACAAAGCCTACCATGAGTCCTTTCCCCGACGGCTGTTCGAAATATCTTCGGGATCTTATAGCTAATAAATTTAAAGTCGTCTCCGAACCAGCGGAGTCCGATCATACGGTCCAAAACTTTGACTGCTTGCAGTCTGATACCTCATAATCGTTGGCAACCGGATGTATCCATCGGCGGGTTACTTCATTCCCATATTCCGTCGAAAATTCGCTTGGAATCGCTCGCGCGATTGATTCTTAAGTCGTCTAATAATTAGCCTGTACGCCCGTGCTGTGACGGCGGGAAAACCTACTGTCTATAGCCGACTTCAGCATCATATCCCCAACGATCTTCCACCAAGAATTGGATCGATGGGCCGCCGTATTTCCGGTTTTTACCACCACCATTTTCTTCCTACGCTTCTTGACTTATGCCTTTGCTGGAATATCCTACCAACTCAGTAGGTTTTAATCCCACCAGTGGGTTTAATTCCCCGACGTTTGCGTCGTAAGAAAGCTTCAAGAGTCTTTCATCCCTCGTGGGCTTCTTATACGTCAATCGCTTTGATTCCGCGTGCGGGCGCCGATACCCCTTGTGGAATCCCATTTGCAACGAGTCCGAAGACCTCGGACGATTCGGCTGCAGGCTAGCCTGATTAATTCACGCGATTCGTCGCGAGAGAACTTAACTCGTTCATAATAAGATGATTGGAGAAGGCGCCACGGTGAAAGTGAATTTTCATTCACTAAGTTGTGAAGTCAAGCCAATCGGTTTATTTGAGCAGAGATTAGGGCTCGTAGCAGAATACTGGTGAATTATTCAGGCTAGAGGGACGACATTTATGGACACGACGGATGAAATCCGATTGGACGAGTTGCCGTTACACCAATGCGGGCGCGTTAGCCATGTAACCGCAGCAGATGACAATCTGGAGCGGTTGATGGGAATGGGCGTCTGTATTGGCCGGATCGTTGAGCTCGTCCAGCGTGGCGACCCGTTGATTTTAAAGGTATATGGGACGCGTCTCGGCGTATCCGCGAGATTGGCCAGTCGGGTTTTAGTGACGCCGTGTCAACGTGGGTCGTGTACGACTGATACCGAGTAATAAGGATTTTGTCGATATCGAACGAATTCGGATTTTGTCGAGGTCTTTACGTCGTCGATTTACCGGGCGACACGTGTTTTACTGAGCTTTCTTGTGTTCGCTTCCGCGCGCCTCCCTCTTAAAGACGACAACACAATAGAAAACCTAAGCTTATAACAGGCAGTGGGAAAAATTAATCATGCCGTGTTACGATGTTCAATTGGAAAATACCAAGGAGGTAAGGGCACCCGTAACGGACCGTCACAGCTTGTTTTCCGTTGTCCTGACTGGTAATCCGAATGTCGGGAAAACCACATTATTCAATGCACTCACTGGTCTTAAGGCGCGTACCGCGAATTTTCCCGGCACGACTGTTGAACATAGGGCATGCAATCTCGATGCCGGCGGTCACCAGGTTGAATTGATTGATTTACCGGGGATTTACAGTTTGAAAGCGGCCACTCCCGAGGAGCGGATCGCAAATGATCTAATTCACGGTAAAGCTCACGGTATCGCGAAACCAGATGCAATGATTGTTGTAGCGAACGCTAGTAACATCGAGCGAAGTCTCTTTCTAATCAGCCAGCTCCTTGAGAACGATTTACCGACGATTGTCGTCTTGAACATGATTGACATCGCGAATCGCCACGGAATCCATGTTGACGCAGATAAATTGAGTGCTGAATTAGGTTGCCTCGTACTGCCGACGATCGCGAAATCGAATCACGGAATCGATCAGCTCAAGGACGAAATCGTTCGTCTGATGGATCATGTGCCTCGGGTCACCAAATTCGCGGGCCCCTCGGTAGCACACTGCGATTCCTGCGGAGGATGCCCTTTTCAATCGCGCTATTCTTGGTCAGAGGGCGTCGCTGCCCGTTGCGTCAATACCCCCGGCGTAGCTCGCGGTAGTCGGACTGAGAAGATAGACAAGGTGCTGACTCACCCGATTATGGGCCTCGCGTCCTTCGCCGTGGTGATGCTGGCACTTTTCTATCTCATATTCAGTGTCGCGACGGTGCCGATGGATTTAATCGACTCATTATTCGCCCGCGTTGGGGTCTTCGTTGCCCGAGTCGTTCCGGCGGGGGATCTTCGGAGTCTTTTGGTGGATGGAATTGTAGGCGGTGTTGGTGGGATGCTCGTCTTTCTCCCGCAGATTTGTATCCTATTCTTTTTTCTCGGGTTACTCGAGGACAGTGGCTATCTCGCTCGTGCCGCGTTCGTGATGGATCGGCTCATGGGGCGGATTGGATTGCCGGGTACCGCGTTCGTTCCATTGCTGTCAGCGCATGCCTGCGCTGTTCCGGCTATCATGTCGACGCGGGTGATTCAGGATCCACGCGACCGGTTAGTTACTATACTTGTGGCACCGCTCATGACTTGCTCCGCACGGATCCCCGTCTATGCCATGGTGACGGCGCTTTTATTTCCCAAGAGTCCAGCTCACGCTGCCCTCGTTTTTACCGGCGCGTATTTGCTTGGTATTTTCGCCGCCCTTCTCATGGCCTTCATTTTTAAGAAGACCATTCTACCCGGTGACAGCAAACCGTTGGTTCTCGAGTTGCCTGAATATAAGGTTCCCGGTTTGCGTACTATCTTTTTGTATACCTGGGATCGCGCGAAAGTTTTCATTCAGCAGGCGGGCACAATAATCCTGATGATTTCCGTAATCCTATGGGGGCTCGCAACCTATCCTAAGAGCGAAGTTCCAGTTCACGCGCTTGAGCTAACACGGCAAGCAAATGCGGCGGAATTACAGGGGCTGACCGAAAAGGCTGAATCTCTGAATAAGGAAGCTGATTCATTCTCGTGCCAGTACGCTCTATCCCGATCTTTCGCCGGTCGATTGGGAAAATTAATCGAGCCCGTCGTCCGACCACTCGGATTCGATTGGCAGATCGGGATCGGAATAATTACGTCATTCGCTGCACGCGAAGTCATCGTCTCGACGTTGGCGGTGGTTTACGGCCTTGGTGACGATGCCGTCGGTGACAGTCCCGATGGACTTTATGCGACGATGCGTAAAGCGCACCGAAGTGATGGCACCCCGGTTTTCACGGCGGCAACGAGTTTGAGTCTACTCGTATTCTATGTGCTCGCTATGCAATGCTTACCGACACAGGCAGTGACTCGACGAGAAACAAATTCCTGGAAGTGGCCAATCTTTCAGTTCGCCTACATGACGGTCCTTGCCTACGGCGCGTCGTTATTTACGTTCCAATTTCTCAAGGCAATCGGTGTGTCCTAGGGAATCTTGACACGGGGTATTCCTTGTCTGCTTTCAGGGATTAATATGAGATTCTATCCAGAACAGGTGGTATACGCATGAAACTATCAATTCGGACTGACTACGCGTTTCGAGCGCTCGTTGAGATCGCGATGGCGCATAAGCACCAGAAATATATTGCTGCGAAGGAAATCTCTGAGCGAGAAAGTATACCCGTGAAATTTCTTGAGCAGATTCTCGCGAGCCTCAAAAAATCGGGATTCGTAATCAGTAAGAAAGGGACACACGGCGGGTATACTCTTGCTCGCCCTCCCTCGGAAATCACGTTTGGAGAGGTAATTTGCTCGCTCGAAGGATCAACCGCTCCCATCGGCTGTGTAGATAGCACCAATCCAAAATATTGCTCGGAACTTTGGCATTGTCGGTTTCATCTCGTTATGGCAAAGTTGCGCGACGCCATTTCTGGCGTAGTTGACAACACGACCCTGGCCGATATTTGCGAGTGACGGCCACACACAAGACGGACGTTCTGACGTAGTGCGGGAAAGGGAGTCCAAGCAGCCCCGGTGCCTGAGAAACAATGGCCACGCGGTTCTGGCGAGTGGTCCGCGGTTATTCGGAAGATTTTTCGCCGCTGGCCCCGTCACGTGAGGCTTCGATAGGGCGGTAGCCGTTCGCCTCAACCGGTTCTTCACCGGAAGTTGTCGGCGAGTTCGCCAGCAGGTACTCATCGACGAAGGAATCGACGAGTTGGTTGGCTTTCTTATGTAGTTCTTCGGCAAAATTTCCTGTGCCGTAGATTCCGAATGCCGACTTCTCCCAGGTGACAACTCGCTTCAGCAAGTCGTCCTTTGGTGCACGCGGGATTTTCGCGTACTGGGTTAGAACGACGCGTAGGTTCGAAACTGTCAGTCCACCGAGCCGAACAGATTGTTCTCTTATCTCAAATTCCGGTAAATAGGCAGATTTCGCCGCGTCGATTACCATCAAACCCGATGTACGCAGCTTCGATATCACGTCGGCCTCAATCTCGCGAGCAACAGTGTCTTTCGTCCCGTCTTCCAGGTCAATATCCGCAACGCGAACGGTGACCTGGCCGAGTCCCGACAGGACCGATGTAGAATCTTCAACGTGAGCCGAAGTGGTGGTGGTTAGGGACACGGTGAATACGGTCAAAAATACTATTAACGTCCTCATTTCGTACGTCTCTCGATTTGAAATCGATGTTGCCACCGACTTAATTTTAGACTTTACTGCACGCGCTCCGGGGCCAATTTACTCCGTGCTCGCGGAATTCATATCCACAACCAACGAATGGGAGGAATCTGATGGCCAGCACGATAACTGGAATTTATCAGGGGCAAAAGAAAATTCTGTTAACGCACGAGTTATCTGGTACCACTATAACGACTGATGCACCGCCGGACAATAATGGAGAGGGCTCAAGTTTTTCTCCCACGGACCTCGTGGCCGCAGCCCTGCCATCCTGCGTCATGACGATAATTACGATAGTAGCGGAGCGCGATCAGATCGATATCTCCGGCATGCGCGCCGAAGTTGAAAAACATATGAACGAAAACCCGCGGCGTATAAAAGCGCTACCTGTCAAAATCTGGTTGCCTGCACATCTTAACGATAAACAAAGAAAAAAACTCGAGGCGGCCGCACGCGCGTGTCCTGTGCACAAATCCCTCGGTTCAACTATAGATATATCGATCGAGTTCATATACGAGCCGACTTAAGAATACCGTCGATTTTTTTTCAATACCTAAATTAATTGATACTTAAAACGTAAGGGTAAATCCGACCTGTCGATCGGATTGCTATTATTTTCGCAATCGCAATCGAATTCGCTCTGAGCCCGATTCAGTATGATCGTTGTGCCATAAAGGCGTAGTGCCTTCGATCGCATGGTATTCCGTTTGAACTCGCGCAATATGCCTTTGCCGATCCCGGCCGTGTAATTGCTAGAGATATTGGGCATAGCCGGCATGAACAGCGGTTATTACTGCTTTGGCAAGGTTAGCGACGATGTTATTACTGTACGCTTCACAAATCGCGATGGCATCATTCGCATTATTGGTGCAGGCTACTGGCGGAAAGGAAAAAAGATATATGAAAAACAAAACTAGATATACAGATGAACCTCTCGGAAAAATCGAAATCATCGATGACTTTCTTCCCCCTCCTGAAGAATTGGCCTTCAAGGAAGAGAACATAAAGGTGACCATCGCTTTGAGTAAATCAAGTGTAGATTTTTTCAAGAAAGAAGCTAGGAGTCGCCACACTTCCTACCAAGCGATGATACAAAGGCTCCTTGATCTATACGCTGCCAAACATCAAAAATCCCTAACAAAACAGTCCAGCTAATCTCCAGTACTCGCGTCGCTCGCACTTGGGATAGCTGACTTCAAACGTTAGCGAGGAAGATGCGCAACCTATTCAAGTGTGTATCAAATCCCACTCTTAATTGGACACGGAGGGACTCATCGTTATCGGTAGAGATCAGCAAGTTTACGCTGTCAGGCGTACAAGTTGGTGGCAAGATAAGAGAACTTGAGTGGCTAGGCCCAATTCCAGCGAACTTTTCGTTGGATTTTCTTCGTACTCGTAATCATAATCGTAATCCCTTTCCAAATCTCACCTCGAAAAACCAGAAAGATTACGATTACGAGTAAGAGTAAGATTACGAATCGGAATGTTCGCTTATTTTAGGGCTAGCCTGACCTATGCATAACTTTCGTTACGAGCGCTTTTAGCTGGCCTGAGATTAATGAGTTACGAAGGTTGTACGGCTGAAGGAATATTGAAATATCGGCTGGATCTCTTAGTCTAGTCCCGTGACCGCGGGATCGTACGTTCTTTGTAACTCATTTATATTAGGTCTGATACATGCTCGCAGTAGAAACTTTATGCATAGATCAGGCTAGGCCAGTGTAACAAAGTGTCAGATTGTATGTCTGGCTATTTGGGCGAAGGATTGGAAATAATTCACGATGATGGATTGATTGAAGATATTAATATTTTTCTTCACCCCGACGAGCAAGAGAAATTTTGTGCGTATCAGGGGGAGATTTATCATCAAGGCTGTAAAATCGATTATCAAAATATTCAATCAGTCCATCTATTGGCAGATTGCCTCGGAGCCCCCGCCAGTGCCACTGCTGAGAAAAATGAGGCATATCTTATCTACGAGCATGAGTCGGGCAGGCGAGCGGTATTTAACTTCGGTAGCCAAGGCCGATTGAAGCTGATCGTATTTGACAGATAAGGCTAACCAGCGGATAGATGCTAACCAGGAATACTGCCGGCTAACGCCGTCAGCATTCTGGTAGGTCATCCTTATCGTGCGTGCCGGGCATGACATACAGCTTGCGGGGTGCAAGTCCCCGCTCCAGATACTAGCGATACCGAAGGAAAGGAGATGGAAACTGTAAAATCAAAGGGGCATCCTTTGCCTCTATCCTTTATTTCTAACTCGCATTGATCTGAAGCCGTGAGATAAAAATTATATACCGCAAGCGGTACAATTTTTGGAAGACTTTTAAGCTGTCACCCAAGAGATTCCGAACGATTTTTCGAAAACTCGATGACGATGGGTATAAAATCAAAGGGGTGTCCTTTGTTTCTATCCAGGGACAACACCTATAGCGGTGATATTCTCGTCAGTCGCCGGAATTAAGAGTTCCCACATGTTTTACTCGATAGCCGGCTCGCTACTGAGATACGGCAAGATTCTTCCTCGCAATTCCTCTGCGATAGCGCGATCGGCCGCTTCTATGAAATGTCCATCGGCAATGAAATTACTGGGGTCCGTAGCCGGTGCGAGGTTGTGCGTGCTGATATAGGGAATATCCGTTTTCTTGAAAAAATCACTTAGCGCTTGATACAGGTAATCGGAGAATCCTCGATTGTTAACTAATATAATTATTGGAAAGCGTCCATCAGCACGCGCAATGCCTGTAAATTTCTCGCAAATCGCCGCGATCGATTGTAGTTCCGGAGAATTTGGAACAAATCCTTTGGCGGTCACTAGTTTCTGCAGTGCTAATTGGTCACGGCGCTGTGCCCACGCCCGCCGGATAACACGCACCGTCGCAGAAGAATCGAATATGCTTTTGCGGAATAGAAAAGGGTCGTAGTACGAGTCATTCTCGGCCAGTTGTTGCACCCACCGCGTCCACGACTTCCTGTCCTTTCGGGCCCTACGGAAATCATCAATAGTTTCAATAATCGGGTCAACTCTGTCTAAGTCACCGTTAACCACGCGAAAGAGTGGGTAGGTATAAGGGAATGGAAATTCGAACGCCCAAGTCGCTCCTGTCAACGTCATCGTATTCGACACGCCGTTAGCTGTAATACCCATTACGACGACGGGCGCTTGATGATTATTACGGTCGCGAAGAAAAGCGTCGTAGCAATGATTGGCTGGTGCTCCGGGACCACCGATGAATCGTGTCGTTATACTCGGGTCGATTTCTTCTAATGCTTGTCCGATGCGTCTCACAAATGACATTCCGTACATCGAAACCATTGCCTTCGCCGGCAATGCCAGAGCGCTTCGAGTACTAGTATCATCGGAATCTAGCCATCCAATAGTCGCGATTTCCGCAGAGGTTTCATCCGTCGGGCCGATCAATCGGTCAAGCTTTGATTCGATCGACCTCCCATATCCAAAATACCGCGCGAGCCGACCACGAAGGCCTTCAGATACTTCTGGCGAATCTGTCAGTATCACATTGATACCAACGTCGATCAACAGCACTGAAACTACCATTGATAAGATAACCCGTGTAGCGTCTTGTCGGTCTAAGGTGGACATTCGATTTATAGTCTCTTTGACAAATCACGTGAATTGTCGAATTCCATTTTCCCAACACGCGATTGTAATTAAATCATCTAAAACTTCGACTGCCGGCAGTCTAGAATTGAAAATAAATAAACTGCACAGGCTCATTGCTTGTGCCCATCAGTATCAGATAGAGCAATAATGCGTAGTACGCACCACGAATCGTAGCCGGCCACTTTCGGTAAAATAGCGGCGACCCTTTCACATACTCCGCAATCTCCAATGGCACGAGTAATAAGAGTCCGCTAAGCGCCGCGAATGTCGGCATCGGCACCGATGTCGACCACGTGCTGAAATCATAAGCCCATATTGATGAAAAAGTTATGGTTTGCTCAAGAGACTCAGCGCGAAAGAGGATCATGCTATAACACCATGCATGGTAACAGGCTAAAATTTTTAGGAGTTTTGTACACCTACTGCGAATTCCGCAAACTATTTTTCTGTGATTACTCAACGAACTTATTAATCGATGAAAGCTTAGCCATCCCCCGTGGAATAGTCCCCAAAAAGCGAAATTCCATGAGTTTCCGTGCCATAATCCGCCCAACGCCATTGTAATCAAGAGGTTCCGGTAAGTCTTCAGTTCTCCTCCGCGGTTGCCGCCAAGAGGAATATACAGATAGTCCCGTAGCCAACTGGATAAGCTTATATGCCATCGTTGCCAGACCTCACTCGGATTGGTCGCGAAATAGGGAGTCTTGAAATTCGTCATTAGCTCGATTCCCATTAACTTCGAGATACCGCGAGCGATGTCCGAGTATCCAGCGAAATCGCAGTAAATCTGTATGGTGAACAGATAGCAGGCCAAAATTATATCGATTCCGGTAAGACTCCCTGTTGATCCGTAGATCGTGTTTACAGAGTTCGCGATCCCATCCGCAATAGCGACCTTCTTGAATAACCCGAATAAGATCAGATAGAGTCCTCGCGACGACTGGGCTAAGCTTAAAGATCGAGGGCTTTCAATCTGCGGAAGGAGGTTTGCTGCACGCTCAATGGGACCAGCCACAAGTTGCGGAAAGAAAGCGACGAAAAGAGAGAAGTCGAGAAAGCGCTCAGTCGGTTGAATCTTCCGTCGATAGATGTCGATGGTATAACTCATCGTCTGGAAGGTATAAAAAGATATCCCGACTGGCAGTACGATATGAATAGTTGTCCAACCGACATCGAATCCGACCACCGAAAGCAGCGCTTGCAAAGATTCCGAAAAGAATCCGAAATACTTGAACGTTGCTAATAGCCCTAAATTCGTAGTGATAGATATCCACAGATATAAACGACGAGTAGCCTTTCTCCCGTTAGCTAACGCATTCCCTACGAAGAAATCCACACACGTAGATATAATGATAAGGCCAAGAAATCGCCAATCCCACATCCCGTAGAATACATAGCTAGCGACGAGAAGCATGACATTTTGTCCACGGTGAGGCAGGACACGGTAGAGTGGGTAAACAATCGCCATAAATACGGCGAATGTCAGGCTATTGAACCACATAATTTAAGCTTTAAACCCCCTAGATTTGTTGATACGCTTCGGTGAGGAGAGCCCTCGGTTTAACAGAGAACTTCAATCGATAATCCTTAATTCCGCTGAAGAATAAAATCGAAACAGACCTTGGCGCTAAGGCTGAGACCTTGGTGGATTATCCTCCCATCACGTAGAATTAAGCCTGCTCGCGCCGCGTCGTCTACCAACAAACCCGACGTACGCAGCTTCGATATCACGTCGGCCTCAATCTCGCGGGCAACAGTGTCTTTCGTACCGTCTTCCAGGTAAATATCCGCAACGCGAACTGTGACTTGGCCGAGTCCTGACAGGACCGATGTAGAATCTTCAAGGTGAGCCGAAGTGGTCGCGGTTAGGAAGGCGATGAAAAGAATTTACAATACGATACATGAATTTAAGTCGTTTATTACGAATAGTTTTAGGCTTATTGGCTAGCTCAGAAACAATGACTCAGGATGCCATCTCGCAGTTTCGGTTCGAACCATGTGGATTTTGGGGGCATGATCATGTCTGCATCCGAAATAGCCATTAACTCATCGACGGTGACTGGGTGCATACCAAATGACACTGCTGCAAGTCCTTCGTCGACAAGGCTCTGCAATTTCTCAGGGCCGTGGATACCACCGATAAACTCGATCCTGTTATTTGTACGCGGATCATCGATGCCGAGAATAGGATCAAGTAACTGGTTCTGGAGGATTGAAACGTCAAGACCGTCTACCGGCGAAGTGGAAGAGTAGTTGACGGGGAAAGTCACCCGATACCACTGACCACACAAATACATTGTCACCTCGCCTTTCAAGGTTGGCATTGTCGTTTCGGTCGTTTCGACTTGGAACGCCGCTTTAACCTTTTCCAGGAACCCTTCACTCGAAAGTCCGTTCGAATCGCGAACTGCGCGGTTATAGGCGAGGATATTCAATTGGTCTGCTGGGAAAATGACGCTCAGAAAGCGGTTGTAGGCTTCGTTTCCTGTGTGACCCGGATTTTGATCTCGACAGGACGCGCGTGCGCGACTGGCGCTCTTTCCCCGGTGATGCCCGTCAGCGATATAGAGCGCGGGGACATCTCGGAATAGGGTCACCAATATATTTCCTTTTTCCTCTGGTACCCGCCAAATCTCGTGTAATACACCGTCGTCTGCGGATATGCGATGAAGAGGATCGGTTTGCATCGCCGCGCGGACGATCTCATCAGCCGCGGGGACAGGGCGATATGTCAAGAATACAGGTCCGGTGTGTGCTCTTAGAGCCAGGGTATGACGCGTTCGATCGTCCTCTTTCGCCTTCCGCGTCAGTTCGTGCTTCTTTATCGCGTTGGAGTCATAGTCATCCACAGACGCTGCAGCGACAATTCCGGTCTGGCGATGGTCGTTCAAGGACAGCGAATAAATATACAACGATTCGTTTTCATCCACCGTGAGCGGGGCCTGGCTGCGAAGGCGCTGGAAATTCTCTCTCGCCTTTTCGTAAACTTCCTCGGAATAAGGATCTACTTCCGCGGGAAGTTCGATTTCCGACCTCGACGCTCTGAGAAACGACAACGGATTTCCGGCCGCCTTTTCGGCGGCCTCCTCGCGGGTTACAACGTCGTACGGGACTGCTGCGACAAGACCAACCTTATCCGGTGGTGGCATTAGCGCCTTGAATGGGGAAATGGTTATCATAGGAATCTAGATTTTCGTTTTTTGGGTATTGATTAACTCGGTAACAAAATTCGCGACGCTATCAAGCGGCAGCATCTCGATTTGTGTCCCATCTCGCGACCGGAATTCCGCCTCATTGTTTGCAACGGTCTTCGGAGAAATAACAATCCGGTACGGTACCCCGATCAAATCGGCATCGTTAAATACGGAACCTGCCTTCTCCCCACGGTCATCGTAAAGCACCTCAACGTTATTCTCCAGGAGCTCACCGTACAACCGATCAGCAAGCTCTTTGATATTATCTTTCTTGATGTTGAGAGCGCATAGATGCAGATGGAACGGCGCGATCGAAAACGGCCAGATCGGGCCGAATCGGTCGTGTGATTCTTCTACGACCGCCGCCATCAGTCGGCCGATGCCGATTCCATAACAACCCATGATCATTGGTCGCGAGCTACCGTTTTCGTTAAGAAACTTGCAGTTCATCGACTCGGTATACTTCGTGCCCAACTGAAAAATGTTACCGACTTCGATACCGCGTTTCATCAACAATGGTTCTCCCGTAACAGGGCATGCGTCGCCTGCCTTAACCGTCCGAATATCGACGAATTCAACATCATCAATCAGTGTCCCTATGTCTCGATCGAAATTGAAGTTTCGGTAGTGATAATCCGTCTCGTTCGCGCCGACGATAATATTCGGAGTATCTCTCACCGTCGGATCGACGATGATTCGCACTTTCGATCCGTCAATATTCATCGGTGACGCATACCCGGGAACTGCTCCGATCTCTGTGATGTTGTCATCGGTTGCCTGTCTGAGCTCTTTTAGTTTCAGGTGATTCTTTAGTTTTACTTCGTTCACCTCGATATCGCCGCGGATCATCACGAAAACGACCTTGTCGTCCTGGTCAAGGTACAGCACAGCCTTTCCGGTTCTATTTTTCGGAACGCCCAGGAAACCTGCAACTTCTTCGATCGATCGCTGGCCGGGTGTATGAACCTTTTCCAGCGGTGCGGAGTCTTCTTTTATTTTCTCCACCGTGGTCGTTGCGATATCACGGTTCGCCTTGTAACGGCCATCCGGCGACATGAAAATTATATCTTCGCCACACTCAGCGAGTGCCATGAACTCGTGGGACACGGCACCCCCCATCATTCCCGGATCGGACTCAATCGAGACGATCTCCTTCAAGCCGACGCGATCATATATACGTGCATACGCGCCGTGCACTAATGGGTAGTACTCGTCAAGTGATTCCTGGGTTGTGTGAAAAGAGTAAGCGTCTTTCATTGTAAACTCGCGGACGCGAATGAGGCCTGCACGAGGTCTCGCTTCATCCCGATACTTGGTCTGAATCTGATATAGCATCGCCGGTAATTGCTTGTACGACTCGATTTCTGTACGCGCAATGTGAACGACCGCTTCCTCGTGGGTCATGCCCAGCAGCATCAATTTATTGTTGCGGTCCTCGAATCGAAGCAACTCGAGTCCGACGTCCGCCAGACGGCCGCTTTCCTCCCACAGCTCGCCTGGCAGCACAACCGGCATCAGGATTTCCTGACCGTCAACCTTTTCCATTTCCTCGCGAATGATACCCTCGATTTTCGCAGTGACGCGTTTCGCGAGGGGGAGGAGAGAGTATATACCCGCAGAAACTTGGCGGACGTAACCGCCGCGGATCAGAAAGATGTGGCTGTCTGTCTGCGCGTCCTTCGGCGCTTCTTTTATCCGTTTTCCAATCAGTTTAGATAGCTTCATAATTTCGAGACTGCGTGAGGTTCAAATAGTGCCTGAACGAAACCCCTCGCAACCCGGCTCGCGAGGGTTTCCGTTCAGGCACTAAATAATGATCGTATCCGCGATTCGGTTTTGGGGAGCAACTATTAAATTTATATCATGCCGCGCCAAAGGGGCCAGATGCGCTGCCATAAGATTTTTCGCGAGCTCCGGTTCATTGCAGTCGTCACTCATGTGTGCCAGCACAACATGTTGCGTCGATGGCCCGACCAGTGAAACTAAGAGTTCCGCGGCGCTTTGATTACTCAGATGTCCGCGGCGACCGCGTATCCGGTGCCGTAGATATGCGGGACGGCTCGAATTCAGTAACATATCCCGGTCGTGATTGCTTTCCAAAATCAGCACATGACAATCACTCAGTTTCAGGGTCACCATTTTCCCTGCGTAACCGAGATCAGTGGCTATGCCGATTTTCTTGTCCGAACATCGAACCGTAAAACCAACTGGGTCTACCGCATCGTGTGAAACCGAAAACCCCTCTACAGTGAACGGGCCGACTTCGAACGGCACGCCATTTGAGAAAATCATCATATTTTCCGGCGCCTTATTCATTGACCGTAGACGCTCAGACGTCAGCGAATTGGCGTAGACCGGAAACTGCCCGTTGCGCTTTGCAAATACCCGAGCCCCGGTAATGTGATCATCGTGCTCGTGCGATATCGCTAACGCGATTACTGAGTCGCTATCGATTCCCGCAGCGCTGAGACGGCGATCCATCTCAGCACCCGAAAATCCCGCGTCAATCAGAAGGACATTGTTGTCGAATCTAACAGCGATTGAGTTGCCTGCGCTTCCGCTGCCGAGGACCACAACCTCTACGAGTTTATCAGACATAGTAGTGATGGCGTATGCTTTGACTTTTGGTTATTGATGAATTAGCTTAAATCATGCCCGGGGAACGATGATATGCTGGCCGAAATCGGCGGTGCCTGGCTCCGGTTTCGTGCGCCTGTTGCGGCTCGAAAGGCTTTGCGAAACGGGCGCTTTATGGCCCTGTGAAACTCTACCGCTTGCGGTATACATTGCCCTGTTCCGTCAAGATTCGCGAAGGAAAAGTATTAAGAATTCTTTGTCTCTACAATGCGGTCACATTATAGTCGTATTGGCGATATCTACAATCAACTCCAGCTCCTAAATAAAATAAAAAAGCGTCCATAGATGGTCTATCAATCCCTAGTCCAATCCCCTCAACTGCGTCAGGAACAGATCATGGCGCCTCACCAGATCCAGTCGCTCGAGTTGCTTACGGCGCCCTATCTGGAAATGCGAACATTAATCAACCAGGAGCTGCAAGTTAATCCGACGATCGAATTGTTAGACGGGAAAGGCGAGCAACTGATTGGTGATCCAGTGGAGGAAATGACCGCACCGTCGGAAAGTAACGACGACTTCGCAGCGCTCGCCGCGGAAAAAGATGAATTTCTCGCGAGCGTCATGCAACTGGACGCATCCTGGAACGACTATCTCCCGGCAGCCCATTCCCGATCATATTCCACGAGCGACGACGACGAGAAAAGGCAACATTTCTTCGATTCATTGGCAGCCGGGACATCACTGTCGGAAAGTCTGTTGGAGCAGCTTAGGACTAACGAGTGTGATGATGGGACACATAAAATCGGGGAAATGATCATCGGCAACATCTCAGAAGCCGGTTACTTTCGAGGGCAATTACCCGATCTCGCCATGATATGCAACGTCAGTCTTGCGGAGACGGAAGACGTGCTGCGATTGATCCAGACTTTCGATCCGCCTGGTGTTGCTGCCCGAGATCTTCGCGAATGTCTTCTATTACAACTTGAGCGGCAGCAGAGGCAAGATTCGCTTGCGTATCAGATTGTTGATAAGCATCTTGACAAACTTGGAAAGAACCGCATTCCGGATATAGCGAGAGCGCTAAGGGTCTCGCCCATTTCACTCTATAGCGTTATAGACGAAATAAAGAGGCTCCAACCACGGCCCGGCAGCGCTTTAGCGCCGTCCAACGAACAATTCGTGCGACCGGAGGTCTTTATCCACGAAAATGATGAGAACGGATTTGCTGTTTCCACGAATAAAGATCATCTACCGGTGCTGCGTATCTCATCGCGGTATAGGAAAATTCTTGATGACCCGAACACCGCGGCGGAGGTTCGGGACTATATAAAAGATAAGATCATCAATGGAAATCTCTTGATCAAGAGCCTGGGGCAACGCCAAAGCACGATCAAGCGAATCGCAGAGAAAATTGTTGAACACCAAGGTGAGTTCTTGAGACATGGCGAAGAGGCATTAAAGCCTCTAACGATGGGGCAGATCGCGAGCGAAATTGGGGTTCACGAGACAACGGTAAGCCGGGCAGCAGCGAACAAATACGTACAGACCCCGCAAGGAATTTTTCCATTGAAACGATTTTTCTCTTCCGGGTTCCAAACCGACGATGGGGAGGTGCTTTCCAGCGTTAGTATTCGGAAAAAGATCGAAGCAATCGTGAGCGAAGAGGACTCCGCCAGCCCGATCAGCGATCAGGGAATAGTCCAGCTTCTCGGTAAGCACGGCGTGAAAGTTGCACGACGCACCGTTGCAAAGTACCGGGAGTCCCTGGGAATACCATCTTCGCACCGACGCAAGACCTATGGAAGGTGATATCAAAACCGGCGATTCCGAGGCGATGGCGGTGGTTCATCCGATCATCTTGGTCCTGGACAACCTGCGAAGTGCGTATAACGTTGGCAATATATTCCGGCTTGCGGAAGTATGTCGGCTCGAGAAAATCGTCACCTGCGGTTACACCGCAACTCCTCCTCACCCGAAACTGCAAAAAACCGCAAGAGGGTGCGACCGCATCGTTCCCTTCGAACATTACGAAACGGCTTCGGACGCGATCCTCGAATTGAAAGCAGCCGGTTACTTTACTGTAGCGGTGGAGACAGTCAGAAACGCTGCCCATATTTGGGACGCGGACCTAAGGTTTCCAGTCGCCTTCGTTTTCGGTAACGAAGCGCTGGGTATCGCGGAAAGCACGCTGGAATATTGCGACTCAGTCGCGTGTCTTCCGGTGTTCGGATCGAAGAATTCCCTTAACGTCTCGAACTGTGCAGCCGCAATCGTTTATTCATCCATCCAACGAACTTATACGACCCGCGATCTCTCTGCATAAGCGTCCCGTATCGACGGGATCCACGCTCATGCGGGAAGCGTCTCGGACATTCTGAATCGGGAATTATCAACAAGCAGTACGATTTTGGGATAGCTTCGAATTTGTCAGCGACGAATTTCCGAACGATATTTCTCCGCATGAGCGAGAGTCTCGGGTAATCCGGAGGAGAGTTGTATAGCGTCTCTCCCTAATACTGGCGAAGCGAGACGAGTTGCTTAGCTGGTGCCTTACGGTCAGGATCCAGCGTCGTGAAAGGGGCGGTGATTAGGGGGGGAGAGCGCCGCCAGTCCCGGCGAAATGTCCTTGCGTTCCAGCTGACAAAAATATCCTTATTCGAAGTGCGATATCTTGCTGAGGGTAAACCAGAATTCTTTCCGCACCCAGCCGGGGACATCCGCCGCTTCGGAGATTTGTTCAAGAGCCGGTATGAATGATATCGCTTTTTTCTGTAGCTTCGCGATCATGTAAGCCGCAGCCCAGCGTTGTTCCCAAAATTCGTTGCGACTAATCTCATCGATTAACTCATTTTCGGAACCTTTCGGATTCACGCTGTCCAATAGGTATTGTAGTTCGACCTCGCTTTGATGCAGTTCGGTCAGTTTTAGTATCGCACCCGCAAGATAGGTTCGTAAGATCTTGTTTTGGCTATCGTGAAATAGGAGTCTGAGGAAGCCGAGCGTTTCCGGAGTGGAATCGTCAATCGCAGCAATGGCTCGGACCATAAATGCCCGATTAATTTGATTCTTCTCCGAACGACAGGCTGCGATCAGCGGACCTAAAGCGCTAATTGCAGCCGGGCCCAGGTATTCGATCGTATAAGCGGCCTGTCGGCGTTGCAACAGTTCTTCAGAGGCCAGATCCTCGATTAACTCTGATACCGAGCTCCCGATATTCGCGCGGACTTCGGTTATTTCAGTCATTGTCGGGTAGGCGGCTCCGAGTTCACGCCAGACCGTTTCTTCAGGTGCCGGCGTCGGTAAGTTCCGGCACGAGGGCAAGGACAACTGCGCCAGAACGACTAGAAGACTACAATAATTTGACTTCATCCGTGACCGATTAGCTCGAATTAAATCGTAGGTGGAGATCGGAGAAGGATCAGCCGCGATCCCCGTGAACCGTTCGTAATTTTAATCGTACCGCTGTTATTGATCGCAGTCTCGAGAATGTGATCACGATTGAGAAAGTTCTATTAATTGGTAACCTGCGTAGTTCCGCGATGAATGGCGGATTCTTTAGTGATGGCACTGGATACTATGGAACCCGATATTATATTTTACCAAAAATAAGGTAGTTTCGGAAACTTACTTCTGCGGAATTCTTCAGTCTAGCCTGCATTCTGCACAAATTTCGTTGTTAGAATGCGTAGCTTGTTTTAAGTTAACGAGTTATGGAGGTTGCCGGGGTGAAAAAATATTGGAATATTTTGAGATCCGACGTTCTCTGTAACTCTTTTAGATGAAATAAGATACGTGTTCGTAATAGAAAGTTTATGCATAATGCAGGCTAATACGGCGTGAACGAATTTTATAATTTTGTATATACTGCAAGCAGTACAATTTTTGGACCGCTTGCAAGTAACTGCGTATAGGATGCCGAACGATAATTCGAAAACTCGAAGGCGTTTAGTATACCATGACATCCGCATAGATTTCGAGATCCGATCGCAACGTCGATTGCATGCCGTCAAACTTGGGAATTAAATGAACAGGAATAGTACATACAAATTTATTCTGACGACCGTGTTGTCGGCGTGCTATTTGGTAACGTTGCATGCTGGTATCCCGGAAGGAATGGAGGAAGGGCTGGCGCTTCAGATCGACGCAGAGCTTGAGAAGACGGTCAATGGGCTAGTGACAGAGAAGCAGGTGTGCGAGGAGTCCTGGATCTCCTGGCCGCTTCCGAATTCGGTCCCGACTTCTGACAGGGTAGCCAGGAAGGTGACGGAAATTATTGCGAAGAAAAGCAGTGAAAAATTCCCCGCCACCTTGAAAAACGAATACGAAAAATTGGCACAGGAGAAGTACGGGCATTTCACGCCCGGTGATTTGGTCAACTTTACACTGAAAGACGGCACCAAGATTAACGGATATTTTCGTGAAAAGGGGAAGACTGACATACTCGTCGATAACCGACGGATAAAATTTGCCGAACTCGACGACGATCAGCTGGCCCATTTCGATGAAATCACGCGCGACGTAGAGGTGACGGAGTTCGTTCGGGGAAAGCTTGTGGCGTTAAAGAACGCAAAACTCGAGTATGAATACAAAATTCGGCAGGAGGTGTTGGAGAAAGCGTATATGGTTGCCGGCTACTTTATGGTTAACGGAGAATGGATAGCTAAGCGAGACTATGTTGCCGAACGATTAGCGGAAAAGCGCCTGCAACTCCGCGAGCGGCTTAGACCTATACTTAAGGTCAAGCTTTACTACGATAACGGGCTTGTCTTGTTCAACGACGAGTGGAGGACCCGGGAAGAAGCAGAACGCGAACAGCAGTTAATCGACGAAGCTCAAGCGGGGGTAGAGAAGACTGACGAAGTCGTGAACCCCGACGCCGAGGAGGTGGAAACCGAAGAGTCAGCCGACGACGCGGAAGAGGAGCCGGAGGACGAAGACGACAGTGGAGGTGATGGTGGACTCTGGGACTAGCGAATTGCCGATATCAGAAGAACTTCTGAAGATTCTCGCCTGCCCGGCGTGCGACGAACGCCCGGCGGTAGAGTTGACTGACGACCGTGAGTATTTAAAGTGCGCGAAATGTCAGCGTAAGTATCCGATTAAGGACGGCATACCGGTGATGCTGACCGACGAAGCCATAATCGACGGACCGTAAATCTATACCGAACGCCTTCGCGTTTTTTAACCCGCTATCATGCCTGGCACCTGTCCGGTCGTAGCTACTTGAGCGAAGACTGATAGCCACATGCCGAAGGCAGGAGCCGCCTGGGTCCGCACGAGCGGACTCGCGCTTATGCGGAGCGACGCTGTTCGAAAAATCGTCCGATATTTCTTACGCAATCATTTTGAAGTCATCTCTCTCCGAACGAGCGGAGTCTCGGTCATCCGGACCGTATTCTCGGAGTCCGCTCGTGGGGACTGCATAAGCGTCCCGTACTATCGGGATCCGCGCTAATGCCGGAAGAGCCGCGGGGAATCCAGACCAAAAATTGTACCGCTTGCGGTATAACAGACTCGGTGAGATGCTGTCAGTGCCGGTTGAACTTACGATGCTGCGGACGAGTCGGGATAGATTAGGTGGGACTTGTCAATCAGCGCTTCGATATTGTAACGCTCTCTCGACTCAGCGGAAAAAACGTGAACGACAATGTCGTTATAATCAATGATTATCCATTCGTTTCCCGCTGTTCCCTCGCGCGAACGTAATTCAACACCAGCTTCCCTGAACTTTTTTTGCAAGCGTTCCACAATCGCCCGAACATGCGTTGTCGAATTGCCGCTGCAAATGACGTAATAATCGGTGAGCACAGATGTACCACCGACTTCAAAAGCAAGTATTTTTTCGGCTTTCGCGTCCTCGCACACGCCAATCGCTTCGTCTACAATGGTTTTGATATCCAATTTCGTCCTTTCTTCCCTTACGTTTATGCCGATTTCAGCACGATAAAGTATCATTTCCCGAGGCGCCCGTGAATTAATCACGCCAAAAAACGGGAGTGGTTACGATCAAACGCTACGAGATATTCAACTTCCTATAGAGCCCGTTCCGGGTAATATAACTTAGAGTCTCTGGTGTTAGAAAAGCGGATACGTCTTCGCCGTTACGAAGGCGGCGGCGAATATCTGTTGAACTTACATCACAAACGCTGCTGGAGACGACGGAAGACATTAGTTTACCAGCGACTTCCGGTCCCAATTCATCAATCAGGGTGTGCTGATCCGGCTGCTCTCCCGGCCTGTTGTATACGAGGAATTTGAAGTCACCGGTTAGTTCCCCGGCGCGGTGCCAGGAATGGATTTCGTTGAGGGAATCCATTCCGACGATAAAATATAGATTTTTACCGAATATCTTAGCGAAATAGATAGCCGTATTGATTGTATATGATATTCCCGGGCACTTCAGTTCATAGTCGGAAACGAAAAAATTCTTATGTCGTTTCGCTGCGAGATCCAGCATCGCCAGGCGGTGAGCTCCGCGAGTGATGTCCACTTTAGTTTTATGCGGCGGGCGCGCAGCCGGCATAAATATGACCTGTCGGATCAACCCTGACTCGCAGAGGCGCGATGCGATATTGATGTGCCCCTTGTGTACCGGGTCAAACGTGCCACCAAATATTCCTGTCTTAGCGGATGTGTCATAATTGTCTTTCATGGCGAGTCGAGGGGGCGATTGAGGCACTCTTCCAATCCGATACCGATACGTGCTGCAGTTTCGGCAAAATCTTTAGGTACCGGTGCAGTGAAAGTCCGGGTAACTCCGCCTGACCGAGGCGGGAAAGACAATTTCCATGCATGCAGCATTTGTCGTTTCGGCACCTCTATTGCTCGTCTCGACCTGCCGTACTTCGAATCGCCCATCACCGGGTATCCAATGTGCGCGAGATGTACTCTGATCTGGTGTGTACGGCCGGTTTGAATTTCCACTTGCAGTAGAGACTGTGTCCCGGAAGACTCAACCATACGGTAGGTCGTGAGCGCGTCTTTCCCGGCTGGTGCAGCGACAACAGCCATTTTCTTCCGGTTTGCATGATGTCGACCAATACGGGACTGAATAACCCCGCGTTCTTGGGGCGGAACACCATCGACGAGTGCAAGGTAGTTTTTCTCGACGCGACCATTCTTAAATGCTTCTATTAGATAGCCTCGCGCATCCTCGTTTTTAGCGATCACCATTGCCCCGGTCGTATTCTTATCGAGCCGATGGACGATTCCCGGGCGGGAGTCCGGATCCAGCATCAGCGAAAAACACGCATAGTCGTAATGAAGTAGTCCGTTTACCAAGGTGCCGGTGGCGTTGCCTGCTCCGGGATGTACGACCAGGTCCGCGGGCTTGTCTATTACGAGCACGTCGGAGTCTTCGTAAATCACTGATAACTTAATATTCGGGTCCGGAGTTACCGGGGTGTCGTTGTCCGGCCAGTTGACTTGGATCTTGTCCCCATTCTTTAATAACGTCGATTTTCGGATCGGTTGCTGGTTAACGAGTATAGATCCCGTTTGGATCAGTTGTTGAAGGCCGCTTCGGGAAACGTCGGGACACGCGCCAACAAGATATCGATCCAACCGCATTCCCGCGTCCGAGTCTTTCGTTATTATGAACTCTTCGGGGCTCACGTGCGCACCGGTGTTTTTTCTAATTTGTGGAACAGATACCAACCAACGGGAAGTAGCCCAACACAAATAAGCTGAGATATCGTAAGGCCCCAATAGTAATTGTAATAATCACCGCGCGTGAATTCGTTTAGGAATCGACCAAGAGGATATAGGATTAGATAAAGGGAAAAAATTTTGCCAGGACCTTTGATTCGGGTCGATGCGACCAGAAGTACTGCGAAAATTATCAGGTTAATGCCGGATTGAGTGATCTGCGAGGGAAAGACAGAAAGACATTTTTCCGAATAGCTGGTAATTAATTCCTTATCAACCTGCGTTACCCATATTGAACTTAATTTTGGATAATTTATCGCAAGCGCCGAGTTCCACGGATGTCCGAAGCAACAGCCATTTACCAAGCATCCGCCCCGGCCAATCGCTTGCCCAAGAGGCAGTCCCAGGGCTGCGAGATCGGCGACTTTTCCCCATGCCAAATTTCGTCTCCTAATCAACCATGCAACTCCCGCGGTGCCACCCGCTAATCCGCCGTAGAAGACCAGACCGCCGTGGTCAATTCGAAGAACCTCGATCGGGTTCTGCACGTATTCTCGGTAATTCAGGATTACGTAAAGTAGTCGCGCACCTAAGATTCCGCCGAAAATAGCAGCAAAGCACAAGTCAGATATCACCGCTCCTGACAAACCACTTCGTTTCCCGCGCCACTGCATAAGCAGCATGGCGGCGAGAAATCCGAGTCCGACGAATATTCCGTACCAATAAACTGTGACGCTTCCAATCTGGAAGGCGACTCGATCTGAGCACATATTAAGTTCCTGAAATTATCGTAATGATTTTTGAGTTATCGTCCCGCATGCGGAATGAAGACGTTCGGTATAACTGCTATCCAGCCGTATAACCCAGCGTCTAATCAGCGACAAATTTCTTGAGATTAATTCTCGGCCGGCCGAAAACCGGATTGCTTGAGGTTCCGCACAATCAGCGATTTGTATACGAGACGGTGTTGGAGTTCGCGCTTTAGCGTGGTATTTGTTACTCGGCAAATTAAAACCATATTGAAGCATGAACTCTCGCCTGATCTATGCAGAAAGTTTCTACTGCGAGCATGTATCAGCCCTAATATAAATGAGTTACAAAGAACGTACGATCCCGCGGTCGCGGGACTAGACGAAGAGATCCAGCCGGTTTTAGCTTTGTTATTTGTAATCTTTTGGTAAAATTCCGAAAATCGCAAATCCCAACGGTTTCAGCGGAGGTAAATCGATCATGAAAAATTCAACCGACGATTCAGTTAATGTTGCTCATATTGCACGATTGGCAATGCTGGAATTGGACGACGAAGAAATTTCCAGGTTCCAGCGCGAGATCGAATCGATTCTTGATTACGCGAAGATGCTCTCGGAAGTTAATATTGACAATATCGCACCGACTGCACATGCGTCAGCGATCGAGAATGTCTTTCGTGAAGATAACGTCGGAGAAACGTTAGATCGCAACGAAGTGTTGGCCAACGCCCCCGACACTTTGGATGATTTATATTTTAAGGTACCGGTTGTCATTCAGGCAGAAGGAAGAGGGGAGGGGTAGCGGCCGTATTTTGGACTGCAAGCACTAAAAAAAGCGAACATTCTGATACGTATTGCTCTTACTCTTACTCGTAATCTTGCTCGTTTTTCGAGGTGAAACTTCGAAAGAGATTACGATTATGATTACGAGTACGATTACGAAAAAGGTTAAGAACTTAATATCATTTATTCTTGCGGGGCGCGACACAGCCTCTTCCAGCTAAACTGCAAGCAGTTGAAATTTTGAGTGCTTTAATTCTAACTGCGTATAAGATTTCGAACGGTACTTCGAAAACTCGAAGGCGTTCGGTATAAATTACTATACCGAAAGTCATGGAGTCTTCGACCAGGCGTCGTCCGCGTGACTTCCGCCTTCGCCTTGCGGCTATCAGTCTTCGCTCAAGTAGCTACGACCGGTCAAGTGGTGAGACATGATAGCCGGTTAAAATATAGTTCGGAAATTCTTGGCTGATAAACTCGAAGCTATCCAAAAACTGTACTGCTTGTTGATAAATCCCGATTCAGAATGTCCGAGACTCACGCTTATGCGGAGAGATCGCGGGCAGTACAAATAGTCTACAGGACACTGAAGTGAACGATACTGACAATTTCGTTAGCAGCGCCGAACCAAACACGATTTCCCGAATGGCGGAAGCTTTGGAGAACGGCGAAATCACGTCGAGAACGTTGGCTGTCCGATTAATCGAACGGCATCATTCGGTCGACGATACGATTCAAAGTTTCCTGAAAATCGATGAAGCGGAGGTGATTGCTGAGGCTGAGGCGTCCGACCAGAGGCGAAAGTCCGGGAAGTCGAGATCGCGATTCGACGGGTTACCGATTGCGATCAAAGATAATATTTCGGTCCGCGGCCAGTCCTGCGGTTGCGCGTCCAGGATATTGGAAGGGTACACAGCCCTCTACGATGCAACCGTCATTACCCGTCTTAAACAAGCAGGTTTCGTTTGTTTCGGACGCACGAATATGGATGAATTCGCAATGGGCTCCTCCACTGAGTTCAGCGCGTATCTCCAGACGCGAAATCCGTGGAATATCGACCATGTCCCTGGAGGATCAAGTGGCGGATCTGCTGCGGCAGTCTCTTCCGGGCAGGCGATCGCCGCCTTGGGATCGGACACAGGTGGATCTATACGACAGCCTGCTAGTTTCTGCGGAGTCGTCGGATTGAAGCCCACTTACGGTCGGGTATCCCGCTATGGATTGGTTGCGTTCGCGTCGTCTCTTGATCAAATCGGACCGATTACTGCGGACGTTCGCGACGCCGCTATTTTATTGGACATCCTCGCAGAGCACGATCCGAGGGATTCTACGTCACTCCCGACAGGAAACGATGGGTTCGAAAAGGCGCTGGATGCCGTCGATATAACGAGTCTTAAACTTGGCGTGCCAAAGGAATATTTCGATTGTGACGGGTTGTCGGCGGAGGTGCGATCAGCGGTTGAAGACACCGTCGCGCGGTACGAAAAGGCCGGTGCCGGTATCGTTGAGGTTTCACTGCCGAATACGAAGTATGCGGTGGCCGCGTACTACATCATAGCGACCGCCGAAGCGAGCTCGAATCTTTCGAGATTTGACGGCATCCGCTACGGTGACCGCAGTCGCGACGCCGAAAATTTATTGGAAACCTATCTGAAAACCCGTGAAGCGGGCTTCGGGCTGGAGGTCAAACGCCGAATTATTCTTGGGACGTTCGTATTGAGTAGCGGATATTATGACGCGTATTACTCAAAGGCACAAAAACTGCGAACGCTCATACGTCAGGATTTCGAAAATGCATTTGAAGAATGTGATGTAATACTTGCACCGGCATCACCGACGACCGCCTTTAGAATCGGGGCGATGTCTGATCCTCTTGAAATGTATCTGTCAGATATTTACACAATCCCTGTAAACCTCGCCGGTATCTGTGCTATATCAGTTCCCGTGAAAGTGGGCAGCGACAACCTCCCGATAGGCGTGCAACTGATCGGTGCGTCGATGCAGGAGCGGTCGATCCTTCAGGCGGGTCATTGGTTGATGCAGGAAGTTTAAGGGATTTTCGATTGTTACTTCGTTGCCACCTTGCGTTAGCTCGTCTCTCCCGCAGTCGCGGGATCGGCTGACGATTTGCGATTGTCAAAGAATGTGGGAGGCGCTGTCCCAGCGGCGATAAGTAACTTTCCTGCCACTGCAGGACGAAATTTATCCTCTTCCGGAGGATGCACCACGCACCACGCGCCACGAAACACGCAACACGAAACACGCAACACGAAACACGCCTTATGAAATATGATATCGTAATCGGCTTAGAGGTACATATCCAAATCCGGACGGCATCCAAGATGTTTTGTTCCTGCCCGAATAAATACGGCGCGGACAAGAACACCCTGGTATGCCCGGTCTGTCTTGGCTATCCTGGAGTCCTTCCGGTACCGAACCTGGAGGCAATACACACGACCATACTCGCGGGGTTAATGTGTGAATGCCGGATCGCCCAGTACAGTAAATTTGATCGCAAGAGCTACTTCTACCCGGACATGCCCAAAAATTACCAAATTTCCCAGTACGACCTGCCGTTGTGTGCAGACGGCCGTGTTGAGATCGTCGGTAAAGGGCTTACCGGGAACTTCGTCGATTCCACGATTATCGGTATCACCCGCATCCACTTAGAAGAGGATGTCGCAAAATCGGTGCACTACAGCGGATGCAGCGGTATCGACTTCAACCGAGCCGGCGTTCCGTTGATGGAGGTCGTTAGTGAGCCGGAACTTACATCCGCCGATGAAGCGTATCTATATCTCAACACCTTGAAGCAGATTATGAAGTTCGCCGATATCAGTGACTGTGACATGGAAAAAGGGCAGATGCGGTGTGACGTAAACATTTCGCTTAAGCCCGCGGGGGCGAGTACGCTGAATCCAAAAACGGAACTGAAGAATCTAAATAGTTTTAAGGCTGCGCACCACGGAATATCCTATGAGATTCAACGGCAATCCGAAATACTCGATAGCGGTAACGAATTGATCCAGGAAACGCGCGGTTGGAACGACGACCGGGGCGAATCCTATCCGTTACGCGCAAAGGAAAGCGAGGATGATTACCGGTATTTCCCGGAACCGGATCTGATGCCGATTCGAATCACCGACGAAACGTTGGAGGCGATCCGAAAGTCCTTGCCGGAGACGCCCGCAGATAAGCGTAAGCGCTTCGTTTCCGAATACAAAATTCCCGAGTACGATGCTACCGTTTTGACCGCGGATAAGGCGATAGCGGCGTACTTTGAGAACTGCGTTACCCACGGCGGTTCAGCGAAGAAAATAGCGAACTGGATGATGTCGGAATTCTTGAGAGAATTAGCGCAGGCAAATATTTCCGTTGAAACCTCGCCGGTCAAACCCGAAAGTTTCGCTGCGCTCATAAAGTTAATTGAAGCTGGGACTATAAACGGAAAGATCGCGAAGGTCGTATTCGCCGAAATGTTTTCCAGCGGAAAGATGCCTGGCGATATCGTTGAGGAAAAGGGACTTGTTCAAGTTACAGATACGACCGAAATAGCTGACTTTGCCAGAGCCGTAATCGATTCCAATCCGCGGCCGGTACAAGAGTTTCGAGATGGCAATAATAAAGCGCTTAACTTTCTAGTCGGGCAGATAATGAAGCTCAGTAAGGGCAAGGCGAATCCGCAGGTCGCGACGGAGTTGTTGAAAAAGGAGTTAGAAGACGGCTAAGCCGCAGAAACCGTGTGCGAGGGTATCAAATCAAAACACCTTCGACATCTTAAATAGAATCCGGTTTTTCTTGATTTTAAGAATAAGATTATCCGCGTCTATAAAGCTGTAACGGCTATCAAATACGGTCTCGTAAGACTCGGCACCCGTAAAACTTGTATACTCCGATACCGGTTTCGGCACGACAAACGCGGAAATCTCTCCATTCACCAGCATTTCTCCGTGCAGATAAACATCGTCGGTGACAACAGCGATAAGGCTTTCACCTCGAGCCACTCGCCCCCAGAGTTTGCTGCCCTCGTAATTTGTCGGTAAGCCGACCAGCGAAACAACCATGTTCGTATCTGGGTATTCCGCGAGTATTTCATCGAATAAATTCGCGGTGATTTCTGATGCGTCCGCGATCGTGTTTGCGTCAGCCCCCGCGGCGTTGTTAGCGAGGGGTATTTTTGCAACCGAGACCTTCGTAATATTCTTTGTGATCCCCGCCTCAAACCCCGCGACAAAGGCTTTATGATGTTCCATCCGGATACTCTCGTTCACCCGATCAATGATGAGTACCTCGGTCTTACGGGCAGCGACTTCAGAGAAGTGTCCGGCAAGATATTTTCCGAGCGATCGGGATACGTGTAATTCTCCCTTATTCTTCGAATCTTTGAGTTTCATCCCCCCCGGTTGGACTCGGACGTTACTTCCGATCACGAATACTAACGCCACCGATGCCCAGGCAATCGTAGCTGTATGATTATAAAAAATCGCCTGATAGACCGTCCTATATACTTTGGGGACCGTTACCCGAAACTTTACGGCGTACCATGACATCGTTGCCAGAATCACCCCTGATATTATCGCCATTGTCCAGATATGCTCAACTCCTTCTTTTCGCCCAACCCTTATTCGACAATTCAGCGTTTACCTGTCGTGCCGAAACGATGTCGACCGGAAAATATCGTTCGAAACCCGATGCGCGCGAGCCCTGTCAGACCACCCGCAGATCGACTGCGTGCAGTCTGTTTGATCGTCGCGTTGCGTAAATATACTGTTTTCAACCAGGTTTTCGACACGTTCTAACGAAATGGGCTCACAGTATCGAAGATTTGAGGCAAGTTTCAGATGAGCCACCGGCTAGGCCATGTTTGACCCGGTTAATACGTGACGAAACTTGGGTTAAGACACGCTGAAGCGTGAACTCTCCGCTCGTGCGGAGAGTTCACACTTTAGTGTGTCAAATTACTCAAGTTTGACAGAAGCAATCTGCCAACCGAATAATGCTTTACAACCATGAAGGACATGAAGAGCATGAAGGGGAAAATATAAAAAGTCTTTACTTCATGCTCTTCATGTCCTTCATGGTGAAAATCTCAGTCAAATTACTCAAGTTTCACAGGAGCCCCACCAGTGGGTTTCATTTTTAACCCACATTTTAAAATAAGAAACGGGCTCACAATATCGAAGATTTGAGCCAAGTTTCAGATGAGTAATATTTGAACAAGATAATCATAAAACCGTCGATCTGGCAGATCCTATTCTTTTCCGTTGGTTATTGGATATTCCTTGTTGGATATTGGGAATTTTTTACCACAATCCTTTGCTGAAATACCGAAATATACAAATCGAAAATCATAAATCTAAAATTCCCCTAAGTTTCAGAGAAGTAACCGTCCGGGCCGTGCCGGCCCGGTTAATATTTAACGAAACTTTTTTATGGTAATCATTTGGAAGAATTCCGGAATATTCCAATCGTCAATCCAGCAATCATATCAATCGACAATCCTTTAAGTTTCACAGGCGGTCCTGTCCGCCTCAGTCCGGTTTCGAATAGACATTTGCAAGAGACTTATTATATTAGGTGAACGGTGCCGCGGGTAGGAATTGATGCTTCGGTCCGGCTACGTGAAACCCTAATCCAACAGTGATGCAAATGACAGGAAGGCCGTTTACAGCTACCAGAATACGGTGCCGCTCGTTTACAATTATTGAGCTTCTATTGGTCATGGTTATCGCCGGCATTATGCTCGGCATGTTCATCCCGCAATTCGAAAAGATGATGGCCGGGTCTCGAATAAATGCCGGGGCGAAAATCATCGCCGGTCAACTGAGCCTTGCCCATCAATACGCGCAGACAAGCGGCAAGTACGTTGCCCTCCTGATGCCCGACGACCAGATGACGAATTTGACGGAAGAATATATGTATTCCATCTGCCGCCTCGCATATGTCGATTCGAATTCGGACTTTGACTCCTGGATTGACGGTTCCAAGTGGATTTTCCTGCCGACCAGTTGTTCTATCATGGAGGCGGACGGAGATACCGGCATTAAGGGCTATGATAGTGGAACGAATTCGAAGTTTTATTCTGTATATCCGAATGATGATCCACTTTACGTCACGATTACAATCGACCGCGCCGCAAACGGAGGCGAGCCTCAAATTGGCGAACCTCTGGTTCCTGACAACACCTATGTAGACGGTTCTGTCCTCTCCTGCCGTGCCGTTATTTTTAAGCCTTCCGGTCGATTAAAGCAGGCGACACCGTCCCACCGTTATATAACCGTCGGAGAAGCTGAATATTTTGCCGGCGTCCCGAATGACTGGATTATTGTAAATCCCGGAGCCGCAACCGAGCCGGATAAGTTTAAGAGCTGCGCGAATCAGGTCACCTTGAAAGTGAACGGATTTACCGGCGGGGTAAAATTCCTTACGATCGATAAGATGAGCCTCGATCCAGAGGACGAAGAATAGGTCGTTTCGCAATAGAAAGTTTATGCATAATGTAAGCTAGCCCCAAATACAGCGAACTTTTCGTCGGACTTTCTTCGTAATCGTACTCGCACTCCTACCCGTAATCGTAATCCCTTTCCAAATTTCACCTCGGAAAACCAAGAAGATTACGAGTACGAGTAAGAGTAAGATTACGAAATCGGAATGTTCGCTTATTTTACGACTAGTTCATGCGCTAGCCTGGCATTCGTACCCCCACCTCCCGAACAGAGTCTAACTATTTACCTGCGATGGGGGTATGTCTCGAAATTGCACCGCTCATGTATTGCATTTAGACTCTGATAGTCTCGTATATGTACGGTTTTTCTAGAAGGGGTTTGCTGAAAATAGCCGTAAATATCTGTAGTTTAGGTATTTTATATAAGTTTTTGTCAGTATGGCGTAAAATCTGCAGTTCAAGGAACCGCGTTGGGCGAGCTTTACTGGATTTTGAGATTAGACTGCAATTGGTATAGCACATTACAAAATTAATATTTTATCAGAAATCGCCATGGAGGGCGAGATAATGGAAAATTCAACAGACAAGAAAAAGCTAAAAGAAATACCGGTAAAACTCGACGATCTACTTCCGCGCGACAATGTGAAAGGGGGAAAGGGAAAAGTGATCTTTGGATCGACGCGATCCGCGGATCAGACGCGGAGGCGGCGCGGGTAGTTCCAATCTAGAAACTAGACAGCGAAGCTTACCCATTGTGGCAAGACTGGTGGGCAAGCCTCCGTCGGGGGCAACAGGCGGTGAGTGTGTATAGCGAAAAACAACAAAAAATAGAATGGGAGAAAAAAGTATGTTATCACAGCCAAGCAAAAATCTCACAGGACGTATTTCAACGCTCGGGTCCGGACTTGTAAAATTTAGATTGAACATGATCGAAGTAATGTTCGGATTGGTTATCATCATTGTTGGGATGGTCGCCGCACTCAGTTTACTTCCGCTCGGGTTGGATTCGCAGGATGCCGCGAGATCACGTGCATTCGCCGGGGACTTACTCGAAAACTATATGCGACAGTCTGCGTTCGAGATTAATAAAAACTGGGATTACACCAATTACTTTAGGGATAATTCCAAGGCACCGGATTCCGCCGAAACGGGTGTCCAGTATGATACCGGCAACCCGATCTACTCTTCAGGCAATGTCATTATCGCTGCCGACTCCAGCATGGATATAAATAGCAGTACCGGCAACTCCGGATTATTCCTTGCACAGCAGTATTCGGGCAACACTGTTGACTTTCAGGCGAGCATTCGGACCTGGAAAATCGTGACCACAAACGCCGACGGCAGTATTGAAGCGAGCATATACGGCGAAGTAAGCTGGCCGTTTGAGAAACCTGCTGCTACCCGTGAATCGCTGGTCGTGAGCCTCGAAGTCTACCGTCAGCCGGTTTCCGATATCGTGACCGGATCGAGCGATTGCGAAGGCACCACGACAACATTTTCCGGTGAGGAAGATGATACGACAACCGAGAATTTTGAGTTGGAAGAATGCTGCCCGTACTATGAAATCACCGATGTTACCGCCGACGGCGATGCCAATGTGAACATCGACAATCATAAGGTATACTTCACCGATGGCACGAATGTGACTCTCAATAAGCTTGATGATATGGTTGGAAAATGGGGAGTCAGCGAGTTTACCGATGACGCAGGGATAACAAAAACGATATCACATACGCAGGATCGCGACATCGGCGATGCTTACAGGGGGTTCATAAAGGACTACACCTGTTTCGTCACTATTTGGGCGTCAGCGGAAAATCATGGAAGTATCAGTTCGGAAGGTGTTAGTCTCGTTCAGGAGGCCGGCAGCAAGCAGTTTACGGTCACACCGGATTCCGGCAAGGAAATTGCCGGCGTGTACGTCGGCGCTCAGGAACAATACGACGAAGACGCGGACGATATCGAGGACGGCGAGACCTACGGACTGACAGCCATCGGTGCGGTCAGCTCATTTATCGTCACGGCGACCGATCACATGCGTGTAATAGCCACGTTCCAGAATGCAGAAGACGAAGATCCCATTGCGAACGACGATACCTATACGGTAGAATCCGGGGCTACCCTGACGGTTTCAGCGGCCGGGGTCTTGACAAATGATTCCGATCCTGAAAATGCTACCCTAACGGCAATATTGGACGATGATGTCGATGACGGGACGCTGACGTTATTAGCGACCGGGGCATTTTCTTATGTGTCGAATGCCGATTTCGCGGGAGAAGACAAGTTCAAGTACAATGCGACTGATCCAGCCGGGAACGATGATAAGGCCGAGGTCAGAATTACTGTCACCGTAGCGAACAGTGCACCAGATGCGGTTGATGACAGCGCATCAACGATTGCCGAAACGACAGTAACGATTTCGGTGCTTACGAACGATACTGACGCTGATGGCGATTCTTTAAGTATTTCATCAGTTACTCAGGCTAGCAACGGAGAGGTTACAGCCTCGGCTTCGAATGTGAGTTACACACCGGACGCTGGTTTTACCGGAAACGATAGTTTTACATACGCAGCAACGGATGGGACGGACATCTCCGGAAGTGCGACTGTAACCGTTACGGTCAACGCGGCGCCGCCTCCGAATAACGCGCCTGTTGCGGTAGCCGACAGTGCGGACACAACACCTGGAACCCTGGTATCCGTTGCTGTGCTCGGTAACGATGTAGACTCTGATGGCGACACCTTAAGCATCGCGTCAGTCACGCAGGGCAGTAACGGTGGTACGGTCACTATCAACGGTTCGAGTGTAGAATTCACGCCTACGGCGGTTGGTACGGAAACATTCACATACGTCGCCACAGACGGTACCGATAACTCCGAGAGCGTGACGGTTACGGTTACGGTTTCTGCCCCGGCTGCCGCGAATAACGCACCTGTGGCCGCGGATGATAGCGCGTCAGCAGATTATGAAACATCCGTATCTTGTTCGGTTCTCGGCAACGATACCGACGCCGACGGAGATTCTTTGAGTATCGCATCAGTTACGCAAGGCGCCAACGGTAGCGTCGTGGTCAGCGGCTCAAATGCGAATTATACGCCTAACGCCGGCTTTAGCGGCACCGATTCATTTACATACGTTGCAACCGACGGTACAGATTCTTCCGGCAGCGTAACAGTCACGGTTACCGTAAATGCGGCGCCGGCCGTTACCTATACCATCACAAGTACAACGACTTCTGGTGGAACGATCAGTCCGAGCGGCATTGTTACCGTTGATGCAGACGGATCTTTAACCTTTAATCTTACCCCTGACGCCTGTGCAGGCGACGACTCCGGCAGCGGAGCATCCTCCGGCAGCGGGGCATCCTCCGGTAGCGGGGACGACTCTGGCAGCGGAGCATCCTCCGGCAGCGGGGCATCCTCCGGTAGCGGGGACGACTCTGGCAGCGGAGCATCCTCCGGCAGCGGGGAAGGGTCCGGCAGTGGAGCGGACTCTGGTAGCGGAGCATCCTCCGGCAGCGGGGAAGGGTCCGGCAGCGGGTCCGGTGCAGGCGGAGGATCTGCTCTGACCGATGACGATTCTCAGAGCGGCAGTGTTAGTGGGTTTGGCCTTGGCGGTGGCGCTGCGGGCGATGACGCATGCTATGAAATCACGGATTTGGTTGTTGACGGAGTATCAGTTGGCGCACAATCGTCCTATACCTTTAGTAACGTTAATGCGAATCATACCATCCACGCTGTTTTTGCTGCGGTGTCATCAAGTATTGCCCCAGATGCCATCAACGACACTGGGTCGACGGACAACGAATCCGCGGTCTCCGTAAGTGTTATGGACAACGATACTGGTAGTAATTTGAGTGTTACCGCCGTATCGCTTACCTCTGGGGACGGTACAGTAAGTACTAATGGTACGACCGTTACCTATACGCCGCCGTCATTCGATTCAGGAGCCGGTGAGAGCGGGTTCGAAGGCGACGCGGTGTTCTCATATACGATTACTGATTCCAGCACGAGCCAGACGGATAGCGCGACCGGAACTATTACGGTTAGTGCATTTACGTCCACTCCAGGAACCTGTGCGACGGTTGGTGGTGAGGACTTGGCTGAGATTAATATTAACCCGGGAAACAGCAATAATAATCAGTTCTGTGTCGAAACCGGGTCTGATTCATTTGGTCGGGATGAGTTAAAGGATGGATCGGTAACGTCATATGATGGTAGTGCGACGCGTATTTTTGTTCGTCCGAAGAGCAACGGGAATGCAATGATCCTGGATGGCGAAAAATATGATCTGCCGAATAAACCGGTCGAGATATGTGGTGGTACGATAACGCTGAAGTTATTCAACGCGCATTCCGGCGGGTCCGCAATGGGACACTGGTATGTCTGTATCACCGCCACAGGTTCCACGGTAACCGAGTATGGCTCCAATGATTCAGCAAGTAACTGCGGTTCCGGTTGCGATACTGGCGACGACTCGGGTAGCGGTGAAGGTTCCGGCAGTGCAGAAGCTGAAGACGAGGGTTCCGGTGAAGGTTCCGGCAGTGCAGAAGCTGAAGGCGAGGGTTCCGGTGAAGGTTCCGGCAGCGGCTCGGGTTCCGGGGCGTAATTTTATTCGCCACTAACCGGCTTCTGCCAGCGTTCTTAGCAGTAGCTGTCTTAAACACACGTAAAGTACAAACTATAAAAAAGAGGAAGGATTCGTCCTTCCTCTTTTTTCTTTTTAAACCGCGTAAACAATCTGTTTGCTAGCCTGATCTATGCATGAAATTTTTTCGAGCATGTATCAGACCTAATCTAAATGAGTTACAAAGAACGTACGATCCCGCGGTCACGGGACTAGCTAAGAGATCCAGCCAATATTTCTTCAGTCGTACAACCTTCGTAACTCATTAATCTCAGGCCAGCTAAAAGCGCTCGTGACGAAATTGATGCATAGATCAGACTGCTTGCAGTCTATCCTTGTTTCGAACTCCAACGGGGGACCTTAACAACACTTGTCTTTTGGTATGCGAGTAGCGCCCGTTGGAGTTCACACTTTAGTGTGTCAAAATGACCAAGTTTCACAGAAGCAATCTGCCAACCGAATAATGCTTTACAACCATGAAGGACATGAAGAGCATGAATGGGAAAATATAAAAAGTCTTTACTTCATGCTCTTCATGTCCTTCATGGTGAAACTCTCAGTCAAATTACTCAAGTTTCACAGGAGCCCACCAGTGGGTTTCCTTTTTACCCCACATTTTATCCGTCTTCGCCAAGGCTACGTCGGACACGTCCGTCTTCGTTCGGGTAACTACGACGGGACAGCTGCGATGCGAAACGGGCTCTCAATGTCGAAGATTTCCACGAAGTTTCACAGGCGTAATATTTGAACAAGATAATCATAAAACCGTCGATCTGGCAGATTCTATTCTTTTCCCTTGGTTATTGGATATTCCTTGTTGGATATTGGGAATTTTTTACCGTAGTCCTTTGCTGAAATTCCGAAATATACCAATCGTCAATCCTTTAAGTTTCAAGGAGGCTCACACGGGTTAGTGGGATCAAAACGATACATGTCATGTATCGTTAATAGACTAATCTTAGGGGGCGTTATATTCTTGATAGATGAAAACCAGGATAATAATTTTATAAGGCATTCGAAATGAGTTATTTATGATACATAGGGTGCTGATGGCATGGCTTTTGCTATGTCTTCCAGTGAGCATACGAAAACAGTGTATGAATTTCTAACAAGAATTATGTTACGCTAAGAAAGCGAATAGAAGGAGGTGAAACGCAAAGCAAATGAAAGAGATCGGAACGAACACAACTGAAAAACCCGCGCTGATCAAACTCGATGATCTTCTGCCCCGCAATAATGTAGCGGGCGGTAAGAAAACGGTTGTTTTCGGATCAACGCGCCAAACGGTCGACAGCTGCCAGAAGCCTGGCGATCGGCCAGCCACTCAGGCGATCTGTATTACACCGTGAAATTGAAACAGGAATACAGGAAATCCAAAAACCAAAAGGAGAAAATATCATGTTAACAGGAATCGGAAATGTAACAAGAACCAAGAGGAATCGCGCCGGACACGGTACGATTAAACATCACCTGAATATGATCGAGGTAATGTTCGGTCTGGTCATCATAATCGTTGGGATGGTTGTGGCGATTAGCATCCTCCCGCTCGGTTTAGACTCACAGAAGGAGTCGCGGTCACGGGCTTTCGCTGGCGATCTACTTGAGAATTGGATGCGGTACAGCGCGAGTCAAATCAATAGTAACTGGGAGTTCGTCAATTACTTCAAAAACGGTACGAAGGCTTCCGCTTCGGCAGAGAACGGTGTCCAGTTCGCTACTGGAAACGCGTTGTACTCTTCAGGCAATGTGATTATCGCCGCGGATTCGTCGATGAGTATCAGTAGCGCGACTAACTCTGGATTGTTCCTCGCCCAGCAACTGACGGACAGTGCGGTTGATTTCCAGTCGGTCATTCGGACATGGAAAACCGTAACGGAGAATGCTGACGGCAGCGTAAATGCGACAATCTACGGAGAGATCGCCTGGCCGTTCGAGAAACCGGCGGACGCACGAGAGACGCTGGTGGTGAGTTTGGAGGTCTATCGCCAACCGGCTACGGATATCGTGACCGGATCGAGCGACTGCGAAGGCACGACGATCACATTTTCCGGTGAGGAGGACGACACTACTACGGAGAACTTTTCGTTGGAGGAGTGCTGCCCGTACTATGAAATCACCGATGTGAGCACCGACGGCGATGCGAACGTCAACATTGACACGCATAAAGTGTACTTCACCGATGGCACTAATCTCAATATTAATAAGCTCGATAAAATGGAAGGTAAATGGGGAACAGGCGAGTTTACCAACACCGACGGGATTACCAAGACCATATCTCACACGGAAGACCGGGATATCGGCGATGCTTACAGGGGGTTCATAAAGGATTACACCTGTTTCGTCACTATTTGGGCGTCAGCGGAAAATCATGGAAGTATCAGTTCGGAAGGCGTTAGTCTCGTTCAGGAGGCCGGCAGCAAACAATTCACGGTCACACCGGAAGACGGCAAGGTAATTGCCGGCGTGTACGTCGGTGCGCAGAGCGATTACGACGATGACGCGGACGATATCGAGGACGGCGAGACCTACGGACTGACAGCTATCGGTGCGGTCAGCTCATTTATCGTCACGGCGAACGATCACATGCGTGTTGTAGTTACGTTCCAGAATGACGAAAACGAAAAACCCACGGCGAACGACGATACGTATACCGTAGAATCCGGGGCTACCCTGACGGTTTCGGCGGACGGCGTCTTGACAAATGATTCCGATCCTGAAAACGACGCGCTAACGGCAGTATTAAGTAATGACGTCGATGATGGGACGCTGACGTTATTAGCGACCGGGGCATTTTCTTACACGTCAAACGCCGACTTTACGGGAGAGGATAAGTTCAAGTACAAAGCGACTGATCCATCACTTAACGATGATGAGGGTCAAGTCACGATTACGGTGACCGCAGCGGCTGTGACAAATAATGCCCCTGTTGCTGTTGCCGACAGTGCGTCAACGGACTATGCAACGGTAGTCTCGATTGCTGTACTGGCTAATGACACTGACGCGGACGGTGACTCTCTAAGTATTTCTGCGGTAACCCAGGGGAGTAACGGATCAGTTGCGGGCAGCGGGTCGAATGTGACGTATACACCGAATAGTGGTTTCAGCGGTTCGGACACGTTCACGTACAAGGCAACGGATGGCACGGATACGTCCGGGAATGCAACGGTAAGCGTCACTGTCGGTGCGGCACCGGCTGTCGCACCGGTTGCGAACAATGATACCGGATCGACTGACAATGAATCAGCGGTTACCATAGATGTCATGGCCAATGACACCGGCAGTAATCTGTCGGTCACAGCAGCATCTCTAAGCTCCGGCTCCGGCGCGGTGAGTACTAACGGTACGACCGTTACGTATACGCCTCCGGCGTTCGATTCGGAAGCTGGCGAAACCGGGTTTGAAGGCGATACAGTCTTCTCTTACACGATCACCGACTCCAGCACCGGGTTGTCAGAAAGCGCTACCGGGACGATCGCGGTGAGCGCCTTTGCGTATGCCGCAGGAACCTGCGGGACGGTTGACGGAGAGAACCTGGCTGAAATCAATATCAATCCTGGTAATAGCAATAATAATCAGTTCTGTGTTGAGACCGGATCTGGCTCATTTGGCCGGGATGACTTGAAGAACGGTACGGTAACGTCGTATGACGGCGCCGCTACCCGGGTATTCGTTCGTCCGAAGAGCAATGGGAATGCGATTGTGTTGAACGGAGAGAAATATGATCTGGGCAACAAACCCGTCGAAATCTGTGGCGGGACGATCACGCTCAAACTGTTTAATGGGCACTCCGGAGGCTCGTCAATGGGGCATTGGTATGTGTGTATCACCGCTGTGGGCTCAACGGTAACTGAGTACGGCTCTAATGACTCCGCCAGCAACTGTGGTTCGGGATGTGCTACTGATTCCGGCAGCGGTTCCGGCAGCGGCTCCGGCAACGGCTCCGGCAATGGTTCCGGGAATGGGTCCGGGAATGGGTCCGGCAACGGCTCCGGGAATGGTTCCGGGAATGGGTCCGGGAATGGGTCCGGTAGTGGTTCGGGTAGTGGAAACTAAGATGTGCCCGGGAAGCTAACCGGTAGGTTCAGTGAACGAACCGGATGGCGACTTACTGAGAAGGGAAAGACGGTTTCGTCTTTCCCTTCTTTATTTTAAACATGGACTTCTTGAAAGCGTTACGACGAAAAGTTATAATCAGGGTGGTAGCGATTCCGGCCGAAGTATGGATAAACTGAAAGTTTACCCGCCGCGCCAAAGGACGGGCAAGCCTCCGGCGGCGCCATATCGCCAAAGGCGATTAATAGGCGACCAGGGCAATCCAATTCTTGGACATCTTTCAACTAACTACCCGAGAGAAATCGAACGATATTTCGAAAACCTGATGATTGTTGGTATACATTATGAGTTGTCCAAAAATTCGACTGCTTGCAGTCTACACACGACTCGATTTCACGCCCTAAAATGATGGTTCCTTCGTCTAATCTTTCCAGTCACGTTTCTGCGATTTTCTTTTGCCTGATTTGTATCTTTTGGCTCGGGTGCAGATCTCTCGATTCTTCATTGGAATACTCGGTCCGCTCCGGGTTAGCGGAGAAGCACGAAGTAATTTATTACGATGTAAACGGGGCTACCGCAAGCGATTTGTATCAGTCGATGAAAAAAAGAAAACTAACCACGGTAAACGGAAAAATGGCATACGGATATACCTCTTGGCGTGTGGATTGGGATTTCGATTATGCGAAACAGGATGGTATGTGCAGGGGGACGAACGTGCATGTAACGGTTGCCTCCGAGATGACCCTGCCGCGGTGGGAGCCAGGCGTGGATCATCGTACCTCGCCGCTATATAAACAGTGGGAACATTTCATCAGGACTCTCAAGGCGCATGAGAATCAACACAAAGCGCACGCGCTCTCTGCAGGCGCCGAGATCGCGGAAGTATTGATTGCATCCGCAGACGAATCATGTGTGGTATTGCGCGCTTTGGCTGAATTCGATGCTCAGATGATACTTCGTAAGTACAGGGATTTGGACGCCCGTTACGATATCAGCACGCGCCACGGACGGCGTGAGGGAACAGTATGGCCGCCCGAACAACCTTAACCCGATTAGCCCACGCGGTATGCACGTTCAGTTCTTCGCACTGTTAAGGGAAAGCTTGATTGATGACTGAAAAAGAGCCTAGCCTTAAGATCGCGCTTATCGGATTGACCTACCCGTTTCGCGGCGGAATCTCCCATTACACGACCCTGTTATACAAGACGCTGGCGTCGAAGCACGATGTGACGTTTTTTTCGCTTAACCGTCAGTATCCTGACCTGCTATTCCCCGGGAAGACACAGAAAGATCTCTCGCAGCAGTCGTTCACGGTCCCGAATAACGCATGCATTGACTCTATTAACCCAATAACATGGATTGCGACTTTCGTTAAAATCCGTCGGCTGCAACCGGATTTCATCTTATTCTCATGGTGGAACCCGTTCTTCGCTCCCGCATTCGGGTCGATTTCATGGTTGGCAAAGTTGATTTCAGGCATTCCGAGTTGTTTCCTATGCCACAACGTCATCCCGCATGAGCGGTCGATGATCGACGTTTTCCTATTACGAACGACCTTCGCAGTTACCGATACTTTTATTGTGCACAGTGAGGAAGATCGAGAGAATTTGATCGGGATTAAACCTGATGCCGACGTTCATAAGAATCCGCATCCGACCTATGGTGTATTCTCGGAGAATACAGATTCGAATGGCGCAGATCTGCGGGATGACCTTGGGTTACGAGATAAGAAAGTCCTTCTTTTCTTCGGGTATATACGGGAGTACAAAGGGCTGGAGTATTTACTTCAGGCGATGGAGAAATTGCCGACTGAAGACGGATTTCATCTTCTCGTAGTAGGCGAATTCTATGAGGATCAGGAGAAGTACTCTCTTTCTATTAACCGGCTGAAGTCGAGTGGGCAACTGACGCTAGTCGATCACTACGTCCCGAACGAAGAGGTATCCCGTTATTTCGAGGCGGCCGACGTTGTCGTTGTCCCATACTTGACCGCTACTCAGAGTGGGATTATCCAGATCGCCTACGGCTTCGAAAAACCCGTAATCGCAACGACAGTGGGCGGTTTGCCGGAGGTAGTTGCGGATGGTCAGACTGGGTATCTCGTTGCACCATCGGATGCCGATGCCATCGCGATGGCAGTTCGTAAATACTACAAGGATCGGGACTTCGTCGATTTTCCCGGGAATATTCGCGCGGAGAATAAGAAATACTCGTGGGATGCTATGCTTGAAACGATTGAGGCGATCGGCGTAAAGATTCTGATTAAGCGGGGAAGGTGACAGTCGGGAAGGGTTGGAATTGGTCATCAACTAGACACCTTTAAAGGGCGAAACCGACACAAAACGGATGAGTTTTGTGCGGCTCTGCCTTAAAGATGTTGATACTGGATGCCTGATTCTGGAGACTAGCTGGACGCTACTTTCTTTATCCGGCATCTAGCAACCAGTATCCAGGATCGCGAAAACTTGTCGGTTTGAGGCGAAGCTTGGCTAGCCTCCAATTATCCCATCTCTCACCCGTCCGTGGCCCTGGGGAAGTTCGAACAAGGCTTGGAACAACGAAGCGCGCGCCAAAACCGGCTAAGAATGGTAGGCCTCCCACATTCCAGACTGCTCGCCCCAAATCCAGCGAACTTTTCGTCGGATTTTTTTCGTACTCGTACTCATAATCATAATCGTAATCCCTTTCCAAATTTCACCTCGAAAAACCAGTAAGATTACGATTACGAGTAAGATTACGAATCGGAATGTTCGCTTATTTTAAGGCTTGCGGTCTATCCTTGTTTCGATCTTCTTATAAACTCGTCGAGCCAAGAATGGCAACGTCTTAGCGGTGCATAAATATGCGCGTTCCGTTTTACTCTTTCCTTTAATTCGAGCCATGCGCTGTATAGCCGGCCTTTATAAGTCCTCGGCATCGTCCAACGGAACAGGGTCATCTTACGGTTATACCACACCCGTTTGTAGCCCTCGCCGCCGATAGTAAAGTCGAAGACACGGTAATTATTATCAAAGCACCATCTAACAAGGTGCTCCTGTAGAATTCTACCGCACGCATATCGATTCCATTTACCGCCCTTATACGTGGGGAGAATATGATAGAAATCCTCGCCCATGAGCATTGCCCAATTTGTCGCCACGATCTGGTCATCACAACTCAATGCCGACAGTTGGATCATATCCCTCGTGTTATCCCCCAGGGTCATTTCACGGTAGAAACGACGGATCCCCTCATTCGCGAACAAATTGAGTACCCCGGTTTCGCGATAACGCCGCTCTTTCTGCTCTATTAGTTGAGTGAGCAGGCTTTCGCGCAAACTAATCTCATCGGCGATGATAAACTTGACTTCGCCAACTTCTTCCAATCTTCGTCTGCGCCGACGTGTATCGGCGCGAAATTTGCTGTCCAAATGTTGTTCGCTGTACGACTTCCAGTCGCCCGTTAAATCGATTGAGCAACCAGATTCGTACGGTGTCCATCCGAGATTGGAGAATGGATTTGGCTGCGTCCGTATGAACTCAGGCATTTTCACGAGCTGAATTAGATCGAACGGCGGTAGGCTATCGAGAACGGCTTCCCAAATCTCGGCGAACGTCCTTTTGGAGGTGATGACTCCGGGTTTGCTGCGCCGCATTAGCGGCGCATTATAGTCGGTTACTCGGTCGCCAATAAACAAGAGTACGCGGGTACCGCATTTTACCTGAATCCCTAGAGGCATTAAGAATAAGGGGTCACCGTCGTCGTCTTCCACGAGTACAATGCACGGTTCGATTCCCAATTCCTTGCCGAAGGACTCGTAACAACAGCGCTGCCATGCGAAACTCTGAAAACCATAGTGATTCGAGAGGTTCTCAAAATTTCTCCATGCCGGTTCTGCTTCAGAAAATGAAGGGAAGATCGTAATTCTCATATTAAAACTTGGCTTTCCCAATCGGTTTATTTGAGCAGAGATTAGGGCTCGGGGCAGAATGCTGGTGAATTATTCAGGCTAGCCTGATCTATGCACGAATTTCGTCACGAGAGTTCGCAGTGTGATTGAGATCAATGAGTTACGAAGGTTTCAAGGCTGAAGGAATAGCGAGTTATTTCAAAGTCTTGAGTTCTTTGTAACTCATTTAGGTCATGTACAATGCGTGCTCGCAGTAGAAAGTTCGTGCATAGATCAGGCTAGGCCCAAATCCAGCGAACTTTTCATTGGATTTTCTTCGTAATCGTACTCGTAATCATAATCGTAATCCCTTCCCAAATTTCACCTCGAAAAACCAGGAAGATTACGAGTCCGAGTAAGAGTACGAGTACGAAATCGGAAAGTTCGCTTGATCTGGGGCTAGGAGTCTGTCGGACTTTAGGGATCGTAGCGAGAAAATAGATAAATTGAGCCCATTTTTTCCCGTAGTCGAACAAAAATTCTTCAGATAACAGAAATATCCAGTTTGAATAGGAAATTGATCTCGGCCTTCACTTGCGCTGCTTATCGCGTTGAAGCCAGACACGAGACCCCTTAAAATCCAAGATTGTGTTTTAATCGAACGTCAGTCGGCTGAGCGTATTCTCTAATTCTTTCGGCCTCATTTGCTGGTGGATCGGAAAACAGAGCATTCTTTTCCAATACTGTATCGCTTCCGATTTAGATTGCAGTATTTCGCTCGGAAATGTCGGCCATGAATGAATAGAAATATCGTTCTGCCAACCCCATTCGAACCATTTTATCGTCTCTTCGTCAGACTTGGTGTAGGCTGGAAAAACGAGTGGCGCACAGTCGGGAGCGAGCGCGGGAAATACAGGGCGTAGTTGATGAAAACCGCTCCATTCGAGCCAAACCCTGTAAATCGCCTGCCGCGTCTTGCGGATGCTTGCTGGATTCTGACTCTCAATCATCAGTTGTGCCGAGCGGTCCATCCCCCAATCGGGAATCCCGGGTTCCCGGAACGCGTCCTGTGAGTTATAATCCGGCATTCTCCGCAAGAACCTAAAAGCACTTGGGAAATGGTCGACTACGGAGCTCGCAATAAGTTTGACGGATCTCGACAACCGATTCAACGGACGAAGTGGCAAGTCCGGTATCCTTGCCGATCGGTCTGAGTTTATATACAGGTATCCGCCGGTAAGGATCGGGAGGCTTTTCCGCGGCGATGAGATCCCAATGTCACCAAAGGTTCCCAGTAATCCACCTCCACACAACCCGCTGAAACCATGCGCGTTATCTTCTAATAAATATATTTTATGTGCGTCACAGATTGACCGGAATCTTTGAATGTCCTGGGGTTGTCCGAAATAGTGAACCATTAAAACTGCATGGGCTCCATCGGCGATCAGTATTTCCAGTTCATCCCAAGCAGGTTCTAGCGTGTCCGTGACCGGGTAATAACGAACGTCCAGTTTAAGCTGATCAAGTGGGTGAATTACTGAGTCACACACAAATTCGGGTACCAGAACGATGTCCTTCTCGACTAAATTTAGCGAGCGAATACCGTATTTCAGTGCAGTTCGTGCGTAAGCGAATAGAAATGGACTGTCATGGTGCTGAGTGGGTGTTCGACGGTATAACGAACGAACTCTCGGATGCGGTAGTCGTCGGTACATATTTATTGCTCGCGGCAGTTTATTTTACGACAACCGATAAAACATATTTATCGGACCCAATTGTATAGCAACTGGAGGCCATTTATATATTTAGAATTTCTTGTTAATGTAAACGGAAGGCTATCTGCAATCTCAGTGGCGAGGAGGTCATCCAGATGTGAGTACTTGAGTTCTATTATAACTAATCGGGAATTCTTGATGCCGTTTACAGGCAATGAGGCTACCCCCAGTAACGGATAACAGGAAACATCTGAATCGATTGTAATCCGAAAACGACCGCATAACGAGCGAAAGTACTTGCGTTTATAACTATTTATTAACGTTGGAGTCAGACTTGCGAGTCGTTGCTTCACCTCCGGGTGAACGCCGTCCTGCACAATCTCCTGGTACAGGTACGAGGCGAGATCCCCTGCCTGCAAATGAAAGTTCTCAAGAGGGTATCGTTTTTTGTATCCGACATTAGTGTTCTTCTTTTTCAACTCCAGTTTCGGCGACTTCGTCGTCCCGTACAGATCTCCATACCATCGCACCCGTGTCTTTGTTCGTTGATAGGATCCGATAGTGTGTTCGAAATAGGCACCCAGGCCAATTGTATCCCAATACATGTTGTTTACCGAGCGGGGATGAAATATCTCCCGAAATAACGCCGGATGATGGTTGACGAGAGCTTCAACTTGGTGACTTGAGTATCTGGTTGTCGAATACTTTCGTTCGAACCGATAGTGTGACTGGGTATCCATAGTAGCCGTTTCTACGCGTGTTAATGGGCACGAGGGGCCGGGATTGTTGAGCGGAGTGGTTCCAGGAGTGTACTAATTATTTCGGAGATTACGACCCGGCGTTGCCCGAGTGTCTTCCGCCTTTTTTGAGGTACAGCGTGTACTATGACCGATGCGACGCCGATTAAAATCCCGTCGGAATCCCGTCGGCGGTACCATTTACGATGCCCGAAAATTCGGCCGCCCCCAGTCTGCATTCATGGACAACGATACTCTCGAAATTGCTTAAATAGAATTCCCTATTGAGAGGAGTAAATTACACAAAATCATCAGTGTTCAGGCAGGCGACGTGAAACTGATCGTTGATTGCTACAAGATCCGTTCTGATCGAGTCGAGTCTGTTCGTGTCATCAATCTGGACGTGAAACGCGAAATCTGATCGAGTCCCGGGATAGTCGTAGCGATTCAGCCGGACGTTGCTGCAATATTTTTCCAATACTTCGGTAATCTCGCTGAGTTTGATACCATCACTTGACTCGTTAGACACTGTTAACAGAAAGCCGTTATCCAAATGTAATTTTCTGGAAAAAAATCTGGGCAGGATAAGTAAAGAAATCACCCCGAATCCGGTACAGGTAATCCCGGGTTGCCCGGCACCCATGCCTAAGCCGATCGAAATCGCAATGAACAGGTAGGTCAGCTCCTCCGGTTCCTTGATTGCTGCTCGAAACCTAACAATTGACAATGCTCCGACCAACCCGAGAGACAACGCCAGTGACGACTTAACAATCGAAATAACGATCATCGTAACGCATGCTAGTAATACGAAGTTTGACGCTGTCTTTCGACGATTCGATACCGAGTTGCCACATCGAATATAAAGTTGTTGCAGGATCACTCCGAGAATAACTGCCATTATCAGATGCAGGAGAAAGTCGAAAAACTGGACCTCATTAACTGCGTCCGTTACGAATTTCCGGATGCTGAGTTTGAATGCGTTCATAAAGTCGATTGGGATCCTCTTTTTCTCAGTTGATATACTGCAAGCAGTACAATTTTTGGATAACTCTCAACTAACCACGCGAGGGAATTCGAACGATATTTCGAAAACCTGATGATTTTCGGTATAACTGAGATGATGAATACAGGGCTTCAATAATGATGTCGAAGAATTTGATTCTTAGGATTTGCGAAGCCCAACTGGAAATTGGTTATGTATAGCATAATAGTCCAATCCGTGAGAAAAATCTAACAGAAAGCATTATAATTTGATCGCGGCTGCGGCCGAAAAGTATGGTGCCTGGTGCACAGAGCGGCCTGGCCGGATCGCGTTCTGAATCTAATGACAATTTTTCGACAACTTACCCTATTCACGATCTGCTGCTGTTTGGTCACTACATGGTGCGGGCACGCGCAGAATATTATCATAAATGAATTCATGGCGTTCAATAGCCACGGGCTCAAGGACGAGGATGGCGAGGCCTCAGACTGGATCGAACTCTATAACCGTTCAGAAAAGGCCGTGCCATTAAGAGGTTGGTCGCTAACGGATAATATAATGGATGCTCGCAAATGGGTCTTTCCAGATGTGGCCATACCGGCGCGTTCGTATCTGATTGTTTTTGCAAGCGGGAAGGACCGGACCGACCGCTACTCAAAGAACTTACATACTAATTTTAAGTTGTCAGGTGCGGGAGAGTTTCTTGGGGTGATTGACAATAGTCGGCAGGGAAATCTTGTCAGTTTTATTTCGCCACGGTATCCGCCGCAACGACCAGATTACTCTTACGGCTACTCCGAATTGAGTTCAACGTTTCGTTTCTTTTCTCCGCCGACGCCCGGGGCTCCGAATAACACAAATTCTTACATCGATTTTACCGGTCGCGTCGAATTTAGTGAACCGCATGGGATTTATGCGCGTCCGCTACGGGTAACGTTATCAACCGATGATCGAGTTGCGAACATACGGTATACAACGGACGGAAGCGCACCAACCGCCCGCACCGGATTCGCCTATAAGACCCCTATTGAAATCCAAGAGTCGAAGGTGTTAAGAGCGGCTGTATTCAGGGAGAATTTTGCAACATTTGATGTAACCACCCGGACCTATTCAATCGATCAGGGTCGTTTATTAAGCAGTCTTCCCGTGGTATCGATTGCGACCGATACAGAAAACCTGGTCGGGCCAACTGGAATCGCCGGTATGAGCGACAACACACGGGTTAACGGCGACTGTTCGCGTTGGTACCGGCGGGACCATCCATACCCGGAATACTTTAACCCGATCAATCGCGGTCGCTCGTGGGAAAGATCGGTCTCCGTTGAGTACTTTAACTCGACGGACGGTCACGATTTTGCTATCGATTGCGGTATTCGCTTGAGTGGGAGCAACAATACGAGGAGGTTAACCTGCAGAGACAGCAAGCTTTCATATCGACTATATTTGCGACCGGAGTACGGAACTCCGACGTTATCGTCAGTGTTTATTCCCGGGGCGCGTCCGGCAGCGCTTAATAAAGTCGTCCTCCGAGCCGGTGTTGACGATCAAGAGAATCCGTTTGTCCGCGATGAGTTAACGAGACGGCTATGGGATGCGATGGGATATCAAAGTGCCCTCGGGACCTTTGCTAATCTGCTAATCAATGGTGAATACAAGGGCTACTACAATATTACAGAGAGAATTGATGAGGATTACCTGAACTCCTTACGCGGGACCTCGGAACGCTGGGACGTGATCAGGCAGCATCGAAACGTTGTAAATGGAGACCTCGACGCGTGGCTTGAGTTGATGTCATTGATCCCGCGTCAATTTCTAACCAACCGCGACCATTACGACCGGATTAGCGACAAGATCAATGTAACCAATTTTGTTGACTATCTCTTATTGAACATATATGCCGGAACCCATGATTGGCCACAAAATAACTGGGCAGCAGTTCGGAGACGTAAACCCGCGGGAAAGTTTGATTTCATGGTATGGGACGCTGAAGGCGCATTCGGGCGGGCGCGCCGAACGCCATCGCACGACAACATTATTTCGGACCTATTCAGAATTAAGCCGCTATACAACAAATATGGAACGGATATTCCACGTTTATTTCGTGCGCTTATCTCCGGACCGGACTGCACGGTGCTCGTGGAAACGAGCGATGAGTGGCGGTATCTTAAAGGCACACAGGAGCCGTCGACGGTTGCCAGTGCTTGGCTGAAGCTCGACTACGACGACTCGCTTTGGCCCACCGGCACTGCAGGCTTTGGATACGGTGACAGCGACGACGCGACGATTCTGGAGGACATGAGAATGAATTACAGCTCGGTCTACCTCCGAAAGAAGTTTCATGTCGACGAAGACCCCGAATTTCAACAACTATTCTTAAATGCGGACTACGACGATAGCTTCGTTGCCTACATCAACGGTCATGAAGTAATGCGAACGGCTGGACTGGATCGCAGCGGTCGATTTCCGGCGTACGACCAACTTTCTCGTACAGAGCACGAGGCGAATGGACCAGAGGTTTTCGACATCAGCGCTCACATTCCCCTACTTAAACCGGGTTGGAATGTGATCAGTATCCAAGGGCATAACCGTAATCTTTCCAGCTCGGATTTTTCGCTCGATGTCGAGTTGGTCGCTATCCGACACACGGTAGACAACCCGTTTCGAAACCTTTTCTCCCGCCGCGTAAAATACCATTTTTTGGGCGGTGGTGCATTAACTGACGGGAAAATTACTGCAGAGTTTAAGAGGTTGGCGATGATCATGAAGCCAGTGATCGATGGCTTTGATGACCAAAGCGGTTACGACGGATCCGTTGGTAAGGATTGGCTCCCCAATCGTCGGCAGTTCGTTCTTCAGCATCTAGCCGATTCCGGCCTTTATTTCCCATAGACCATAGACCCGAAATCGATCAGTTTACGTTTAGGCCTGGACCATTTGCTACAACCTGTCATTGCTGTAAGGTAGTGGACCTCCCGGTGTGATCACCTTTGTTCGGTCGGAGGGATTGTGTTAAATTTTAGGATCAGTCTAAAACCAAAGGATTGAGATACGATGATAAATAGCCTCGAGAAAGATTTAGCGAATATGCGATACGGATTATTATTCGCGCTAATCACATTGCTGTACGGCTTCGGGTTGGGCGCGACCTTTGGAATTTACGAAGACGGTATCAAGGGATATCTGCAGGAACAGGCCGACGCGGTGCTAGTGCCTGTATATGACGGGGACCGAGCGAAAGTGGAGAAGATAACGAGTAAATCGTGGGTCTATTTCAAACGGGCGCATATACATGCGAATGGACTTGGGACAACATCTCTCGCGTTAATCCTTGTACTTTGTTACCTCCCGGTGCGAGCCAGGCTTAAATCGGCGACAGCGCTGATGCTGGGAATTGGTAGCCTTGGCTACTCGATGTTCTGGATGTTCGCCGGTATGAGGGCTCCGGGCCTCGGTAGCACAGGGTTGGCAAAGGAATCTTTAAAATGGTTGGCGATGCCTACCGCAGGGCTTTGTATGTTGGGACTAATCGCAGTCACGGCGTTTGTAATCTCGACCCTCTTCCTGGCCGGTAATCGCGACCCAGGGGAGAAGGAGAGGTGACGTATCTGCCTTCGTCGGTCTCGACTACGAAACTGAATTCGATGGCGATGCAGCGACTGGGAGACACGCTCGTGCCGAAATGTTTCTCCGGTACGATTTATATACTGAAAATCTTCGAGCTTTCGACTTGGCATTCTGCTGGCCAAAAGAATGCCGGTTAAAAAATTCGTTCAAAATCTTATGCGCAGTGAGATTCAAGTCATTCAAAATCTCAATTGCTTTCAGTTTAGTAGCGATCCGATGATTGAAATGGGCGTAATTTCATAAAAAATATAGGGCAGGAATTATATTCCGTACAATATAGGCTGGCGCCCGGGCGCGAGTCCTTTTCGAACGGGGTCTATAACCAGAGCTATAATAATGGAGACGATTAGCATATGACAATTGATACTGACGAGATGCAGAAATTTCGGGACTTGGGATTCATTGTACTTAGAAACTTCTTCGACGCTAAAACGATATCGACCATTTCAGATCGTCTGGATACGCTCGAGTCAAAAACGGTGCTTCCGGGAGAGGAGGCTAGGTATTACGAGCGAAGCGAGCTCACCGGTGCAAGTGTGCTTCTGAGGGTAGAGCACATCGTAGGCGACTACCATCCCGAGCTGCAGGAGTTGCTGATGGGTGACAAGCCCCTGCAGTGTTTGCAGCAATTGCTTGGCGAGCGGCCGGTGTTGTTTAAAGACAAGGTCAATAATAAGCCGCCAGGAGGCAGAGCCGATAGTCTTCACCAGGATCAGGCGGCAGGTTGGAGTACATATTGCGATTATTTTCTGACTATGGTAATCGCGGTCGATCCGAATACGCGCGAGAACGCGGCTATGAGTATCATGAAAACTGGAGATTATCGAAAAGAATTGATGACAGAGACCTGGGAGCCGTTATCAGACGATGACATGGCTGATCTGTCCGCAGATGAATACGAGGTACTGGAACTCGAGCCCGGTGATGTCGTTGTCTTTGATTCGTATATTCCACACGGTTCGCCGGCCAATACCAGCAACCGTTACCGGCGAAATATCTTCCTTACGTTTAACCGCGAATCCGCAGGCGACCATCGTGAAGCCTATTATACGGACAAGTGGAAAAGCTACCCGCCCAATCAAGCCGCGGACGCCCGGTCGGCCGACACTTTTCGGGTCTAAACTGATTAATTCAGGCTAAACTGCAGGCAGTCAAATTTTCGAACATCGGCGACGAACTCAAGGAGTAGATTCTCTCGCGGATTTCGAAAACTCCGCGATTGTTGGTATAATTCCGCCGAAATCGGGTCGCGGATCGATTACGCCGAAAAAGCCCAAGCCGTCATTACTTAACCCGAATCTCTAGTTAGCCGCTACGTAAGTTAATATCTCAACAGACTGTCTGTGCTCTCCTCTTCTGGCCGGAAATTGCCGATCGGGTAGGGCTCTCCGCTGCCTTGAGGTTGATCCAATAATATTTGTCCGAATGTAAGCCCTGCTCCGTACCCACAAGTTCTTTATCAATTCGTGAAACGGTGTCGGATTCTGCACTTTCAGGTATTGAAGATCTCTTGATGAATCCTGTGATTTAGCTAAGCGCCCAATCGATGAATAGCACACCACTCTACAATCTTGCCTATATCGATCCCGGTACCGGAAGTATGCTGATTTACGCAATTATCGGTCTCGTGAGCTCTATGCTGTATGCCGTCCGCGGTGCTTACTACAGACTCGCTGCTGTAATTTTCGGCACGGTTGCGGCGAAATTCGAGACTATCCCGGGCGCGGAAATTGTTTTTTACTCGGAGGGCGGGCACTACTGGCGCGTATTCGCTCCCGTGATTAAAGCCTTGAATGAAAGGGCGGTGCCGTGCGTCTATATCTCGTCCGACGAAAATGACCCCGGTTTAGATTGTGAGTTAGAACACGTCTTTACCAAATGTATCGGCGGTCATTATCGGTTGGCCGCCTACCTGAATAATATCAGTGCGAAAATCGTGGCGATGACCACACCGCAACTGGATATCTTCCATCTACGTCGATCGAAGAACGTAGATCACTACGCGCATATTATGCATACGTCAGGCGAAATACTGACGTTTCAACGTTTCGCCTTCGACTACTTCGACTCGGTTCTGTGTTCCGGTCCTCACCAGGTCGATAGCATTAGAAAACTCGAAGAGGCCCGTGGCACCCCGCGAAAGCTGCTTCTTCAGACCGGTCTTACATACTTCGATAGCATGCTCGGTGATAAGACGACCCCGCCTGCGAAAAAGGATGGGGAGATTACCGTACTTGTCGCGCCGTCATGGGGAGTAAACGCATCGATCACCCGCTTCGGGATAGATTTCTTCCGGGCCTTGTTAAACAACCCCGAATTTAAGGTCATATTTCGACCGCATCCGCAGACACTCGTCTCGCAAATCGAATTATTTAACGAAATAAAATCGGAGCTTCGCGAATACCGAGACGTGACGATTGATACCGCACCGTCACCCGCGGCGGTACTAGCGGAGTCCGATATCGTGATAACCGATTTTTCCGCGATTGTATTCGATTGCGTATTTCTCCTGAAAAAGCCCGTTGTAACCGTCGATTGTGAACTCAACTTCGACGGCTTCGAAGGTGAATATATCCCGGATTATATTGACGAACTATTTATCCAAAACCAGGTCGGGCACCCGCTCAATGAAACGGATTTTGACGAGCTGCCCGCGATACTGCGTAAACTGGTCAGCGATCAGAGTCCCATTGATTTGGACAAGCTGAGAGAAAAATACGTGTATAACTTCGGCAATGCAGGAGAGACCGCCGCGGAGCAGCTCCTCCAGATTATGAAGGAACTCGCCTGACCTATGCATGAACTTTCTACTCCGAGCACGGATTATCCTCGAACTAAATGAGTTATGAAGAACCTGAGATCTCAAAATATATCTATATTCCTTCGCCCTCACAACCTTCATAACTCCTCGATTTCAAGAAGACTGAGCGCTCTCGCAACGAAATTCAAGCATAGGTCAGGCTAGAATGACGCATATCCTCCATTTGATTTTTATATTTCCGCTGGAAGCGGCGATGAAAGTGGCGTTGGACTCGGCGTACGCGGTCACGGACAGCTACGGCGTGTCACTCGTGATCCTAAGCGTACTGGTTAACGCCGTTTTACTGCCACTGTATTTCCTGGCGGAGAAGTGGAAAGTCGACGTTAAAGGAAAGCACGCACAGATGGCATCCGAGCTTTCGTCGATAAAGAAACATTCGAAAGGGCAAGAGCGGTATTTTTATATCAGAGCGGTCTATCGGCGATTTAACTACCATCCCTTGTCACCGATTAAAGTGTCCTTCGGCTTCTTAATTCAGATACCTTTCTTTTTCGCCGCCTATCATCTCCTGCTAAACTTCCCCGCGTTCGAGGGTGTTGGTTTCCTTTTCATTAAAGACTTGGGCGCTCCCGATCGGCTTGCGACGTTCGGCGACACCGCGATAAACGTTCTCCCTATCGTCATGACCGCGGTGAATATCCTTTCCGCGTATGTCTACGCTGCCCGGATGGATCACAAGGAGAAGATGCAACTGTGGGTGTTGGCGCTGATATTTCTTGTGGTTCTTTACAGCGCGTCCGCTGGCCTGGTGTTTTACTGGACACTCAATAATCTCTTTTCGATGATGAAGAACGGGATTGGGCACTTCTTTAATCTGCAATACTTGCAGAGCCCGGCAATGGAGGTTAAAGACAGACCCAATGAAAATTTCGTAAGCGATATCAAGGTTTGGTGCCAACGTACAGCCGATCATATATTCGATGTCGGCTCGAAATCGGGTAGCCGCCCTGGATTCCTACCCTTCGCCTACTTTTACTGCGCGATAATTTATGTCGTCGCCGTACTCAATCCCCTGTATATCTACTATTCCAGCCCCGATTCGTTCGGCATCAATTCCGAGAGCCTGTTTATCACTCACATTGTAACGATGGTCGGTAAATGTCTTGTCGGAGGTGTTGGGATGTATCTTATTACCGTGTTCGTCGGGCCACTGTCCAGTATTCTTACACGGCTAAGTTTAGCGGTTGCTGTCGTCGTATACATCTTTGGCTATGCTGTCGACTATAATCTGGGTATAATTCGCGGTGTGAGCTTTACCAATATAGAGGTACTCGCCGGCATGAGTCTTTCATCGAAAATTATAGAAGCTCTATTGCTCATTAGTCTATTTGCAGGTGTCCTGAGATACTACCACCAGATCGTGAAACCCGTTGCGCTGTTTCTGGCTGTGGTGTTGGTATTGCAGTCGGTGGATGCAATAAAATTTGTCCACAACTACAAGGCGCTTTTTGACCGCGGATCTCTCACAGCGGAGCAAAAACCAGTTCCGACGCTGCCTGAAAACACGGGTGAGGTATTTTCTTTTTCGCGAGACCATCCGAATATCGTGGTGTTTATACTGGATGCATTCCCGGCACAATTGCTGAGTGAGTTGCTCATGGTTCGATCCGACTTAATTGAAGGTCTTGACGGCTTTACGTGGTTTAGAAATACGGTATCAACCGGCGGGTTCACGTTACCTTCTACAGCCGCTCTGGTCGGAGGCCACCGATATACGGTGCGTCAGAAGAATAATGATAACGAAAAAACGGTCGGCGAATTTATTGATGAAGCCTGGTCATTATATCCCCATGTTTTCGGCGGGATGGGATACTCAATTTCCTTCATAGACCCTCAGTGGATCACCAAGGATTTTGAGCGACTTTTAGTTGACCGCGGCGTAAATGTCCATCATTATGGTCAGTACATACCATATTGGCGTAAGAAAAAGGTGCTGTCTATGGAGGCATCGATATCCGCCAGTTTTTACGACGAGACGCTGTGGCAGTTGTCACTATTTAAGAGTATGCCGGGGTTCGTAAAAGCCTGTCATTATCGACGAATTAACGCTACTCTGAACCGCTCATCTGCGAAAACCCAATGGTCTATGCAGAACACGCCCTTGCTGAATTTATTGTCGTCAGAGGATGATCCGGCATTCAATTCCTCTTACATTGAGAAGGTCCAAAAAAACGGGACGGCCAACTGGATGTTGAATTCCTATCTCAAATTCTGGCCGATACTGGATTTACTTGATGAAGTCAGCAATGCGATATCTGATAAACCGACGCTGAAATTCTTTTGGAGCCGAGCCACCATTCGAGGAGGTTCACAATCCGCCGGGTGCGGGCCGGCGGTCGATGATTATTTACGAGGTGAGTACGACAAGGACGGAGATGAGGAATACACTTATCATATGGCATGTGCGCTCCAGGCACTTTCAGATTGGTTCGATTGGATGAAGGTAAATAACGTGTACGACAACACAAAAATCATCATTGCCTCCGATCACGGGAGTAGCGGTCGCGGCAGGAAATGGGATCACGAGGCTATTTTCGCATTGTTGATGGTCAAAGATTTCAATGAACGGGGAAGCCTTCACGTTTCAAAGCAGTTGATGAGCAATGCTGATATTGCGGCTATATTGTGCTCTACAATCGGCGGTTGTGAGGGGATCGGGGAGGATCCGATACGAAAACCAGCAGAGAATCGTGTGGTGGAACACGCAATAACACAACATGGCAACTGGGATTGGCGACAAAAGAAGAAGTTCCGCGTAAAGCGCTACGTTCAGGTCCGTGACGATGTCTATGACGAGGACAACTGGGAGTACACCGAGAAATAGCTCAACTGACGACTGTTGCCCAGGGGTGGCTTTGTTTTCGAACAGCCGTCGCCCAGATGGAGATGGCCGGTTAAAAAAACAATGACGATGGGCATATATTGGGAAAGTCATCTATGAAGAAAACTACACAACTGAGAGCAATCGTCACGGGGCCGGAATTAGACTTTTTGATGGAGGCTCACAACGGCTTATCGGCAAAGATCGTTGAAAATACCGGATTCAAAGGGATCTGGGCCAGTAGCCTGACAATTTCGGCTTCAATGGGTGTCCGTGATAATAATGAAGCGTCGTGGACACAGATTCTGGAGGTGTTAGATTTTATGAACGACGCTATCGATATCCCGATCTTGCTGGACGGAGATACCGGTTATGGAGATTTTAACAACGTCCGGCGGCTGGTCAAGAAATTGGAACAGCGCGATATCTCCGGAGTTTGTATCGAAGATAAGCTGTTTCCGAAACGTAACTCATTGTTGAAGAATCAGAAACAAAGCTTAGCCGATGTCGATGAGTTTTGTGGCAAGATTAAAGCGGCAAAAGATACACAGCGTGACGACGATTTCGTCGTCGTTGCTCGGGTGGAAGCTCTGATCGCTGGCTTAGACGTTGAGGCCGCTCTCGAGCGTGCGTATGCTTACCGGGAGGCGGGCGCAGATGCCATTTTAATTCACAGTAAACAACCAGATTTCAACGAGATTGAACAGTTTCTGAAGGCCTGGGACAACTGTCATCCAGTCGTGCTCGTGCCAACGGCTTATTACACGACCCCGACCGATTTGTTCCGGTCTTTCAATGTCAATACCGTCATCTGGGCAAACCACTCGCTACGTGCAGCAACAAGCTCGATGGAGGACATACTTGGGCGCATCTACCGGGAACAGTCGATACTGGATGTGGAGGACAAAATCGCCGGGGTTGGGCATATATTCGAACTGCAGAATTCGCGGGAGCTCGCGATCGCGGAGAAAAAGTATATGCCAACGGGCAAACGCGATACGAATACTGTCATTCTGGCAGCGTCTCAGGGCGAACTTGGCGTACTGACTGATAATATTCCCAAAGCGATGCTGAAAGTGGATGGTAAACCGATCATACAGCATCAAACCGAGGCGTTCAGGCGACAAGGAACGGACGAGACGATTGTTGTTTGCGGGTTTGAAAAGGATAAGATTAACCTTGACAATATTATCAAAATCGAAAATTCTCAGTACCTGGAATCCGGGGAAGCATACTCATTATTCTGTGCGAAGAAATATTTAAACAAAGAAACGATAATCAGTTTCGGCGATATAATCTTCAAGAGGCATATGTTGGTCGACTTGCTTAACGCTCCCGCCGATGTAACGATAGTCGTCGATGCACACAGTGAATCTGAAAGTCGAACAGCATACTGGGTGCGGACAGATGTCCTGTACGCTCAATCATTTTTTGCCCGTAGCATTACAATGGTCGAGATTTCTACGGAACTCCCGATTCAAGACCGATCGGGTGAGTTCGTCGGACTCTGGAAAGTGTCTAAAAACGGCGCACGCCAACTTGCCGACCTTATGGCGCGCCTTAGCGAAACGGAGGATCTGCCCAAGATGACGGTTGCCGACCTGTTGAGAGAGCTTGCGAAGACGACCTCAATTGCCGTTCAATTCGTAAGTGGTTCGTGGTTGGACATCAACACGATTGTGGATCTTCAGAAGGCCAGTGGTTTCACATGCTAACAACCAGCGCCATTACGGGACGATTAAAGGAACACGGATTCACGATATTTACGGGTGTCCCGTGCTCGTATCTTAAAGGCCTGATTAACGCCGCGATTAACAAGGGGTTGGGACTACGACTGGAGACGCGGCGAGACATGACGTCTGTTAAAAAAGTTCGAAAATTTATGCGTGACTACCGCTAATCCGGGCGAAAACCCCGACCACTTGCACTCTAAAAGATGCTTTTTCAATGATCAGAACCGCACTTATTTTGGCTGCCGGGATCGGCACCCGCCTCGGGAAGTTATGGGAATCCCAACCAAAGGGGTTCTTGCCTGTAGACGGAATAACGTTGATTGAGCGCTCAATCCGTAATCTGCTGGCAAACGGGATCGAAAAAATATTTGTCGGTACGGGCTTCAAGAAGGAATTTTATGAGGAACTCAAGATTCAATTTCCTTTTATTGAGTGTCTCGAAAACCCTCACTTCAGCTCTACGGGAAGCGCCGCGACGTTGGTTCGATTTGAAAACCTCATAACAGAAGATTTTCTGTTGCTGGAATCGGATATTCTCTACGAACCGTTGGCGTTGCAAACTTTAATCTTTCACAACCGGCCCGACTGTATACTGGCGAGCGGTGAGACTTCCTACGGCGACGAAGTGTTTCTCGAAGCTGATGAACGATATAACTTAACGTCAATGACGAAAGATCGGGACGCAATCCGAGAACCTTACGGCGTTCTCGTCGGGATATCCAGAATATCCCATAGAACGTTTCTCGAAGCAACAGATTTCATCCTTCGTTCGAGGTCGCCGCTTTTAAACTACGAAGATGTTTTAACCGCACTCGCTCCCGAAATTCCGATACATATCATTAAGGTACCGAATCTCGTCTGGTGCGAGGTTGATGACGAACATCATTTGTCGATCGCCAAAACGCAGATCGCGCCGAAACTCCATGTTACCGAGAACATCGGCTTCCCGATACGGTCCATACTCTATACACCGGGACCGGCGACCACGACCAACAGCGTTAAACGGAGCCAAATCGTCACCGACCAGTGTCCCCGTGAGAAGGCGTTTGGCGATTTACTATCCTACCTGACAGATGAGCTTACCGCCTTCGTCGCGCCAACTGATCGATTTACCGCAGTCCTGTTAAACGGATCTGGAACAGCCGCGGTTGAGTCCATGTTGAGTTCGGTTGTTGATGAACGACCGGTTCTGATCATCGAAAATGGTGCCTATGGCCGTCGTATGTGCGAGATCGCGCACGCATACGACTTGACAACGGTTGAGTACAAAAGTCCCTGGACTGAGGCGCTGAAACTGGAAGAATTAGAGAAAGTAATCGACGCGCAGACGGATAAAATCGGGTACCTGGCCGTCGTTCATCACGAAACCACTACAGGACTTGTTAACGATCTCACCGCGATCGGTGATTGCTGCCGACGACGCGGTATAACGTTACTGGTCGATGCAATGAGTTCTTATGCCGCCCTTCCTATTGATATGGTCGATCAAAATGTGGCATGTCTGGCGGCGTCATCGAATAAGAATCTCCAGGGACTTCCCGGGGTCAGTTTCGTCGTTGCTGAGAAAGAAAAACTGGAAAGGACATCCGATTTCAAACGGCGTAATTATTACCTTGATTTATACGCGGAATACTATTTTATGAGAAAGAATCGGCAAATGCGGTTTACCCCGCCGGTGCAGACATTATATGCACTGAGACAGGCAGTTATCGAGACTAAAATTGAAGGGATTGAGTGCCGTTATCAACGATATACCGCAATCTGGCAAGTATTAGTCGATGGGCTGCAGAGATTGGAATTAAACTGTTTGATACCGGTTGATCATCAAAGCAGGCTGATCACTGCCATTGCTGAGCCTGACAAGCCAGGATATTCTTTCGAGGCGATGCACGATTATCTGTTAGACCGGGGCTTTACTATTTACCCGGGGAAGCTACAGGATACGAACACCTTTCGTATCGGCACCATCGGAGATTTAACCATTGATGATATGGGACTGTTTCTGGTAGCCCTGGAGGATTACTTTTCCACGTTATGAACTGCAGGCCAGTTGTGTTCGGCATGGGTTATGCTCTTGCGCGGGCACTAGCCTGCATTATGCACAAATTTCGTCATGAGAATGCGTAGCTTGCTTTAGATCAAAGAGTTATGGAGGTTGCCGGGACGAAAAAATATTAAAATATTTTGAGATCCGGCGTTCTCTGTAACTCATTTATATGAAACAAGATACCCATTTGCAATAGAAAGTTTATGCATAATGTAGGCTAGTGGGGTCAGGCCTATTTTCGATATTCGGAGGGAATGAATATCAAAAACTTAGTACCGACCCCGAGGCGAGCATTAAGCATGCCGAACACTACTGGCTTGCAGTATATAATATGGAAAGTCTGCAACAGATTACATCAGCGTTGTTGACTTTGCCTCGGAAATCAAGGATATGATTTTGCCGAACAATCGGATTGATTCAACTTAATACGCTCGCGGCGCTCCTGTATGAAGTGCATCATCCAAACCGTTCGCTGAAGTAAGACTTGACGAGTTGATGGAATTAGCGTACGTTATAGCGTACGGATTAAACTGGAGGTACAGCTATGACTACTATATCCACCACACAAGCAAGAAGTAATCTTTACCAACTCGTTGACGAGGTGAATAACTCGCACGAACCCGTAATAATCTCGGGACGCAAGGCGCAGGCGGTCTTGGTCGGGGAAGGCGATTGGCGAGCAATTCAAGAAACGATGCATCTACTTTCCGTTCCCGGCATGCGGGAGAGCATTCGCGATGGGTTGGCTACACGTGTCGATCAATGTGATGAGGAATTGGACTGGTGACCTGGAAACTGGTCTACACGAAACAGGCGAAAAAAGACGCGAAGAAGATAGCCACTTCCGGACTACGGCCACAAGTCGAGAAGCTATTGGCCATTTTGGGTGAAAATCCTTTTCAGTCGCCTCCTGCTTACGAAAAACTGATCGGTGACCTAAGCGGAGCCTATAGCCGCCGAATAAACATTCAACATCGGTTAGTTTATCAAGTTTACGACGATGAAAAGGTCGTCAAAATTATACGGATGTGGACGCATTATGAGTGACTCGCGAAAGCGAACCATGCTATCCTATCGAACCAGCTTTTCGATGGTGTGATACCTAAAGCCGGTCCGGAAACTCCGGTTTTCAGAAGACGGCTCACGGGGACTCTCGCCCTCCCGCCTCAAAATGTAATCTTCGTTTGTCTCATTGGAGGGCGAGAGTCCCGGCGAGCCGAGGTTTCCGGACAGGGACTACCTAACGCGTTTCGTTACTTTCTCCGCTTTCCTGCCTGTCAAATGAATTCGTCGACGCATCGACGATCGGATTCATAGAGACTTTTAAATTATACGATCGTAACAGTTCGCAACTGGCCCAAATAAGAATTGTAACACCGACCATTTCTCCCAGCTCCTCGAACATGATCTGCAGCGTACGCAGTGTGCCCTCGCTGGGTAAAAAATTCTCAAGTAAATCAAGTGTCGTTGCGGAACCTAGGAACACCGTTACCCCGGCCAGAAACATTGCGAGTACATGTCCGCGCCCTCGAATCAGAACCTTAAGTTTAATAAAGATGAAGAGCATTAGCGCCAAGAACGGAAAGCCAAGAAAAAATATCCAGATACCAGTCACGGGGAACGGTGTATTCTCCCGGCTTTTACCGGGCAAAAAAGTATCGCTTTGTTCAGCGATCCATTCATGAATTTGAGCGCTCTCGTCTAATGAGAGGAGGAAAAAAATCGCCGGGAGGAATACGAATACCCAAGATTTCGCATCTGTGCGTTTGAAATTAAAGTATGCGAAGACTCCGAGTAAAAGTCCGACGGCGAATAACTGGAGTGACGAATACCAGGCACTAAAATTGCATTCTCCGTCGAGGTCAATGAAATTGCTTAACGCTTGGACAGGGCTACCGATGAAATAATCAGTGATGAAGACGCCGGCGAGCGCGAAGTCAATGACGAACAAAACAACAACAAACCATGGCAGGCGAATGGAATTAATCATTGGTCACAACGGGTAGTTCAACTTGTTCAGCGTCCGGGATTGTTCCCAGTTTTCGCATGACGATTGCTGAGCGAGGCGACGTTTCTCCGATGTGTACTTTGACGTCTTTGGGATCAACCACACGATGCGCACGCCGATATTTATCGTCCGCTTTCGCGAAAGGAAAGCGAAAAAATAACGTATAAAGCGCTTTCATCATATGACGTGGGGTGAGTAAGACGTTGTTCAACCATTGATTCGCTAGCGGGCATGCGCAATTTCCGTCAGCGATGTATTTGCGTGCTTTTTTTGCTTGTACTGAACGCAAAATGCTTTGCATATCGTAATTTGTGTCGCGTACCCGGCCCAACGCCTGTTCGCCGCCAAGCACGCAACACGGCCAGATCTCACCGTTATAATTGAGGTGGATATTCGAGATCCCGCCGTAACACGGGGAGACTTGTCTCTTTTGCTTTAGGATTTCGACCGCGATTTCGTAGTATGTTACGCGAACCGCTTCAGTTGTCCTGGTTAGGAATGCTTTATTCTTAATGTTCTGGATGACCATGTTTTTAAATCGGCCCGTCAGTTCTTCGTAGACTTCCGGCGGTGGCGTGATCGGGTCGCCAAGGTTATGAAATTCAGCGCGCTGCTCCGCGATCTCGTGCCGATAGGATTCGATGCCGCGGGCGTGAACCCAGTCTTCAATATCATCCAGGTGGTGAATGTTGAGGTTTGAGATCACCGTCCCGAGGTCAACGTGCAGGCGTGGATTCTCCCGACGAATCTCGAGCAACACGTCGATCGTTTTTTCAAGTTTCTCGAAATTTCCGTCGATACCGCGTACATAATCGTGCATCGCACCGATACCGTCGATTGAGGGTTTGATCGAAATAGGTACAGATGCCGGAAGATGCTCGCCCATATACTCCAGGATCTTACGTGTCGTTTTACCGATAAATTTTGGTGCCAACGCGTTGGTCGGGATATGAATGAGTCGCGGCTTCAGGTGAATGCAGGCAAGCCGGATGATTTCGGCGAGATCCTTACGCATAAACGGCTCGCCGCCGGAGACGTTGAAAAAATAGATATGCCCCAAGGACTTGAAGGTCTTTTCGATTTCCTCAAGCGACAGGTTATCTTTTGCTATCCTCGGATTCGCGAGATAGACATTTCCGATATTGCAGGTTTTGCAACGGCTCTGGCATGCTGCGGTAACGGAGAATGTAAGCGTTAGAGGCTGTGCGGTTCGAGACCAGCCACGTCGAACCGCTTCGTACTTCGGGATTTTGGTTGCTATTTCGAATAGATAGTCGCGAAGCTTCATAGAAATTTACTTACCAGTGAGGTTTGTCGTAATTTAGACTGCAAGCAGTCCAATACTGGAACGACTTTGGACTAACCAACGTAAGAGATATCGAACGGTATTTTTTAACCGGCATCATGTCGCGCCATAGCCGCAAGGCGAAGGTGGAAGTCACACGGACGACGCCTGGTCGAATATCTTATATACAGTCAGATTCGAGTCTTTTAAATTTCAACCGTTTACAGTTTAATTATTTACGTATTTGTGGAGTATGCTCGATATCAGCGTCTGATAGGGGAGACCTTCTTTTACGGCGATTTTCTTTAGCGATCGTAAGTCTCGATCACTGATTCGAATATTTACTCTCTTATCCTTTCGTAACGTATTTCTGGCGACTTCAGCGTACTTGTCTAGGTCGGCTGAAGATTCTACAACCGATATCCATTCTTCAGTTTCGATTTCTTCTAATAATATCTTCTCATCACTACTCGATTTTAGATCGCGCGTCATAAATACCTCCGGGTTTCCTTACGACTCGGTATGATTGTTTTTAAAAAATACTTATCTTTCTGTTTTACAAACGGGATAATATAGACGTATTTGTATATCCTCACTATAAAGATTCTTTTTTGAGGATATTTGCTCTTGTTCGGGTGCCTGCGTTCATCCAGTAAATCTCCGTTTCCGATGTGAAAGATTACATCCAGAAAACAGATTCCTCGATTTTCCTGCAGCCATTGAACCTTCTCGTTATCCCAATCAAATAACATAACGCTCTAATATAGCAGAATGTGTGCATTTTGGCAACAGTATTAGAGTTATCCCTCCAGGATATTTCATGAATTCATATGAAACCAAAGATGTTCTCGTATCCGTCGTGATTCCCAGCTATAAGTCGGAGGACACGATCGATAAAACTTTGGCGTCACTAATGGCGCAGAAGACAACTTTCGGCTATGAAGTCATTGTCGTCAATAGTTCCGAGGATTCAACGGCGACGATTGTTCGGGAACAGTTTCCAAGCGTAACCTTAATTCAGCTTAAGGTGCCGACTCTCGCTGGCCCCGCGAGAAATATCGGTGCTGGAAATGCTGCCGGCAGGTACGTAGCATTTCTCGACTCGGATTGCATTGTCGCGTCTGACTGGTTGGAACGGCTGCTTGCAATCCATTCCGACGATTACTGCGCCGTGGGCGGGTCGGTTTCCAACGCTAATCCTGAGGGCGCGGTAAGCTGGGCAGGATACATGTTGGAGTTTTGTGAATTTTTCGCGCACGGCAAACCAACCGTCACGAATCATGTACCTTCCGGGAACTACCTCATTGAGAAGCGTGTTTTCGAAGAGGCCGGCGGGTTCCCGGAAGACTTCCCGGCACAGGATGATCGATATTTTAACTGGATACTGATGCAGCGGACCGGGAAGCCTTTGTTTATCGATCCGACGATCACAGTTGATCATTATCACCGATATAGTTTCTCGGATTTCAAGCGTCACCAGATTAAAATCGGGCGCGGCGGAGTTCAGATTTTGAGATCGACAGATATGAGGTGGTCGGGGTTGGTGGCGAAACGGGCACTCTTAACTCTACTGCTGCCGATCGCGCCGATACCGAAGTTGCTGCGTGTTATTTTTCGCACGATCCGGTGGAAACCTTCAATTGTCTTACGGCACCCGCACGTGCTGGTAATTGTAGGTCTCGGAATGATCTATTGGACGATTGGTTTCGCACAGGAATTGTATCAGGATTAGGGCTAACTGTTCATCGTTCGGAAGTTCCAGGTTCAACTGTAAATATCCCCAAGAAAAACCGAATTTACATTGCAATTATTAAGTTCTGATTCATATTTGCAATAATGATTGCCAGGAATATACAATCGGAACTTATGGACTTTCTGGATGACTTTCCCGTTGTCGCTATTCTCGGGCCCAGACAGGTCGGGAAGACTACTTTGGCATTCAGCATACAAGAGCAACTCGAAAAACCGTGCTTATATCTAGATCTGGAATTGGATTCCGACAGGGCGAAATTGAAAGAGCCGGAACTCTTTCTGAAACGCTTCGAAAATGAACTCGTCGTACTCGATGAAATTCAACGAATTCCAGAATTGTTTCCCTTATTGAGAAGTCTCGTTGACTTGCGGCGACGTAAAGGAGAGCGAAACGCACATTTTCTAGTACTCGGCTCGGCATCCCAGGATCTACTTCATCAATCGTCCGAGAGTTTAGCGGGACGTATCGCTTTTCTACCGTTAACTCCGTTTACGATACCAGAAGTTACAACCGATACTGGCCCGGACGCCAAAACGATTGATTCACTCTGGATGAGAGGCGGATTTCCAGATAGTTTTCTAGCTAAATCAGAGTCTGCCAGTCTAAATTGGCGGAAGCAATTTATCACGACCTATCTGGAGCGGGATATCCCACTCATTGGGCCGAGGTTACCGCATGAACGTGTTCGCCGATTATGGACAATGTTGGGACATGACCAGGGAGGTCTATTGAACGCTGCCCGGCTTGCGAGCGGACTGGGCGTAAGTGGGAATACAGTCAGATTTTATATTGATGTGTTAACAGATTTGTATATGATTCGCCAACTATCGCCTTGGCACGGAAACGTCCGAAAACGTCTGGTTAAAGCGCCGAAGGTCTATGTGCGCGACACCGGATTACTACATGCTCTGGCAGGAGTGAAGAAACTGAATGATCTTTTCGGCCATCCTCTTTGCGGGCCATCCTGGGAAGGATTCGTTATTGAGAATATTATTTCTGTTGCTGGCGATGATTGGGCTCCAAGCTACTATCGCACCGGCGCCGGCGCAGAAATAGATCTCATATTAGAGGGTCCGGGTGCTAAACGGATAGCGGTGGAAGTAAAGCGATCTCTCAGCCCGTCAGTTCAAAAGGGATTCCAGATTGCCTGTGATGATATAAAGGCGACGAATCGATACTACGTGATTCCGGAAGGCGATGCCTATCAAATGAATTCAACGACACAGGCGATTGGGCTAGAAGCGTTTATTAAACAGCTATACCGCAAGCGGTACAATTTTCGGACGGCTGTAAAATGACTGCGTAAGAGACTCCGAACGATTTTTCGAAAACTCGAAGACGTTCGGCATATCATGGTTATGAGCACCGCGGGCAACGACAGTTTATACTGCAAGCAGTAGAATTTTTGGATAACCTAAATGTAACTGACTATGAGGTTCCAAACGATATTTCGAAAACTCGAAGGCGTTCAGTATACTAATGTCGCTGAAATAAGATCTCCCATGCCGAATCCCGTCTACATTGTTAGCGGGTTTCGCAATCTACTTCTTTTCTCCGAGGACGTAGAAGAGATGGCTAAAAATGTATCGAACCGGTTTCGGGACCGGCGAATTCTCGATCGCCGATAGAAACCGAAGTAAGTCTGGGACGCGACCGCTCGCGTAGACCTCCTCAATGGGGGCGGTCCATTCGCGACTTTTTACGTCGTCACCGCCACTGAGATGCAATCTCACGTCGCGGAAGCCCGGCGGGTCCGGCCACCAAGGCATATCGAGCAGTCCAAAATCAATCGGATTCAGCCCGGATTCTTCGTAAACTGAGCGCACGCATTTCGGGAAGAAGTACGCCGTTTCGCCATGCGTCCATTCGAGCCTGAAAAGCCAGTGCAGAAATCGGTGCCAGGGGTAACCATAGTTATACCCGTTGCAATGAACGGTCATGGTAAAGCGACTCGTGAGTCGTGACATTTCCGCGATGATATCTGCAAAATTCTCACGAAACCCAACGGTAACGAAATTCCAGACGAGATCGTATTCTCCCGTCGCCAACCCTGTGTTCGCCGGGTCATTGCCCTCAACGACCGTGAACATGTCTTCCAATCCCAGTCGTCGCCAAACCTCCAGTCCTTGCGGCTCCGGATTATACAGATATACATGGCAACCTGCGCGTGCTAACGCCAGGCTGTAGATGCCGGGCATCGCCTTTGCGCCATCGGTTGGCAGTTCCAGCGCCTTTTTAATCTCGTATTTCTCAACAAGGTGCGTCAATACCTTGTCCAATCTGAGTCTGTCGTAGGTTATTCCGAGTGGTTCAGTTTCTTTGACGGCAATATTCATAGCGTTCCTTCGAACTCCGACAATTGTTCATCGCTCAGCGGTGAGTTAAATTCACCGGCGAACTCGACCAATCCCTGATCTAAACCGGCTATTCGTTTAGACTCCAGACGGTCACCCGGGGCTAGGCGATCGACTGCTTCCTCCGGATCTGATGTATTGCCCCCTTCTCTATTGCTCTCGTTGGCGTATTTCATGATGAAGTTTCCTTGAAACGTGGACAGGATTCTCACTCCCCCATTATTTTCCAAAATCGAAAATCGAAAATCAGAAATCGAAAATTCTAAACCAACCCTTTGTCCCGGTAATACCGGTATGTTCTGCCCAACATCTCCTCCAGATTCTGAAACTTGGGCTGAAAGTCCAATTCTCTCCGCGCTTTGGTAATATCGATATCGCGATTCTTAATGAATAAATCAATTCGTCTCTGCGTAATCGGGGGGTTCCAATCCGGTGCGAGCTTACCGGCAGTCGCACATACTAAAGCCGCGAGTCGAGCGACTGGAATCGGGATATTTATGTGTGTCCTCGACGACCCCGTTAGATCTCCTGCAACTTTCAGGATTTCGCGCATCGTATGTTGACCATCTGAATGAACAAGATATATCTGGCCGGAAGTGCCTTTTTCTATGCCTGCGATACACGCCTGCGCGAGATCGTCTATCATGATCATCGGTTTTTGTAGATCCATATTATAACCGATATAGGGTAAGAGACCGCGGCGAACCATCTTGAAGAGGGACAGGAGTTCGGATCGATCTTTCCCCTCGCCGGCAATTACGCACGGGCGGATAATAACGACATTCAGCTCGTGTTCTTCGTGTAGTTTAAGTAATTCTAACTCTCCCGCCCGTTTGGATCGCTGGTATGGTGTCGTCGGGTTACACGGCGAGTCTTCGTTTACAACGGATTTCTCCGGAGTTCCCATGGCGGCAGTACTCGAGATATGAACCATGCGCAAGCCCGGATGTTTGGCGGCCTCCCGTGCTAAATTCGCGGTGCCATCACGATTGACGCGCATAAATTCCGCCTCTGCGCTGCGCCCTGCATCAAACGTGCTCGCGACAGCGCAGGCAGAATGGATAACCGCATCGACATTGTCGCAACAATTCTCTAACGACTCGGCAACCGTCAAATCTCCCTCGAACGTTTCGGTTACAGCGTCTCGGATCAAGTCCAGGTTAGAAGACTTACGTACCATGGCCCTCACTACGTATCCGTCCGCCTGCAGTTTTCGGACAATATGACCGCCGACGAATCCGCTTGCGCCAGTTACCAGCACACGGCGGCCGGGTGCCGTTACTCTTTCAGTTTCGTTGGCGCGGATATAGGGCATAGTCGTAATTTTTTCTTCGTCTCGTCAATCCGAGGCAGAGGTTGGACGCCAAGCAGTCGAATTCTCGGACTTCTCAATCGTGACTGCGCAGGGTATGTCGAACGGTGACTCGAAAACGTGAAGGCAATCAGTAGCCGAACGATCGGTTCTCAGGTGCTGACTCTGCGCTCGAATGTTTTGTTGATATACCAACAATCATCAGGTTTTCGAAATATCGTTCGATTTCTCTCGGGTGGTTAGTTGAAAGATGTCCAAAAATTGTACTGCTTGCAGTATATTTTTATATCGGTAGTCTTCACGGTACTGATGGATATAGTATTTATCTACTTCAAATCACTGATAATCTAGAAGATTAGCTCAATACGGATTATAATGTTCATTCACCAGGCTACCGGGTTTTTATACTGAACGTCTTCATCCCGATTCAGGATGAGATCGTGGGCAGTATATACTGATTTGCGTCGAGTTATCATTCGGAATCTCTCCCGTGGTTAAGGTTAAATCCACCAGGAATTGTACTGCTCGCAGTCGAAATAATTGTTTCACCGGCAATCGCTGATAACACGTCAGGATATCGTCTAGCCTGATTAATCCACGCGATTCGCCGCGAGAGAACTTAACTCGTTCATAATAAGACGATTGGAGAAGGCGCCACGGTGAAAGTGAATTTTCATTCACTAAGATGTGAAGTCAAGCCAATCGTCTTATTTGAGCAGAGATTAGGGCTCGTAGCAGAATACCGGTGAATTATTCAGGCTGGATACGTATGAAAATACAAGAATTTCAAAAGCTTTGCTGGGACGTCGAAAAGCAGTCAGATGAGTACAGACGGGATATTTCGAATTGGGAACGTATTTACATCACTCGCAAGATTTCGATTTGGATAACATTTCTGTTAAAAGATAGTTTCGTAGCTCCGACCCACGTAACCGTATTTTGGGTATTACTTCAGATAGCGGGATCGGTTATTCTGGCTTACGGCGAACGCTCCCTATCGCTGGTAGCGATCTGTATTTTGTACCTGGCGTGGATACTCGATAACGTCGATGGCGAACTTGCCAGATATAAGAGACAGTTCTCCGTGGTTGGCAATTTCCTGGATATGGTGGGCCACGAGATTCTGTTCCCGCTGATTTTCGGGAGCCTCACATTTTCTTTTATCGTAGGAGGCGAGAAATTACCCGTCATCGTTTGTGGGTTAGTCGCGACCGCATTAGTTACACCGTTGACCAAGATGCAGGAAAATGTAAAACTCTTACTATGCCTAAAAGCGTTATCGGCGAAACCCGAGATTGAGGACGTCAGTCCTGACGCCCAACCCGACCACGGCGTTGGGAACAATTTCGTAACCACCGTATTGGGTGCTTTATTCTCTCAACCATGTATGTTCTACCTCTTATTGCTGGCGGTAATTGTGCGGCAAGAGAGCGCGTATGTGGCCGTGTACGGAGTCGGAATCGCGATTATGTTCATCCCTAAACTTATTGCGCGGTCGCGAGTACTGGCGAACACTGTAGAAAATCCTAAGCTGCTAAACCAGCTCTTTCGACCCGAGTGGATGGACGACTAGCCTACATTATTCATAAACTTTCTATTACGAACACGTATCTTATTTCATATAAACGAGTTACAGAGAACGTCGGATCTCGAAATATTTCAATATTCTTTCACCCCGACAACCTCCATAACTCTTTGATCTAAAACTAGCTACGTATTCTCATGACGAAATTTGTGCATAATGCAGGCTAGCCCCAAAATAAGCGAACATTCCGATTCGTAATCTTACTCGTAATCGTAATCTTTCTGGTTTTTCGAGGGAAGGTCAGGAATTTGGAAAGGGATTACGATTATGATTACGAGTACGATTACGAAGAGATTCATGCATAGATTAGGCTAGTCCCAAAATAAACGATCAAATCATCGTTAAGTGATCCGGGTCACGTCGCAACAGTTTCTTGCAACTGAACCAGTAGTGAGCCAGTCTTCCACGAGTCGTACCAGCTGGAACGTAGACCTCATACTTCTTTGCATGCATCGGATCCCATTGCTGATAGTAGTCGTGATGGGTTATGAAATTGTACTCCTTAACACCCGTGTTCTCGGCGAGCGACGCGAGCACGTTCTCGATAAGAAGCACACCCGGCGACATCTTTGCGTAGGTTTCGTCATATCCTATTTTCAAATAATAGCATCGATCGTTTAGTACAACGCTCAGTTTTGACGCGATCGTCTTGCCATCCAGTTTTAGGCTCGTGATCGTGCATGCGCCGATCTTCGAAAAATTCTCTACGAGTTTAGCGAAAAAAACCTTCGACATCGGATAAAACTCGGTCGCACTCCCCGCGCGGTTCTTCCATCCAGAGTTCTCTATCTCTAGCAGATCGCGATATGCGGACTCAATATCGTCGGTAGCGTTGGCGGTAACGAACTGGACCTCCCCAAGTTTGCGGAGTTTTTGTTGCTTTCGATAAACGCTGCGCGATTTCTTTTTCGATTTGGCATACACCAGTTCGATCTGTTGTCTTTCCAGATAATCGTTCACAGCCTGAAAAATCGTCAGATATCGCGTTTCCGATTGATTGGCCAATACGCTTAGCAGATGCGCGTTTTGCAATACGAATTTTCCGCGCACAACGTCGACCGGTATCCCGACTCGCCTGCAGTACTCGAAGATCAAGTTGAACACAGGAATGGAATCGTCCTCGACGATGATATCACAAAGAGCTACATCGTAGTCCCACGGAATCTCAAGCGCCGCAATCTTAAGGCCGAAGCATTTGAGCCGGATCTGACGTAGCGGAATGACCCCGATGAGCGTTTCGCCCTTGTACAGGGTGAAGAAATAATAATCCGTTTTCCCGTCATCAAACCCCTCGAGGAAACTCTCGAAGAAGTAGTAATGTTGATAGAACGCGCCGTTGTCTAATCGTTCGGTTAACTCGAGCCAACGATCTCTTATCGATCGCAATCCCTGCGCTCCGCTTACATGTTCGATCCTGATATTATCCATTTTTATAAACTTCAATCTTCAGTCGCAGCGCTTGATCGAGGATGTATTACTCCAATAACGACGGTCTTATTCTAAAAATAAAGTACTCTACGAGGATATTCTGACACCGCTTCAGTAATTCAAAAGAGCCAGAGTCTTCTACCAATTTACGGTGTATCGGATTCACGTATACGATGTACATCATGCGCGGGGCCTCCACGAACGATTTCTCTATATTCGATAATACCTGTCGCATAATAACTTCGTCGAACGGATTATAGAAATAAATCACCAGATTTTCCGTCGGTAGTGGAAAATCCGTAGCGTTGGCACAGATCGACACAATTTCGCTGGAATCCCTTCCCACCTGCTTACAGTAAATATCAATATTCTTACAGGCCGTCTCATTAATGCGGGGGGCTAATTCGATGCCAATGATTTTTTGGAACCGATAATTAGAGGCTAGCAATAACGTTCGGCCTTTACCTGAGCCGTAGTCAAGAAACACAAACTCTTTATCATTAATTGAAAGGTTCAGGACGATGTCCGCGAAAAGTGTCATGGGTGTCGGCCCGTAGTAACAACTGTGCGACGCGGCATCACGGGGAATGTTCATTTCGGAAACATCAATGACTCCCTGCGTGTCGATACCATACTTTCGATCGAACCGTCTCCCCCGGATTTTTTCGATCCTGTGTGCTTGAAACGACGGTTTCAATTCGAATACGAGTCTATTAAGAATCTTCCTTAAGGTCGCGCCGAGTCCGACGTCTTTCACGCTTCGGGTTAGCTTTCTAATGAACTTCATCTCAATCCCCTATAAATTCTGAATGCGTTTCTTACCGCGTTAATACACCAATAGTAAAGATTTACCCGCAAAATATCGCGTTTTATCAGAAATGTAATATTGACGCGGTTTCTCTTTGTCCACTTAAATTTGTAAGCGCCTTCGCCGCGAAGTAGATCGAACTCCCTCATTCCGTTGTCGATAGCATCTTTCACTGCCCATGCTAGCAGAACGACACTCGGGCTGTACTTAGAAAATTCCGGCTCAAAGCCGCTCAGATAATAAAGGAAAGTACGATCGTAACGGAATACGTAATAGCTTGAAATCGGCGTGTCATTCACCTCCAGATAGAAGAGTTGTAGCTGCCCTCGTTTGAACAGAAGCTCCGACACGGTCAGGTGAAATTCTCTAAATTGTTTCGACTTAAAGGCGCCTGAAGCTCCCCGGAGATTCCAGACTTTCTGATGTTGCGCAATAAAGTGCGGCATGCGCCGTTGCACCTCATTGATGTCCTCTGCCACGCCGAATTTCACGGCGAATTCCTTTTCGAGTTTTCTCTGCTTTCTTTTGAGCGCGTATCTGGTACTCGCGGAGAGCGATTGAAAATAGTCTTGCCACGATTCCGGAAGAGAAATATAAGGACAGATTTTTTCCGTTTTCTCGATTTGGAAGCCAGTTGTCGGCAATGAATTTTGGAAGTAGTCAAAATTTGGGGAGCGTTCATTGACTGACGCCAGTCGAATTGTACCGATTTCCGGGTTTTGATCGATGAAATCCTCAAAAAAGAATCGGAGGATTTGTGTTTCATACGATCTCCGGATAATGAAATCAAGATAATCCGAGTGGGGGTCACCTATTAGTCGTAGCTGGTAATAATTCAATCTGTAAGCGCGAGTAAATGGGAGTATCGCAACGAGTTCTTCATTCTCATATACGGCGATAATGTACAGTCCGCCACCGAAAGCCGCCCACCAGGAAAACTGCCACTCCCAAGTGAGAAAAATCGTATCGCTGGCACTTTCCTTGAGGAGTTTGTTCCAGCTTTCTTTTATCCCCTCGAATTCTCTTCGGGTGACTATTAGATGATATGTCATAGGCATGGCGATCGTCTACCGAAGCAGTCTATATTTTATTAATTTATCATATACGCTGGGATTAAACTCCTGGACGATCTTCTTCTCGTCGTCGTCAAAGGCATAGAACTTCAGGAGCAACAATGTTGTTACGACTCCATAACTCACTGCAACAACGCCTAGTTGTATGATATTCATATCCTTGATAAATATAGTCCAGGATAGAGATACGATAATAATTAAAGAGAGCGTCGCTATGAAACGATAGGGGAGTCGAGCGGAGATAAGTTTATTCGCGACAGCCAATTCGAGAATCGTTGTTATGAGCATTGCTCCGCTTGTACCAAGTACGGCGCCCATGATGCCGAATTTCGGGATAAAAATTATATTGAAAACGAAGTTGAGCACGCCACCAATCCCTCGAAGATAGAGGAAAAATTGTTCTTTATTGAGTGGAAAAACGACTGTTATCGAAGTTTCTCCGGCGAAAAACACACACGCGATCATGAAACTTGAAAAGACGACAACGAGCGGCGATGCCGTTAAATATGCGTCCGTGTAAAAAAGAGAGATAATCGTGTCCGCATGAACTATCAGGAAGGCATAAATGGGGACCGCGAGATAAATTGTCAATTTCGTCATGGAATCCCAGATTTTTCGCAACCCATCCAATCCTAGACGCGAGTGCGTTTCTGAAAAAATCGGTAGTAGTAAACGATCCGCCGATGTCAATAAAACGGAACCCCCGGTTATAACAAGCAAGTAGGCGATATCGTAGTACGCAACGTTTGACGGATCTCTCAAGAAATACAGAATCAGGAACACATCAATACTTTTAAAACGAAAATACTGAACGATTGAACTGAGCCAGGTAATTACGCCGAACTTCGCGATCGGTCCGATCTCCAATCGCACCGATTTTGGTGTAATCATGTCAAGCGAACCGATCGCGTAGAATACCGTCTGAACAGCGTTAACGGCAATCATAAGAATGATCAATGAGCTTATCGTCAACCCCGTACGCAGGAGTATGAGAACTCCAATGAGCTGGAAAACGGAAACGCCCATTTCTACGGCGCTATAGAATTTCATGTCCATCTTCGACGTCACGATGAAGATAAAGCAATCCATCAAGCTGCGGAAGAAGAACCAAACTGAAGTAAGCAAAACGTATTGGTAGATCTCCGGGTTACCTATGTATGCTACTAATGGGCCTGCAAGAAGTTGCAGGAGTCCTGCCGTAAGAGTGGATACGATTACTCGGAGAATTATCACTCTCCGCACGACATAACTGCATTCGCCCAATTGGTTATTATTAATGAATCGCGGAATGTAGGTACTGAAAATTGATTGAATCCCTATTTCCGTGAACTTGATCAGAATTTCGATCAAACAAAGCAGGGCCACGTATATCCCATAATTGCGGGCACCCAACGTGCGCACGACAAGTATCGATATAAAGAAGCACATCACCGTTCGGCCGGTCATGCCGACCTGGCCCCAGAGGAGACCGCTAACGATCTTTTTACCGAAAGACATGAAAAAACCTCTAAATAGTTAATAATTGCACAACGAAAACTTAACGACGGTCTGCCGTTATTTCCTCGTAAATCTTTGACATTCTGGATGCAAAGACCTTTGAAGAGTAGTTGTTCAAGACTCGTTCCGCCGCCGCCCGACCGAGTTCTCGCGATTTATCCGTGTCGTTGATTAGATCGAGTATAGCGTCAGCGAGAAGTAGTGGATTCTTCGGTGGAACGAGAATGCCGGATTTACCGGAAACAATGAGTTCCCTGGGGCCATCGATGTCACTCGCAACCACAGGAAGTCCGCAACCCATTGCCTCAAGCAACGTAATCGAACACCCCTCCGAGATCGATGGTTGAACGTATACGTCGAATTTCTCAAACAAATCAGCATCGTGGGGGCGCACCCCGGGCAGGGTGATATAATCGGTCAGGCTATTTTCGCGAATGTAACCCTCCAGTTCTCCACGCATCGGACCATCTCCGATGATCTCGATCCGAATTCCTTTATTGGCTTGGATGAGTTTGCCGGCAGCCTGTAGAAGGTAGATATATCCCTTCGGCTTAACCAGGCGCCCGACAGTACCAATGACGATCTTTTTCGTTTCACGTCGGCGACGTTGCGGTTTAAAAATCGCCTCGTCGTAGGGCGCGTACACCGTTTCAAATCGGTTGTCCGTCGGATCCGCTGTGTAAATTGCTCTAACACTGTCTGAGACGCCGATTACCTTGTGATTCAGGCGATTTAACGTGATTGTCAAATACGGATAAATCACCGAGGTCATTATGTTCGGTCGACCATCATCGAATGTGTCGTTGGTGGTGAAATTCGGACGGTGCTTAAGCGATGCTGTTCTCGAAAACTTAATATCGCTCATGTCATGATGGGTGGTAGCAATCGACACCTCTGGCGACAAGTATGCGGCGATACGCCCATGTAGATTTCCTTTGTTACGGTGGGTGTGTACAACGTCGGCCCCGAATGCGTTGATAACCTTTCGCAATTCCAGGACGGTGAAAAAGTCAAACACATGACCGCTCCGCCCAATGCTATAGGTCGTCGCACCTGTCTCGCGGAGTTCCGGCACGATCTGGTGCGGCCGACCGTTGATCGAGCAAAGGCCGATTTTGAATCGATCCGGATCGAGCCCCCGACAAAGCAGGCGCAGTGTTTCCGAGATCCCGAAATGAGTGGATAAAGTCGTAGTGATGTGGAGTATGTTTATTCGCTGAGACAATCTCGAAATATCCAATCTAAGTTAGTCGGGATCATTTTCCGCTCACCTGCGCTGTGATCGTCAACATGGAGTTTTTGATGTAGGAAAACGGAATAGAAATAAGGGATACGCCGTCAACCACCGTCGGTTCCCCCGCAAACGGTTTTCCGTTTACCATGGTGTCGGAAATTTGGCCGTGGATTCTAAGCGGAATATCACCGCTAAATCGGTCTGTATCGATCAAATCGTCGAATTCCACCGTAACTCGGATCGTGTTCTTATCTTCGCTCACGACTTCAATTTTCGCCATTAATAAGGCAGCGAAGGTGTCCATTGACGGGAACGATTTGATACCATGTCCTTTCAATGATTCTATCTGACTCTCCAACCACCCGGCGCCGTGTTTATAAGTATCGAAGTCATGAAACACGAAGACGATCGGGTAGCCTGCTTTACTATACGCCATTCCCTCCGGCATATCTTCCGGGTAAAAGGCCTTGATCTTTCTGTTCTTGACGGTTTCTCGATTCCCTATCAGATACGTTGCCCGACTCGAGAATAGACGGATCCCCGAGTTCTTTGCGATTCCGGGAGTCTCTTCTGTATGTTCATGAGCGCTGGGAACGAGAATCTTGGTTTCGACGCCGAATGCTTCATTGATCGCAGCCAGGCTTTCTCTGATTTTCTCACTAATGCGTTCAGGTGGCGGTTGTTTTCGGGTAACCCGCTCCTTGAATTCCCGGAACCACTCACGCTCGGTATAGCGGTTGCTCGCGCTCAGCCATGCGCCTAGATCAGTCGTCATGTGAGTTAATCCATGGCTGAGAATTGTGAGCGTACCCAACTCGACGCCCTCCTTAATCGCGCGATATTCGGACGCATGATCATGGGAGTTCGGACGACCGGATTTGGAGTAGGTCACCTTCCATGAATCGTAGCGCTTACCGGGGGTGCGGGATTTGATTGGCTCGCCTTCCACCGCCAACGTTCCGCGGGTTTCGTCGCCGTCGTCAATCCAACCTGGAACATAGGCCACGTTAAGCTTCGCACTATGGCGTTCCAGAAGGTCTATCATCTCTTTCCATGTCCGCGCCGAAAGCACGCCATCATTGAACCCCTCCAGGTGTACGCGCTCGCTGGAACCCGGGTCATCGATCCGTAAGCACCCTAGATTTTCGAGGCTAAGGGATGCGGCTGAAAAATGCGGGTTCGACTCGAACATCTCACGAAGCAGCGTATGGAACCGATTCGCACTGGCGAGCACCAGCGACGGATGGAAATTAAAACAGAAGTTCACGGCATTGCCGAACGTGTACGAAAGCACAGGGGCGTTGGCTGACTCGGTTTGCGCAAGATAATCAGAAACGTCGCCGTCAGTGGATATTCTTCTCGAAAACCAGCTTTGCATGAGTAAACGAATGACCGGGCGGATACCAATGTCAACGCCGATGCTCGAGTGAGGAAGCAGTTTCGTTTTGTATATCGTACTTCCCCTATGGTCTTTGATATGCTGTAATCCGATTCGGAGACCCGAGCATTTTTTGATTCCGAATGCACTCCCGAATTCTTCATTTGCCAGAAGGAATGCGTCGAGAATCAGCGAAATCCCGTGACTCCGAGAGCATTCTTTGAAAAATTCCAGGTGACTGGATCGAATTTCCGCGATTGGGGAAGTGAAGAGAATGGTACTGAAATTGACCTGATCTTCGCCGATGATATCCTCATGGCGAAGGTCTCTGATATCCCGGACTTCAAAGGGAATACCGAATCCGGTCAGAACTTCGAGGTAGTTCTTTAACCGACTGCCCGGGAAAAAATCGATGGCATCCCAGTCCTTGCGGCCGAGGAATTGAGGTTGATACCCCGAATCAGAGAGTAGTAGAATCGCGAAACGGTGTTTCATCGAACGGGAACCCTTGTTTCTTCACTAATTTCAATGCTGCGTACCGCTAATAAAAGCGAACATCCCGATTCGTACTCTTACTCGTAATCTTTCTCGTTTTTCGAGGTGAAATTTGGAAAGGGATTACGATTACGATTATGATTACGATTACGAAGAAAACCCAACGAAGCAACCAGTAACCAGTTACTCCCGCCCGTCTCTCCCCTCGCGGGGATCGGCTCTAGCTTCTGCCTTGATATGTTTAAGCAGAGCACGCAGAGCAGGTTTCATTTTCTCCAGACACGCCCGTGTACGCTGCGAATACCTCCGCGCTATCCGGACCGGAGGCGGGGCGCTCGCGGTCTATTTATCCGTCGTTGCCGATAATAACGACGTATATACATCGCTAAGGTTGGTTACGAACTGTTCCGATGTAAAGTTCGCTCTCGCGTGTTTGTAGCCTGCCTCGCCCAGTTGTAGAGCTTTATCTTTATTGTTGATCAGTGAGAGTATCGCACTGGCCAGCGCCGAGGCGTTCGCGGGGGGTACGAGTATTCCGGTTTTGTTGTGTTCTATAATTTCTTCGATTCCCGCCAATCGACTTGCGACAATTGGCAGTCCGCTTCCCATCGCTTCCAAAATTGTAAACGGGCAGCCCTCGGACAGCGAAGGTTGTACGTACAGATCGATGGCGTCTAAAAAAGTTCTGGTGTCGGAAATCTCCCCGCAAAATTGAACGTTGGACTCTAACGAATTCGCGCGAACAAATGACTCGAGTTCACTGCGCATCGCTCCCGTTCCACCGATCACTAACTTAACTTGCGGGTTCTCCCTCGACACGACCGAGAATGCTTCGAGGAGATACTGGTATCCTTTCTGCCACACTAAACGACCGATCGTTCCGATCACGATTTCGTCGCCCTTAAATCGCTCATTGTTATACTGGAATCTCGTCTCGTCATATCCCCGTCGGACGGTTTGAAATCGCGTGTCCTCGGGCGAAGCAGTGTATACCGCCCTAACGCTATCTGCCACTGTGATTACCTTCGAATTCAGGCAGGTGAGATTAATATTTATGAACGAATACAGTTTCGACACGAACGTCGGAGTCGGAATACGCCCATCGCTCGCTGCCGATCCCAGGTGGGAACTGGGCGACGACCGATCAGTTCCTGAGCAGTATGCATGGCCCATATCGTGAAAGGTCGTTACGATTTTCACGTTCGGCAGGGAAAACGCCGCTATTCGACCGTGAAAGTCACCTTTCGCCGTATGGGTATGGACGATATCAGCGTCAAAGTCACGAATCACCTTCCTCACCCAAAGCGTACAGGATAGGCTATATAAGGCGCCACGGCGTGAACCGCAATAGACCGTGACATCTGGGGTTGAAAACTCCTGGAGGATTTGTTCGACATTGTCGCGGATCACGCAGATTCCGATTTTGAAACGCCCGGGATCCAGTTTACGTGTTAGCAACCGCAGAGTCTCTTCAATACCGCCGCGAGTCGAGAGACTTGTAGTGACGTATAGGATATTGATCATAGCGAATTTTCACTGTGGATCGTCGCGTCCGTGCTTTCCGATTGAGCGCTTGCCGCCATTATACCCAACGCACTCAGGTTTTCGAAATATCGTTCGGAATCCCTTGGGTGATTAATCGAAAGCCGTCCAAAAATTCCACTGCTTGCAGTTTAATCGCGAAGTTCGCTAAATCCGAGCGACAAAAATATTCCCACGATTGACGCGAAACCATCGCTTTGGGGGGAACTTACTCACTTAACGTATGGAAACGGTTCATTCCGAATCAAATCTTCTCTTTAACGGAATAAAGGTGTTTCCAGTTTCGGTCGGACCGGAGAGTAATCATCTCCGCCAGCAATCCAGTTAGTATTAGCTGCAAGCCAGCGATTACCAGCATTATACCGCCCATAAGAAGTGGGTGACGATCGAGGATACTGCCATACACCACACGCAAATATAACAGGTACGTTACAATAGCTGACCCCGTCATTAATGGCACGACTCCAAAGATTCCGAAGATATGGAGTGGTTTGTTAACGAAGCGCGACAGAAATAATACCGTAGTCAGGTCGAAAAAACCCGTTAAAATTCGACGCGCGCCGAACTTCGTATAACCGAATTTACGTGGCCTGTGGTTGACCTTGGATTCGCCGATCTTGAATCCCTTGTCGCTGGCGAGTGCAGGTATAAACCGGTGCTGTTCCCCGTAGATTCTCAGATTTTCCACCACCTCTCGCTTATAAATCTTGAGCCCGCAGTTCATATCGTGTATCGGAACCCCGGTTAGTCGTGAGGTCATCCAATTGATAACGAGACTGGGAATTCTCTTTCGCCACGGATCCCGCCGTGGAAACTTCCAGCCGCAAACTAAGTCGAGGGAGTCATCGAGTTTTGACATCAATTTCGGGACTTCTTTCGGGTCGTCCTGAAGATCACCGTCCAGAGTTGCAATAATCTCGCCACGTGCCTCACCAAATCCCGCTGACAAAGCGGCGCTTTTTCCGAAGTTCTTTCTGAACCGTATATATCTGATATGCGGGTTGTTCTCAGCCAACGATCGGATGATCGCAGGGGTGTCGTCCGTACTCCCGTCATCAACGAAAATAATCTCATACGTACCGTCCATCGGCTCGAAAACGGAAACGATTTCAGACGTGAGTTCGACGAGGCTTTCCGCTTCGTTATACGTTGGAATTACTGCGGAAATACGTATTGTTTGATTTTCTGATACGGAAGTCATTGTGACGATACCCGATCCCATTCCGCACGAATTCCTCTTAGGCCCACTAAGGTACGATGATCTTTCCAAACACCTATCATAGGCTTAAGAATCGCTTGGCAGCTTTTAGATTTACGGTTACTTATATACGTACTAACGGCTTCTCTGATCAATTCACATAGCTTCTTTACGGTGGTCATTGAAATGTCGGATAACGCTTGGCGCTCGTATTCGGTTAAGTAGATTTGGGTTCTAACCATCTTATGCCTCCCAGGAGTATATTCGTATAAGACACCACTATGTGTTCGTACCAATATATAAAGGAATCATTGAAAATCGACCGGTATAGACGATAAAGTACTCAGCTAAGGAGCACGCAACACGTAACACCCGACACGCAACACGTAACACGCAACACGTAACACGGAACACGGAACACGGAACACGGAACACGCAACCACGTCACCTACCAATCATGCCTGAAAGAACGAACTCGACCACTATAATCGCGTTAATACTTATCACGCTGAGCATCGGCGGCATCGCGTCGTATACCCGGGACGGGTCTATTCGATACACGAATCCGGGAAGCCGGTTCGCGACCGTCGAGGCTTTGGTCAACTACGGGACCTTTAAGATAGATGACACGCGGTATAAGGGAAGGTGGGCTGTCGATAAAGTCAAAATTGGAGAGCACTATTATTCCAGTAAACCGCCGATGCTTCCGACGCTGACCGCGGGAGTGTACTGGCTCTACCGCGTCGCGACCGGAAATGACATCGTGGATAATGAGAAGAATGTCGTATGGTTCTGCAATCTGATAATGGGCGCTGTCCCTTTCGCCTTCCTGCTGATTTACTTCTACAAACTATTGCTATTATTCAGGCTCTCGGAGTCTGCGGTCATCGCAGGGTTAGGCGTATTGGGATTCGGATTCTTCGGAATCGGATACGCGACCGAACTAAATAATCATACGCCCGCTGCCGCCGCGGCGATGATTGGCGTCTACTATGCGTTTCGGATTGGTATCGAACACGATTCAACAGTCTGCGACTGGATTCTATCGGGATTTTTTCTTGGGCTACTCCCCACATTGGATATTCCGTCGGCGATCATCACGTGTGGTATCGCTGTCTATCTAATCGGCACCGACCGGCGTCGAACTCTGCAGATCTTTCTTCCGATCGCCGCTTTGCCGCTCGCGGCAAATCTGGTCCTTACCTATCTTTCAACCGGTTCAATCGTTCCGATCTATCTACGTGGAGAACTTTACCACTATGCCGGGTCCTACTGGAAATCCCCGGATGAATTCGACTCCATCGATGAACCGAAATTAATCTATGCACTGCATTCTCTGATTGGACACCATGGTATCTACAGTATGACTCCGGCACTTATACCCGCCCTATTCGCGAAGATTCGAATTCTGAAGAATCGCGATCATCTGTTTCGCGAAACGCTAGCGATCGCAGGCGCAGGTGTGGCCATGATCTTACTCTATATATTCAAAACCACGAACTACGGTGGCATGTGTATTGGGTTTCGCTGGTTAATTCCCGTGATACCCTTATTTTTAATCTTCTTTGCTGTTTGGGTCGATGATCGAATCGCGCGCAAAAAACATCGTGCGTGGATATGGTCTACTGTCATTGTGACGCTTCTGATAGGACAATTCTTTGCTCTGGAAGCGCGGTCGAAAGCCTGGCGTAAGTCGGTCTGGCAGGAAACTGTGACTGATTTGATCGAGAAGCACTCGGAGCCCGATGACGGGCGTGAGGAATAGGGGAGGCATACGCGCAGTTTTGACCCGCCGTCGCTTTCGCTCCGCTCTTATACTGCAAGCAGTACAATTTTTGGACGACTTGCAAGTAACTGCGTATAGGATGCCGAACGATAATTCGAAAACTCGAAGGCGTTTAGTATAGCTATGGCGAGACAAGTTTTCGATTGGAACTATGTTGCCCCGTATTCACGGGGCCCGTCTCATTCTCGCTCCGAGAATTCGGCTGACGATTTGGGATTTTAAAACACGTCGAAAATCGAGGTCCTATTATGTGTCAGCAGAGGCTGATATTCGGACTTGGCGTAGACCGTCCACCGTCGTCGAATTCGGCTGAAGTCCGACACCGGCTGAAGATAATGGAACCTTTTCGACATCGGCAATCAGGATTCGTAGAAAGGACGGAGGCGCTTGTTCGGTCAATTTCGTGGTGGACTAAGCCTGGGATTTGGCGGTGCCGAGGCCTCGCTTTTTACGTAGGATTATCGCAAGCGCACCCAGCGTGATTAACGCCCATACGGAAGGTTCCGGGACTGGAGAGTCAGGAGTACCCGGAAGGAGGAAGGCGTTCGCTTTCGTATCGCCTACCTGATAAGAGCCGGAGTTCAGACTATTCTCGTACCACGCTTCGAAACTTAGACCGCGGCCGGTATCAAAATGCAATTCAGCAACATTATCGTGACCACCTCCGGAACCACTGCCGCTTCCGGAACCGGCGCCCTCACCGTATTCTACCGGGTTTGGCATCGCCAATCCGGTCCAGCCAGTTAGCGGGACAGATGTAGTATAGGGAGCGGTCAACCCCATGGAAAGGCTGTTCCATTCGAGCCCCGCACCATGTTCTTCACTGGCAAGAAGGTCGGCGACCATATCCTCGTAGGCCGTGGATTGACCGTTGAAGACATCGCCTTTCAACTCCAGGCCGAATAGGTCTATATTCATGGTCCAAACGGAGCTGTCGTGTCTGGTTATTGTCCCGGATATATTCGCGTCGCCGTTGTCGAATATCGCCATGCGGAGTGCATCCCAGTTCCAATTGGTGTACTGACCTGTCAGACCACTGTCGAAATCCTCCCCTAAATAAAGCCCATATGCACCGAATCCATGGAGACTTGGCGTTCCCCCTTCGGACTGTATGCGGCCGGTCAGATCCAATTCGATAATGGTCCCGGAGTATGATAACCCGCACGATAACACGAGCGCAAACAGACAGAGCACCGAAATCCTAAAACCTCCGCTGGGGTTAGATTCTGTATAACCGGAAATCCTGTCACCCGCTAACCTCAGCAGTTGCGGGTTTCGTGTTTGACGAATCGAATTCATTTTAGCCTCTGCGTCTTGTGGATTGAAGGGATACACGCGAACGAATATTCTGAACGCTTAAAAATTTAATATTTCCGTTGCCTTAGATTATAGAATATACAATATCTGTAAAGGCTTGAAATTAAAGGGGTTTGTAAATTAAATTGTGTCGGAATTCTTCTTTATTTTTCGTAGGGATAATCCTACGCTGTTTGGCTGCCAGGTTCTGAATTAAGGGAGTCGTAGATTTTCGGAAAGATCGTTCGATACTAGCAGTATTGGAGTTCGCGCGCCTGACTCGACATAGCCTCTGGCGACGACGGTTTAGCGTTCCTTTCCCATCAACAGACCCGGTCGCATTGAGCTCGGCGCAGATCGGTGTATACCACGGCGCCCAGACAGGCAATCGCGAGAATGAGCAACCGTTTTTGAAACGTCGGATTACGGTATTCGAACACTACCTCGTGTTCTCCCGGTTGCACAGGAATTCCCATGAACGCCGGGGATACACCGTAGATATCAACTTTCTCCCCGTCAACGAACGCATTCCAAAACGGGTGCATCGTCACTTTAAGAATCAACCATGTATTCTGGCTGTCAACCGTTACCGTACTCGTAAACTTCCGATTCTCCGCGAGTTCTTGCGAAGTCTCCCCCGGATCTTTGGGGCGGACGAAATCTTGCCCCTTCAATTCAATTGAGGCGTACTCAGCGACACCCAGCGCTGAATCGCCGCCGCCAATATGAAAACCCGCTTTAATAGGAAGGAGCGTTCTGAGAAATGGCTTGCCTCGCGGGTATTTCTTGTTCGTCCATTCGCGGATGAATCGCCGTGCCGAACGTGGCGTCCCCGTTTTCATCGCCGCGGGTTCTCCAATAAGCTGGAAATATCCGTAATCCCCCGTAACTCGACGGAGCGTATAATCTCCGGCATTAGCGATTATATCTGAACTCAGGAACGGAATCGGATCATCGTGATTGGCGAGCAAGTATCGGATATTATACAACCGTAAGAGCTCCCGAAGGTACCGCTGATTCTTTGGCCGTAGATTGTCGAGGTAAAAGAAATTCAGGGAATCGTGATAACCGCTGCCGTAACTTACGCCGCCGGGTTTTTTGGAGTACATCGCAGGTAGATACATATCCCAGTGGTTCTTTAGTCCCAGGTGTTTACTCGTATAATACCGACCCGGATCGTCTTCATCGGCTAAGGCTTTGACGATTGCCTTGAAATCTGATTCATCGGTCCTGTCTCCCCGAGTCCTTAATCCCTTTTCAAGCCTTGCATTCCAATAAACCAAAGCAGGTAATGCTATCTGGACCGTCAACAGCAGCGGCAGACACCACCTTAGGTTAAATCGCGATTTCATCGATTCGATAAGCCAGTTTCCGCCGATCGCCGCGAGGAGGATCGCGAAGAAATCCAGCATGCAGATATAACGCTCCATTGGTAAGGTGAAATTCGGAGGGTACACCCAATTTACCGCAGCGCCGAATGTGGTCCGGCCTGCCAGGAAAAATATCATCAGCAGGAATCCGAGCGTAATAACTCGAAACAGCGGTTGCCTTCGAAAGTTTAGCTGGGCAAATACAATGCCTCCCAACGACAGGCATAAAATTATTGGGAACCGCCCTGAATCTGTAAAGTCACCAGCGAAGAATCGAGAGAGAACCTCCAGCATTCCGACGCCGTGCATGTGCTCGGTTGAGACCCAGGGCCATCCCCCCATGTATTTCATTGTCAGCAGCATCGGAATCGTCCAAAACGCCGTAAGTACTATAAATAGAACCCCCAATATGCTTAGGCGGAAAAATCGGCTGTAGAATTCGTTCCGCGGTCCGTAGACTAAACTCGAAAGAATAAGCAGCGGAATAAGGGCGGTCCCCATAAACGAGTGCGAGAAGTAGAGACCGACCAGGGTGACGATCGCCAAAGAAACACGTCCGTCTCCGCGGATATATCTAATGCATTCAGTAAAAGCACATGGGAGAAAAACCGCGCCGAACAACACTGAATACAGCCCGAGATGGAAATACGCCGCCGTCGATAGCCCGAAGTCGTTGATACTTGATATTGTCCCGGAAAATAACGCAGCCAATAACGCTGTATACCGATTCAGGCCTAACCTGGAGAACGCGAAATAATAGCAGAAAGGGGTCAGTGCCAGAAGGATGCAAACCCATAGTTTATACGCTGTTACGGCCGCGTCCGGACCGCCGATTACGATGGAGGTAAAGGCCGTAATGACATAGGGAAGTGGCTGATAATAATGGGCCAGTGGAAATCCGAGATTAAAGTTCGGGTTCCAGAAGTGAAATTGTCCGCTTTTGATATAGTCAGCGAGTGTCGAGATTGCGACGATGTGCGAAGAAGAATCGTTCCCGACCGGCCCGGTTCCGGATAGGTAATCGCCCGCGCGGACGAGCACGCAAGCAGCCGTCAGCAGCAGGAGAATCGCCGTCACGTACGATTCACGGCTGTTTTCAGTAAACGATATCTTAGGTACGATACTCATTTATAGGTAATATTCTGATTGCCTTTTTGTTCAAATCCCGTGCGGAATAAGCGACGCGTCATTTGAAAATTCGATTGCTTGTGGTCTAATCGACGTGTTTATCCGTTAATCGCAGGTACTATACCATGTCGTCAAAAAATTGGACTACTCGCGGTCTAAATTTAGTGAGATCAACCGCGAACAGCCACTCGAAAAAATGAACAAACGGGAAAACTAGGCTATGAAATGCATTAGTGATTGGTATACATCTCTCGGAAACTACACCTTCCCTACGGTTTTCGTTCGATTAACAGACGATGAGATCAAAGCGATTCAGGACAAGACCCGGTCATCAAAGGTTGTTACGAAATTCGTATCAAAGCTTGATCACGCTATCGGGATGCTGCCCGGGAGTACGTTCATGCACGCAGATTGCTGTGCTCCCACCGACTCGGACACATTTCGGAAACGCAGCGGTGCCGTGACTTCCGGGGCCATCGCATGGCAAATTTTGCTGGAAAGCGCGAAGCTGCAAGGCGCGTTTGAGAGCGAGAAGACCGAGCGTGTTGGATTTCACCCTTACCGTAGAATGGATCGCTACCGCGAATTCCGCGTGTTCGTGCGGGATCGGAAGATCGCCGCAATGTCCCAGTTATATCTCGATCGCTACGTTCCTAAACTTGGGAAAAGGCAACAGCATCTATGGTGCAGTGCCAAGGATTTCGTCTCAGTCATTTGCGATTTTTTGCCGGCGAATGACACCGTCATAGATATCTATTTTACATCACGCGACGACATTATCATCATCGACATGAACGAGTGGGGCGCGCCCACGGATCCGCTGTTACTGCGTTCCTGGGATCAGCAGTGGGACGATTCGATCGGGTTGAAACTCGTTACTAAACCAGTCAAACTCGGCGGTGAAGTGTCTGTCTCATTTTAAGATAACCTAAAACGTGTTTCGTATTGCGTGATTCGTGTTCCCACGTAACACGGCCCACGCCCCACGTAATACGCATCACGCCCCACGTCAGTACGTTCGCTGTTTCGCCGGCTGTGCCTGGCAAATACGGGAGATACATTGATCAAAGTTCTCCTGCCCACTCAGGATATCGATTTCAACCCGCATCAGCAGTATCGGCAGATCCCGTCGATCAAGCATCGGAAACCGGACGGCATCTTTCTCAGTGGTCAGTATCAGCTCAGCATCCTTTCTTATCGACTGATTAATGAAATCTATTATTTCCTGCTGCGTGTACCTGTGGTGATCCGCATACCGCGCCGTGTTCACCAATTCGCTTCCTAACGTTCGAAGAAACTTCTCGAAACTCTCCGGCGCTGCAATCCCTGATATCGAAGCAACTCTTTTTCCGTTCATATATTTCAAGTCGATGATTTCTTTTGAATAGATGTTCTGCAGGTAAAGCGGACGATGCGTGCACTCTATGATTTCAGCCTGTTGATTGTGCTTCTTGATGAACTTTTTGAGATGCCGATACGCCGTGCCACCATTGGATTTGGTAAGGAAAATATAGTCTGCCCGACGAATGTTCTTAATTGGTTCGCGTAGCAGTCCGCGTGGAAGCAGGTGATGGTTATGGAACGGGTTGGTTGCGTCTACCAGCAGGATATTCAGTCTGGGTTTGAGCGGAAGATATTGAAAGCCGTCGTCTAAGACCAACGTGTCTGCGTTGAACGTATTTATAGCGTACCGACCACTTTTGACGCGATCTTTGTCGACCAGTACGATCACGTCCTTAAGGTTGCTCGCGAGCATATACGGTTCATCGCCCGCCATCTCCGAATTTAATAACAGTCGTTGACCGTCGGAAACAACACGCGGCGGAATATCCTCACTTTTCTTAAAGAGGATGTCGACGATTTTTTCAACGAATGGCTTTCCCTTATTGCGATAACCACGGCTTAGGATCGCGACTCGCCGGCCGTTTTTCTCGAGGGTTCGCGAGAATACCTCGACGACAGGGGTTTTCCCTGTCCCCCCGACGGTTAAATTTCCGATGCTCACAACCAGGCAGCCCAGGGTCCGGTCGCGGAAAATGCGATGCTTGTAGATATAGATGCGGAACTGAACAATGGATCGATAGATACGGGAGAGCACGAAAAGACCGGCTTTGGCGACAATGTCCCGCGGGCGGTGTCGCCGTTGGTCAAGTAAGTCGGTTACATATGTTTCGACCCTCTCGATTAAGATCCGGGAATCCATGAATTAATTCTCCACGCATGGTATGATAGCTTGGACTACTGAAATTGCTTTTGAGAGGAAGGGGAAGGTCAGTAATTCTTCGAAAAAGGTCTTGGACAGGATATTAGCGACTGTGTAATCTGTCGTCGATGAGATCGTATTCGATAATTTCTTCATCAGAAAACCAGATCTCGACTTCCGTCGCCGCCTCTTCCAGATTGGCCGATGCATGAATTAAATTTCTTACTGGTCCGGCGTCATCATCAACCAACGGCTGGTGTGCGAAATCTCCGCGGATTGTTCCGGGCAGTGCGTTTGACGGTATGGTGTTTCCGACCATCGTCCGTATTCGCGCGATTCCGTCGAGTGCACCGAGTACCATAACCAATACTGGGCCGGAGACTATATAATCCTCCACGAGTGGATAGAAATCTTTACTCACGTGTTCGGCGTAATGACGCTGCGCCAGTTCCCGGGTCGGCTGTACGAATTTCATCGCGTGTATCTTGAACCCGGAATCCTCGAATCGCTGGAGAATTTTAGCGGCTAATCGCCGTTGAATCCCGTCTGGTTTAATAATGACTAATGATTGTTCGTACATTGCTAGTTCCTAAGTGTTACGTATTGCGCGTTACGTGCTTTTGGTCTCGTTAACCCGGGGACCTGTGATCAAAGCCAGGAACGACCGATTCTTTCTATCATATCATCGCGTTAGACGTTCTTGATGGGCCCGTCAGGTTGTCCGTTTCACGCAATACGCACCACGCATCACGTACCACGCATCACGCACCACGCATCACGTACCACGCATCACGTACCACGCATCACGTACCACGCATCACGTACCACGCATCACGTACCACGCATCACGTACCACGCAATACGTACCACGAATCACGTACCCCGAAACACGTAACACGAATCACGCAACACGAATCACGTACCCCGAATCACTGCAATGGAAACGATCGAGTAAGCGCAACAACCTCGTTTCTTATCTCGCGGTGCTTCGCGTCATCATCAATGTTTCGCACAACCGTGTCGATCCATTCGGCAATTTTCAGCATCTCAGGCTCTTTCATACCACGAGTTGTTACGGCGGGCGTACCGATTCGCAGGCCGCTGGTTACCATTGGTTTCTCCGGATCGAACGGGATCAAATTCTTGTTTACCGTAATCCCTGCCGTGTCCAAAGTAGTTGCCGCCGCGTGTCCAGTCGTTCCGAGAGGCCTTAAGTCGACCAGCATAAGGTGATTATCCGTTCCTCCAGAGACGATCCGAAAATCGCGTTTCGCGAGTTCGTTCGCGAGATAACTTGCATTCTTGACTACCTGCCGCTGATACGCCTGAAATTCGTCTGTCATTGCCTCTTTGAAACAAATAGCCTTCGCCGCTATAACGTGCATTAGCGGACCGCCCTGAATGCCCGGGAAAACACGAGAGTTTATCTTTTTTAAATGCTGCTCCTTGCATAAAATAAATCCCGATCGCGGTCCCCGCAGCGTTTTATGCGCCGTTGACGTGACTGCGTCGGCGTACGGTACTGGGCTGTCATGAATACCAGCGGCTACCAGTCCGGCAATATGAGCCATATCCACGACGAAATAAGCATCAACACTGTCGGCAATTGACTTAAGTCGGGCGAAATCTATCGCTCTAGGATATGCACTGGCGCCGGCAAGAAGCATCTTCGGCCGATGTTCCCGGGCTAATGCTTCGACGTTATCATAATCGATTCGTTCCGTTTCGCGGTCGACACCGTATCCCGTGAACTCGTACAAGCGACCGCTGAAATTAATCTTATGCCCGTGGGTTAAGTGCCCGCCGTGCGCTAAATCCATCGCAAGAACTTTGTCGCCCGGTTCCAGAAGTGCGAAATATACAGCCATATTTGCTTGGCTCCCGGAGTGCGGCTGGACGTTCGCACATTCCGCGCCGAATATCTGCAGCACTCGTTTGATTGCCAGGCGCTCGACGTCGTCGACATGCTCACATCCATCATAGTAGCGTTTACCGGGATAACCCTCAGCGTATTTGTTCGTTAGGCAGGATCCCTGGGCTGCGCGAATTGCTGGCGTTACGATATTCTCGGACGCGATTAACTCGATAGTTTCACTTTGCCGTTGTGCCTCGTTATCGAGGAACTGTGCGAGCTCTGGATCGACACTGCGTATCGGCATAATGTCATCATTGGAATCGCGCTCAATTTTTTCCAGTCTCCGCACGTGACGATCTTCCCCTGTAAACGGTGTGGCAAGCCATGTGTCTACGATTGAGAACATGGCTTCCGGTGAAATCCCATTACCGCCTGTGACAAGGACATTAGAGTTATTGTGTTCGCGGCTGAGCCGTGCACTTTCTTCCGAATGCGCGAGCGCTGCACGGATAAAATGATAGCGATTCGCGTTAATGCACATTCCGATACCGGTGCGACAGATCAAAATACCCGAGTCCGCATCGCTACGGATGATTCGCTGACAAAGTTGATTTGCGAAATCAGGGTAGTCATCGACTGGGTCATGACTTTCCGGGCCCACGTCTTCGACGTTCACTCCCTTGCTTTCAAGATATTCAACTAAAGCGTTTTTAAGCTCCCACCCACCGTGATCTGAAGCGACCACAAGTTTGAACGGAGCTGTCGTAAAGTCGTAATCAACATTCATCAATTCTTTTATCCTCCAAGCGCTGGTATTAGTCGATCAAAGTTGTGCGAACGAACGAAGTCCCGTCGATATGCCGCGCAGTGAATTATCCGCCGTGTATCGAGAACCGGGCGGTCTTCTTGAATCCTTATCTACCGAACTCCTTCGAGTTTTCGACCAGGCGTCGTCCGTGTGACTTCCGCCGTTGCCTGGGTCGGCTATGGCGCGACATGATGCCGGTTAAAAAATATCGTTTCCACCGAGGCGGATTTCGCTAGGCTCAACATAGATCTCAGGTGATAAGTTCAAAGTCGTCCCAAAATTAGTACTGCTTGCAGTATCAAATAAAAAGCGGGACAATATATACCAATAATCGCGGAGTTCTCGGCGAAAGTCGAACGAAAAGTTCGCTGAACCAGTTACTCCTAGCTGGTCAAGTCCTGACTAAAAGTTTACACATACTGAATCTATTAATCTATGTTTTTTCTGGTGCCTAATATTATCGCTTTCTTTTCACTGCGGCTTAGCAGTTGGAGTCCCGCGATCCTCGGTTCAGGAGACGGCCGTCG
>JAJFLP010000078.1 GCA_021772635.1 Verrucomicrobiota bacterium | reverse complement strand
GCCTGCCTATTTCGGTCGAATTTTCGTGCTTTTTCGGTCGACATTCGATGCTTGAGCATCGGATTCGACCAAAAAGCGCGAAAAGGCACCGAAAGAGGTAGGTGCCCTTCGGGTTGCGGCGGATGACGGGCATCTTTCGACCCGGATCGGTAAGTCAATAGCTCCAAGCTATTAACGTAACCAATCCCGGCCGAAACCTGACCGACATGCGCTCCGAATGCGGGCCGCGCTACCTTTTCGAACAGGGTCTAGTTAGACAAATTGGTACCCGGGAGAGGAATCGAACCTCCGACCAAAAGTTTAGGAAACTTTTGCTCTATCCACTGAGCTACCCGGGCGACTCAATTCTGCCGCGTATCAAATCAAATAGGTACGAGACTTCCCAACCTGGTAAGATTGTAAACATTCCGATTTCGTGATAATGATATCTCCAAGCAGTACAATTTTTGAAAAACCTTTAACCTATCACCTAAGGGATTCCGAACGGTATTTTTTTAACCGGCATAGCCATCTGGGCGACGCCTGGTCGAAAACCCAATGACGATGGGTATAGATCCCCGACCGGGAAGCTATAACGGGGGCTATTCAAAGTCGAGTTTCGGGCGGCCAGATACCCTTTCGAAACTGGCCCACAAGTGTTGAGCTAGGAGTCTCTCGGACTTTAGGGATCGTAGCGAGAAAATAGATAAATTGAGCCCATTTTCCCCCGAAATAAGGCGAATATTGGACATATTCAACGAAATGTCGGGAGAAAATGAGATAATTTGGCATTTTCGCAGTCGATTCGGCTAAAGCCCGAAAGGCTCCTAGTCCCTAATTTAAGACCGTCACCCCCTAAGTCAACTTGAAGTTCTAATGACGAAAAACCTCGTAAAAAATAAGAAGGCGTTTCACGACTATCAGATCATAGAATCATACGAGGCCGGTGTGTCGTTGGTTGGCACCGAAGTGAAGTCGTGCCGGTTACACAATATCAATTTTAGCGATTCATACGTGAAAATAACCGGGGCAGAAGCGCTTTTACACAATGTGCACATCGGACCATACGAGAAAAGCGGTGACGTGAACCATGAGCCGAAGCGAGTACGCAAACTATTATTGCACAAGTCCGAGATTCGGAAATTGACGCAGGCAACCCGCCAGCAAAGTTGCACTTTGGTACCACTGTCTTTTTACTTGAAAAACGGGTGGATAAAGGTTTCCGTCGGGATTTGCCGGGGTAAAAGCAAGGCAGACAAACGCGAAACATTGAAAAAATCGCAGGCCGATATGGACATGCGCAAAGCTCTAAAACGGCGATGATTTGGCCTAGGTCTCACGTTCGGAACCCTAAGGGGTCAAGCTTGTCAACTCTAAGCTACGCGCCAACACTCGCAGTGCTTAACGGCTTAACCCAACCCTTTGGATTGCATGAGACTGCCGCAAGCCACCTTAAAGGAGCGATGCGATAGCGACGGCGGATGAACCTTAAACCGTGAACCGCGAACCCTAAACCCTTATGCTTGTTTCGAGATTCGATTATCACTTACCCGAAGACCTTATTGCTCAATTTCCTGCGACTGACAGAATCGGCTCGCGGATGATGGTGTTGGATAGGCAAACCGGTCGTTGCGAGATCCGGACATTTGCGAATTTTACGTCTTTTCTCGAACCAGGCGACTGTCTGGTGTTAAACGACACCAAGGTTATACCCGCGCGGCTTCACGGCCGAAAAGCTTCAACCGGCGGGCGGGTTGAAATGATGCTTATCGACGAATTGGCGGCCGGACGTTGGAACGCCTTGTTGCGGCCGGCGAAGCGAGTGAAAATCGGAACTAGAATCGATATTGCCGGGACGCCCGGTGCATCCGTCGAGGTGATCCGGAAGCTTGACGATGGGATTTGCGAACTGATCTTTTCCAATGATGATGTTTACGATCTGCTCGACAGGCACGGCTCTATGCCACTACCTCCGTATATAAAGCGTGACCCGGAAACTCTCGATCGCAACCGGTACCAAACGATTTATGCGCGGGCTCCCGGGGCGGTAGCCGCGCCTACCGCAGGGCTTCACATTGACGAGGCTGTGCTTCGGTCTATAAGGGATATGCAAGTGAGAATCGCCCCAGTGACGCTGCACGTTGGTTTGGGGACATTTAAGCCAGTCTCCGCGCTCCGGATCGAGGACCACCGCATGCACGGTGAGCGTTATCACCTTCCAGAATCGAGCGCCGAGCTAATAAACAGGACCAAGTCCGAAGGTGGCGCCGTTATCGCTGTCGGAACTACGTCAGTGCGTGTTTTGGAAACCTGTTCAGACGGGACGGGGATGGTACGCGCAGGACTCGGTACGACAGATATTTTTCTTCATCCACCGCACACGGCAGGGATTGCCGACGGGCTGCTGACCAACTTCCATCTGCCGAAGTCCACACTTCTCATGCTTGTTTGCACATTCGCGCGCTGCGATGATGTATTGGCCGCGTACGAACTGGCGGTCAGCGAAAAGTTTAGATTCTATAGCTACGGCGATTGTATGTTATTGAAATAAATATTCTTCGCGGAACAGGGTGCGTAGTTTCGCGATCTCGGTTTCTATATCGTTCTCCTAATCCTAATCGCTATCATGTTAAAATTACGAGGACGAAAGTTAATACGCGCCCGAGACTTCGTGGAGATCTGATGTAAACGGGGAATATTGTCCGGGATAGTACTTAAGATATGGTTTTTGGGCTTCAACAATGAGAAAATTGTAGGGCCCGGAGTACGGGCCTTCTTTTACTGAATGTGGAAGGTCTGAACTCGGGCTCATGCGGAGCGCTGTCCCAGCGGCTCACACATTCCAAAACTGCGTACGTATGTTCATCTCTAAAAATGGATTCCGAACGAATTTTGGGAAAACTCCAAGACGGTCGGTATAGTTAGACCCTGTTCGAAAAGGTAGCGCGGCCGCCTCGACGGCTGCATTCATGAAGGTTATTCTTTATATCGGACGACTAATGCGGAACATTAATTTCAAGGGAGTTGTCATACTCTTGTCAGCGATACTTTGCCTTGGCCTCGTATTGTGCCTTCTGAACTCCAGTCGCAAGAGACGTGGCCCTAAGGCGTACGATCGAATTATTCGGTCCGCTGCGATGAGGCATAACGTTGACGATAATTTGATCAAAGCGATTATAAAACAAGAAAGTCAATTCAACCCGAACGCTCGCGGCCGTGCCAAGGAGATCGGGCTGATGCAAATCACCCCGTCAGCAGCGAAGGACTGGGAGATTGCCCATCGTCGCGATCTCCTTTCGGAGGGAAGTCTCTTTGATCCGCAAATAAATATCGAGATCGGAACTTGGTACCTTGGTAATGCGATAAGGCAATGGCGGGGGCGCAAAGAAGTCGTTATTATGGCGTTGATACAGTACAATGCAGGAAGATCCCGGGCGCTGAAATGGGACGAAGAATTTAGAGGGCGAAATATGTTAGACAATATTCCATTTCAGTCAACCCGGAACTATATTCGGAACGTACTGAAGTACCACACTGAGTTTACCAATCAAGGAAAGTGATTCGTGATCTGGATTATAAATATCGTCCAGAATATCGAGTAGGATCAATCTTAAATCGACTAAAAGTTCGACGTCTTGTAATCTAATTCTGATCAAACAAACAGGTTAACCGAATGAAACAGGGCAATTTGGTCGATAGATCACTAACCGACTTCGAATCCAAGGCTTCGAATCCAGCGGGTCAAAAGGTTGACGCACTGATTAACTTGCTGCAGGATGAGGATAGGCATGTATCAATGGTCGCGATGGAGCAGCTGTTGGCACGCACGGATGATGTTGATGAATTAATTGCGGAATATCAGGAGGCACCGGACCCGGTTTTGCGAAGCCGTATTCATCAATTGGGCAATATACGCCAGTTGCGTCGCGCTCGCTCTACGTTTATTGAGGGCGCGAAGAAATCCAAGATAACGCTGTGGGAGGGGTTACTACAGATAAACTATCAGTTTAACCCGAGAATGGATTTTTCTGAAATTGACTCCGAAATCTCGGAACTCGTCGCAAGCGCGCCCAAAAAGCTGACAACCTATGGCCTTACGGAATTCATGCAGGACGAGAATTTTACATTTCCGGACGGCGATATTCTGGATTCCGATTTATATTTGATCGAAGAGGTAATTTATCAGCGCTTGGGAGCGCCAATACTGTTATCAGTGATCGCTAAAGAAATCGGACAGCGGTTGGGGTGGCACTCGTCAATCGTGGTTTACAAAGGACGCCATTGCTTAATCGACGATTCCGGCAATCTAATAAGGCCGACCGAAGGTTGGGCCATAACGCGACTATCCGGTAATGATCGGTTACATAGCTGCTCTAAGAATGATACATGGCTCGTGATACTGTGCCAGTTATTCATCGCGGCGATGTTGGAAGGACGCCCGCAAGCGATCCATCGGGTAGGCCATATGTTATCGAGTTTATGTGGAGGGAACACGCAGAATCTACCATTCCCACTTGGGAGTTAAAATTCTACGGTACACCAGCGTGCGGGCATTTTGCTTCGAAAGCGAGCAGTAATACCTTAAAGTATTACCCGAAACCCTCGGAGTGGAACGTGGTCAGAAGAGGCCAAACTTTCTATTGCGAATACGTATCTTATTTCATCTAAAAGAGTTATGAAGAACGTCGGATCTCGAAAAATTTCAATATTTTTTCACCCCGACAACCTCCATGACTCATTAACCTAAAACAAGCTATGTATTCTCATGACGAAATTTGTGCATAATGCAGGCTAGCACGCGACATGCCAGGAGGAATTTTCGGATGATGAAAAATGAAATACCTAGAATAGGTTCAGCCTTGGTACTCCTCGTCATATTCGGGTGTACGTCGACATACGCCGCTAACGAGAACAGCGAATTAAGGCGATTCGAATTTGATATTGAGTATCTAGCATTGAAGGCGGTAAATAGAGAGATCAACGCAACTGAATTCGCGAAGAATTTGAACCTTGCGGACTCGTTGTATCCACCGCGACTGAGTCCGGATCAAGTAAAACGAAAGATTGAGAAGGATCTTCAGGAGCTTGTGGATAAGAAATTCCCGGACTCCCGATACCAGGTAATTAAACGGGAGGCGGAAGAAAAGTACAGTATGTATAATGTAAACGAACACATCAAGATCGAGCGACAATATGCGGGTCAATTGATGGAAGTGGAGGGACGTCTGGAGGTTGTTTCTATCGATCTCGTCAAAATTAGCGGATTACCGATTCCGAAGCGGGATATTCCCAAGCAGTATTTGGCACGTCTTTTTTGGTCAGATCATGAAGATGCCATTAGAAAGTATGTACGGCAACAAACTCGGTCGTTTGAGGAAAAACGCGATGATTTCCGGAAGAAAGCACGCGGGAAGCTTTCGCGAAGAATTTGGACGGACGCGGGGTACCGGAAAAACAAGAAAACGAGTCGCTGGGTTCCGATCATGAGCGTTTTCCATCATCAATACGAGAAGATCCGCGGAAAAATTCTGGAACGTGTACGCGAGGAGATGCGTGAGCAGGTCTATCGCGATAATAGATACGTCCTCGTCCCTGAAAAGGGCGGATGGGTCCTCGAGTCGGACCTGATTCTCGAAGTTGACGAGGAAGAAGAGGGTAAGGCCGCATTCTTGGGGCGCGTTAAGGATTTCTTCAAGACTGCACCGAATGCACCGCCGACAGTTCCAAAAACAGATTCAGCCGAACCCCCTGCTCAGGTTGCGGCCAAGGAGATGGGCACAGAAACAGCGGCGCCTGAACCGGAATCGGCCGCGGCTACGGAAGACGATGACGATGATTTGTGGGGCGAAGAGGATCTCGATGAATGGAACGAACTCGAGGATGAACAGGAAGCGGCTGCGGCGGAGCCATCGATCGATATTGAGATCGAAGAACCTGAACCTGAGATTATTGACGAAGACGTAAGAGACCTTTTCGATGAGGGTGATTGATTGCAGGACAGGAGGATTTTAGCTTCCCCCGCTCTGAATCTTAAACGGGTTTCGCCTCGGAACGCGTCCGTGGGCGGGTGGCGTCAGCCGCCGTTGTTAATCTAAACCACGCACATCCGCGGCTCCGGACATCCACTCTCCAGGTTCCTGAATCCAAGTTTCGGTATGTATGAACAGCAATGTCACTTAGTTAAGTATTTGTATGTGTTCGGGGCCGTTGGAGTTCGCGCTTCAGCTTGGTATTTCTTTTTAGGAATTTAAGAACCACGATAAAGCGTGAACTCCAACATGCCCCCTGAACTTGTTTCATTTCCTTAACTTAGTGGCATTGGTGTTAGCAAGAGGCGGCGCGGGCCGTGCCGCGGCGACTGAATATATCCGCCTTTCAGTTTGCAATGTGACAAAGTCTTTTCTGGTTAACAGGCTCCTAGCCTGCATTATGCATAAACTTTCTATTACGAATACGTATCTTGTTTCATCTAAAAGAGTTATGAAGAACGTCTGATCTCGAAATATTTCAATATTTCTTCGCCCCGACAACCTCCATAACTCTTTGATCTAAAGCAAGCTACACATTCTCATCACGAAATTTGTGCATAATGCAGGCTAGCCCTAAAATAAGCGAACATTCTGATTCGTAGTCTTACTCGTAATCTTTCTGGTTTTTCGAGGTGAGATTTGGAAAGGGATTACGAGTACGATTACGATTACGAAGAAAATCCAACGAAAGCGTCGCTGGATTTAGGCCTAGTATGACCGGTATCCATCATCGGCGGGAGCGTTTAAGACTCGAAATCCGAATTTGCGCTGGCTCGGTGCTTTGAAACGCTTCGCTAAACGATCTGTCCTATCACATTAATTCCTTCGTAAGCAACCCATTTGATTCGAATGACACGAAACACAGATTCAGAACCGCACTCCTTTTTTCGAGTAATCAGCCAAAGTGGTGATTGGGTCTCGGGACATCAAATGGATCGCGTCGGTGTTGTTAGTCAGTTACTGACTGAGGGCTCGGAGTTAGTATCGAACTGCGTTTGTGAGATAGATGATCTCTCGGACGACCAGGCTATCTCCGATTCCTTCCGCCACTGGCGGAAAGGGGACACGGTGATCGTTGAAAGCAAAGGGAAACTGCCCTACGGAAACGAGATAAAATTCGTCCATACTTCACGTTACGGTCCTAATTACAGTCGAATTACAACGGATGTGACTATCCCTAGGCAAACCGTTATCCGCCAAAAAGTCGGGGTTGGATCTCTTTTCTTTCCCGGTAAGTGGCTCCAGTATCGATTAGTTGGGTTCGGGGCGCGAGGGAATGTTACGATTTCGCGGTGGTACGACATCCCTGTGGACGTCAAGGACGGCAAGTCTATTGCTTCTTGGCCACGATCACCCTTAGCCGTAGTTATCCGTAACGTTGAACGCGCAGAAGTAGAGATCGGGCTCGGCTCCAATCTTTGGCGTTGGGAAACCGGTGTAACCGGCCCAGAGAACAAGGGTCGTTACGAACTGATCCGACAGGCGGGCGGTATTCAGTTCCAGCGTCTGGCGACGATCACAGACAGTGAACAGGAATTAGTCCCTGGAACATACCGATTTTCATGGTACCTCGCCTGGTCGCTGTCGACATCCCCCCCCACGCGGTCCGCAGCCAAAGCCGTTTCCCCTCATTGGGAGTCAGACGGCACCGTGCCGTTCAGGACGTTAACCGACGACTGCGAAAAGCTGAATGAGCAAAACCCGCTATTGATAGATCTGCACGAAATAGACTGGCACCCGTCGCTGGTCCGTCGCTTAGATTTGAATTCGGATGGCGCCCGTCCGCTTGTTCCATGTCTGGTTTCTAACGGTACTATAAAGAGACTGAAGAAAGTAATTCGCCAGTTGGCAAGGTTAGAGAATCGGTCATTCCCGATCGTTTTTCGCGGCTTAATTCCGGGAGTTTGCGCCGAGGGACGACACGTAGGGCGTAAGCAGGACCGGCAACACTGGGATATGGTCGGTATTCTACAGTTCTGCGAGTGGACTCGAAAGGTTCTGGGGGAGCAACGGGTTCTCGAATATGATCGTGATTACTACGATTGTCCCAGTACTTCGAATTTATTTGCAACCGCGGATTTTTACGATGAAGACTGACTCGAAAGTTCCGTTTTCGTGGTTCCCTGGTCATATGCTGAAGGCCGAGCGTGAGATAAAGAAACGGTTGGCGCTAATCGACCTAACTCTCGAAATTGTTGACGCCCGCGCGCCGCTTAGTACGAGAAACTTTCGACTTGGCGCACTTCTTGAAGGGAAGCCCCGTGTCATAGTCTTAAATAAAACGGATTTGAGTGATCCGAAAACAACGAAGGAATGGTGTAGATCTTTCGATGCCGAGGGGATCCCCGCAGTCGCAATAACCAAAGATTCCAAGGATCTTAACGAAGTTCTGATCGACGTTCTTTCGCGAACGATAACCGACCACGACCATTCCCTGTCCTCGAAGTACCGGCGATTTCACAGTATTCGGGCGATGGTCGTCGGAGTTCCGAATGTGGGTAAGTCGACGATCATTAATTCCCTGGTTGGTCAAAAAAAGGCACACACTGGCGCAATGCCCGGTTTAACTCGCCAACAGCAGTGGGTTAAGCTAAATGACGAAATTGAGCTTATGGATAATCCCGGAATCATGATCCCGCGGATTCCCGATGAAGAAACCGGATTGAAGCTCGGATTACTCGCCGTTGTTACTGACAAAGTCGTTGATTTACAGTGCTTAGCCGAATATCTTTTCTCTCAATTTCGCGATCAACTGGGAGACAAAATTAAGAATCGATATGAGCTTGATATGACGCCGGAAAGTATAGCGGAACTGCTCGAACAGATCGGCAGGCGCCACGGCATTCTCGGGCGTGGCGGCGGGGTTGACATCGAGAAGTCGGCGATCCGTTTGGTCGACGATTTCAGACAGAGCCGATTAGGTCGAATATCGCTGGAAGTACCAACTGGACTGTAAGCAGTTGACGATTACGAGTGGCTAATGGGACACCACACTAGAACAGCGTAAATGGTACTCCGGACAGGATTCGAACCTGTGACCCACAGCTTAGAAGGCTGTTGCTCTATCCTACTGAGCTACCGGAGCATTCAAGAGGAACAGAAACGTTATATTACCGGTGTAGAAAATTCAATCATCAGACCGTTTAATTCATCCCTGGGATTTCACCAGGTTCAGAGTTTCCCGCACTCGCGGGATCCCGCTAATGCGGGACAGCGTTTCAACGGTTAAAGACTAAGAAAATTGAATCGTTTCGTTTATTTTCGGGCTTCCAGATTTTTCGCCGTTGAACCGTGAACCCGGAATCCTGGCTGTCTCGCCACTTGTCCGGTCGTAGCTACTTGAGCGAAGACCGATAGCCAAGATCCCGCTGAGCAGGGGAAGGCGTCGGCGGAAACCTTGAACCTTGAACCCTTGACCAATAAACCAATATTATGCCCAGCCTTGGATTCGGAGAGATACTATTGTTGCTTATCGCCGGCGTATTATTAATTAAGCCGGAGGATTTACCGAAATTTCTTCGTCGTTTAGGGGAAATGTACACAGACGCGCAGCGCAGCATCGCTAAATTTCGGTCCTATACCGAGAGTACCTTCGATGAAATTACTCGGATCCCGGACAACAGCGTAACCGGAGAATTGGGTACCGAGGATTCGAACGATAGTAACGTCGATAAGGCTATAAGTAACGAGGCGAAGGAGTCCTTATCCGACTCGGAAACTGAAGAACCTGTGCGCTAGTACTTACTTGTTTTAATTCTATTGATTATGACAAGATGAATTTTGGTGCTTCAGTGACGTTCGCGCAAATAAGGCGATGCCGTAGCATCGTCGTTTTGCGAGAACGATTGCTGAGCGCCAAAAGACACTTGCCCAAGGGGTTACACCTCTTTTTCTACTGTACTGCGTTGGTATAATCGACGCGTACCTACGGGTACACGCCCGAAGATTCCAACGCAGCACAGCGAAAAATAGGTGCAATCATAATTATTAGAATTAAAACAAGCAAGTACTAGAATCTTTGGCTATTTAATCCGTCAGCCGAGCAAAGCGAGACGGGCGACCGCAAAGGTCGCAATGCAATGTCAATCCAGCAATCATCAATCGTCGATCCCCAGGTCTAGCGTTGACAGGCTGGACAATAATACGTAGACCGACCCCCCATCACTATTCGCTTAATAGTCCCGCGCGGACATCGTGGGCAGTCTTTCCCCTCTTTCCCATACGCCATCAGTTCCCTGGTGAATTTTCCTTCGCTGCCGTCGACAGACTTAAAGCTTCTGATCGTTGAACCTCCGCACTGTAAGGCCCTCTTCAGCACACCGCGCGTACTCTCGACCAACAGTCGACAGCGCTTTTCCGACAGCCTACCGCTTTTAACTCGCGGGTTGATGCCCGCGAGAAACAAAGACTCGCACGCGTAGATATTTCCGACGCCAGCGATCAGCCCCGCGTCCAATAATACCGATTTGATATCCCGTTTTCGTCCTTTCAGGATGTTTCGGAGATACGCGGTCGTGAAGTCCGGACCCAAGGGCTCGGGAGGTAGATTTTGCAGGAACGATGGCAACGTCCCTAGCGATGCAATTCTCTCGATACGGAAAAGTCCAAATCTTCGTGGATCATTGAAGCGCATCGACATATCGTCATCCAGATGAAGAATAACGTGATCATGGCGCGTTGTTGGAGCATCGCTGCTTTCTATACGGCACGAACCCGACATCCCGAGGTGTATTACGATTGCATGGCAGTTGTCCAACTCGACCAGTATGTATTTCGCGCGTCGCCCGACCACACGTATTTTCGCTCCGATGATTTCTGTCCGCTCATGTACATCAAGGGTATTCCTTAGCTTGTCGATGAACACTTCCGCTGAAGTTATCCGGCGCCCGACAAGGTGTGGTCGCAAAGCATTGGCAACTGTTTCTACTTCAGGTAATTCTGGCATGGCATACGGATTGACCATTAACGATTGACGATTGACGAATTGCCCCGCATTTCGCGGGGTCCCGTCTAACGCGAGACGATCTACTATTTTATCCTATCTCCTATTCTCCCTCCTAGCTCCCAGCTCCCAGCTCCTGTCCCAGCTCCTAGCCCCCAGCTCCTGCCTCCCCGGGTATACTTATATCCCGCAGACGCGAAATAGAAATAACCTTGTCACGATTCATCCACAGTTCTTTGCGTGACGGGGATACGCCGACAGTTGCGCACTCGATTAAATACTCTTCAAGTGACACCCGAATTTTTGTATTATCGAAAATCACTACGTCCTTCAGAGAAATAGAATTTTCTTCTACCTTTACGAGGACACCGATATAAGTTAGGTGCGTCGTCGTATCGACAACGACGATTTCTTTTTTATAGACTTTAGGCATTGACCAGTTAGTTCTCCACAAGTGACTCATAGTGATTAACGAAAACATTTACTCCAGTCCGCAAGTAATTATAAGTGACTCTGAAAGTGAGACTCGTCAACTCGGAATAGAGTTAGCGAAGAGGCTCGTCGGCGGTACGGTAGTTGCTTTATGCGGCGACCTCGGCGCTGGGAAGACTGTATTTGCCCGTGGTCTCGCGAGAGGGCTAGGGATAGAAGATCCGGTTACGAGTCCGACATTTACTGTCGTCCAGGAATACAGCGGACTTGATCTTGATCTGTACCACATCGATTTGTACCGCGTCGAGGATGCGAGCGACTTGGTTGCGCTGGGCCTCGAACAAATGGTTGGGAACCTATCGGCGGTTACCGTAGTCGAATGGGCGGAAAGGGCGGAAGACCTTCTTGAAGCTGGCGGTTTCGAAGTTAAAATAGAGTGCAAGGATATTGAGAGTAGGAAAATCGAAATTCGATATTTCTAGACTGTAGGCAGTCTTATACTGCAAGCAGTACAATTTTTGGACGACTTTGAATTCATTACCTAAGATGATCTATGTTGAGCCTAGCGAAATCCGCCGCGGTGGAAACGATAATTCGAAAACTCGAAGGCGTTCGGTATAGATAGTTCGGGCCGGAGTATGAGCGAAGCACAAATTCTCGTTGCGACCAACAACGAAATCGTACAAATAAGAGTGACCGGGCGCGCTACTTTTCAATGCAGCCAAAGTCTGCGGGACTTTTGCGTAAATATCGTCGTGACGCCTGTCTCAAAGATAATAATTGATCTCTCGGAGTGCGTGACCATGGATAGTACGTTTATGGGCGTACTTGCTATGTTGGGTTTGCGCGCTAAAGCGAAGGGGATTCCGGTCGAAGTCGTTAATGCCGATAAATCTCAAAAAGGTCTTCTCACTGGTTTAGGATTAGGTAAGTTATTCGGGTTCACGCAAACTGCCAACTCGGAAGTAAACTGGGAAACTTTGTGCGCTGCGGTAGCCGACGATTCCGATAGCAATAATCAACTCGAAAAAGCGCAAACGATACTTGACGCCCACGAATCATTGGTTAAGGTTGATTTCAATAATTTCCCAAAATTTAAGAACGTCCTAGAATTTCTCAAGGAGGATATCCAGAGATTAAAAAGGGCAAACTCGCAACGAAAAGGACAAGATACTAAAGATGCTTAGATTAACTAAACATAACGCAATCCTCGCAATCACCGCCTTAAATTTCTTCGCGCTCGGCGCTTTCGCGGAGCAGATGAATATAGCGTTCGTTGATATGGAGGTCTTATTCCAGCACTACTATAAAACCGCAACGGCCGACGAGACTATAAGGAAGCAAACGGAAATATTTAAGGAGTATGCGGTCAATCTGAATAAAGAGAAGGACACTCTGGAAGGAGACTTTAATACATTACGTGATGAATCTCAGAATATTGCGATTAGCGATGAGCTGCGGGATGAGAAACGGAATCAAGCGCAGACCAAGTTTATGCTATTGCAAGAGAAAAAGAAGGAGATCCACGAGTATCAGCAGAATAAACGTCAGGATCTTCGCAAACAATACGAAGAACAACGCAACAAACTCGTGAAAGAAATAATCGAAGTTATCAACGGCTTCGGTCAACAGGAGAATCACGATTTGATCCTGGATAGCTCAGGGAACACACTGAATGGCTTGCCCGTGTTCATTTTTTATCGGCCGGAATGGGATATCACCGAGAGTATACTTGCCTTAATAAATAAAGGGCACGAAGACGAGGGCACGAAGCCTGACGAGGCTGGCGACGACGACGAAGAAGAGTAAACTGGGGAGCCCGTTTCATCGCGAACCGTTTTCGTTTAATCGCTTTTGAAACGACAAAACACCCTCGCCCCAAGAGGGTTGCGCTTTTTTCATCACTGGGCGGCGTTAGGGAAAGGGTCCGTACCTCCCGGTACGAACACTTTTTCGCTGCCTACCCTGGAGGCGAAATAAGTGCAAAAAAATTCGAGTTATATGTGAGACCGCACACTCGTAGAAATACAAAGAAACTGTATATACCGAACGTCTTCATCCCGCATGCGGGACGAAATATTGTTTCCACCGCGGCGGATTTCGCTAGGCTCAACATAGATCATCTTAGGTAATGAATTCAACGTCGTCCAAAAATTGTACTGCTTGCGGTATCAACTTGTAGGGAAGAGGTCATCGTGCTAGAGCTTACCGCCCGGGAGATTGCGATAATAGTAGGTGGTGAAGTCATCGGGCAAGACAGTCTCGCCATCAACGGCGTCGCGACCCTGGGTAAAGCTGAGCAAAATCACCTGTCATTCCTTTCGAACGACAAGTACCGATCTGCCGTAATTTCATCCAGTGCCCGAATCGTGCTGGTCCCGTTGGATTTTTCCGAAATACCTCAAGATAATCGAGCATGGATAAAGTGTTCGGATTCTTCTGCATCTTTCTCGCTGATCACTGCCCGGTTTGCGCCACCCCCACGAATTCCACCCTCCGGACGGCACCCATCTGCTGTGATCTCAGAAACTGCAAAAATCCATCCTACTGCTCATATCGGCGCAAATGCCACTATTGAGGCAGATGTTACGATCGGCGAAAACTCAATTGTTGAGGCGGGATGCTTTATCGGTTACGAAACGACGGCCGGTGCAGGCTGTCGATTTTACCCGAATGTGACGATACGGGAAAGAACGCGAATCGGGAATAATGTAATTATTCACAGCGGTACTGTGATCGGTAGCGATGGATTCGGGTACATTCCGGATCCGAAAGGGCACCGTAAGATCCCTCAAGTTGGGAACGTCCAGATCGATGATGATGTAGAGATTGGCGCCAACGTAACCGTGGATCGAGCGCGGTTTGACCGCACTTGGATCAAGAATGGCGTTAAGATCGATAACCTGGTCCAAGTCGCGCACAACGTCGTCATCGGCGAGAATACGTTTATTGTTTCCCAGGCTGGCGTTTCCGGGAGTGTCGAAATCGGAAAGGGAGTGATTCTTGCCGGTCAAGTAGGAATTTCCGGACACGTTACGATTGGTGACGGCGCGACCATCATGGGGAAGGCGGGGGTGGCGAAAGACGTTGGCCCTGGCGAGACGCTCATGGGGATACCAGCGGTGGCGCGAAGTCAGTTTTGGCGACAGACCGCGTATATTCAGAAACTGCCGGAACTGGCGAAGAAGATAAAGACCCTCGAGAAAGAGATCCAGGCGCTTAAAGATCAGCTCGCAGGGCCTTGATAGCGGTAAGAGTCGCGGAGTTTTATTCGGGAACGATCAGAAATCGCTATCGAAATCGGTTCTTTTCGCTAACGTAAAAAGATCGAATGAATTCTTGGAGGGTGGATCGCCTCAGCCGCCGCGAACAACTGCCTGCGCGTCGTTTATATACCGAACGTCTTCATCCCGCATGCGGGACGAAAAATCATTCGGAGTCTTTTAGGCAATCATTTTGAAGTCGTCTTCGCATAAGCGTCCCGTATTGACGGGATCCACGCTCGTGCGGGAAGGGGCTCGGATAATCCGGGCCCAAAAATTGTACCGCTTGCGGTATAACTCATGAACGTAGTCAAGGACCTTATAGCGTGAACTCGAGGATTTCCCAGCCATTAACGATGGCCGTCTGCCTCAGTTCGGAAACCGGGTTAACCACTACTGCGTGCCCGATCGCCTTAAGAACAGGAATATCCACGACACTGTCCCCGTAATAATAGCAGTTGTCGATCGTGGTCTGTTCCGTCTCGCATAACTGTTTTATCGGCGCTATTTTTCCCGCACCTCCACAGTAGTTACCTTTGATGTTACCCGAATAACGACCGTTAATTACTTCCGGAATCGTCGCCAGTAAATGTTCGAATCCCAGGGCGTCCGCGAGCGGTTTTGCGATCACACCGTTCGTGGCGGTGATTAAACATAGCGTATTTCCAGCGAGACGTAGGTCGTCAATGAGTCTCTTCGCCTCCGGATAGATCCGCGACTTTACGACCGCGTCAAAATGTTCCTCGCTTAAACTCTGAATATCCCATTCGGTGCGTCCGGAAAACTCCATAAGCTGAAATTCGATAAACTCTGTTTCATTTAGCGAACCGGTCAGATATTGATTCCAGAAATAGTCGATGCGTGCAGTCGCATCCGTCGACGCGAGCCCTTTTTTAATCATAAACTCTTTCCACGACACGTCGCAGTCATGATCGATGACCGTGTGATCCATATCCCAGAAATGTATAGTTGGTTCGCTCATTTGTTTTTGATTGTGATTAAGATTAAGATTAAGACAGGGAAAGTGTTGGAATATCGGCTCAGTATAGAATTCGCAAATATTCGAATTTACACAAGCAGGTACTACTGCAAAGTTTTAACGCCACCATCGTACCCGTAATCTTAATCGTACTCGAATCCATGAATCTTCTACTATTATATATAACCGTTCAGGATGCTGAAGAGGCGCGTATGATTGGACGAACTCTGGTGGAGTCTCGCTTGGCAGCCTGTGTTAACATTGTCGATAATATGCAATCTATTTATCATTGGGAAGGCGAAATTTGCGAAGGCAATGAGGTTATACTAATCGCCAAAACAACGCAAGACAAATTCGCAGCAGCAAAGCACTTGATCATCTCCCTCCACAGTTATGATTGTCCCTGCGTTGTTTCTCTTCCGATAGCTGACGGAAATCCACCGTTCCTGGACTGGATCAGAAAGGAAATGGAGGAATAAATTCTGCCTGCCCCACATTAACGCGGGGTCCCGGTAATCCGGGACGGATCCCTGTCGCGCCATAGCCGATTAGGCGACGGCGGAACGCAGATTGACGCGGATAAGAAATAAAACAGGTTTTAACCACAGAGAACACAGAGAACGCGGAGTGAAGATATAGGAATAATTCACAACATCATCAGGATTTTTAATTCGTTTGCAAACGATTCAGGCGAAAAGGAGAAGCATTCATCTGCAAATCTGTAATTTGAAGATGTAAGCGTCTTCCTAAATCCCCGGATCTTTTGGCAGCGCCAATAGATAAAAATCCTAATTCTGATGTGAATTTGTTGTTCTGATACCCGTCCAGGAGCATTCTTGAATCGTTTATTTGTGTCTGATTCGCGGTTTAGAAAATCCTCGAGCATCCAGATTCGAGCATCCTGTATCAAAGTGATCGACTGCCTGCGGAAATAAATCCAAAATCGCAGCCGAGCACAGCGAGACGGGTCAACAAAAGTTCGAAGTGCAGTAGCAAAAATCCCCTCCAGTATCCAGTATCAAAGGAATCGACTGCTTGCAGTCCGTCATATCATCGAATACGGGTCGACGTCAACGCTAATGACAACCGATTTCGGTAGTTTCGACTTTGACTTGATCTCCTTGATAATTCGGCTCAAGGATACGATACGCTTTCCGTAGCATAGTATCTGGTAGTGAAATAGCCCGCGTTTTTTAAGGATTGGGCTCGGTCGCACGGGTGTCATCTTCATGCCTTCGGGAAGTCGCGACGCGACGTCGGTTCTGAATAGGTCAGCAGCACCCGAGGCCTCAGCTTCTTCCGGTCCCTTGAACTGGATCAGCAGCATGTGCGAGTAAGGTGGCAGCTCAAGTTGCATACGACTGCTGATTTCGCTTTCGTAGTACGCCTCGAAATCATGATTCAATGCCGACGTTAGAACAGTGTGATGCGGCGTGTACGTTTGGACAACTACCCGTCCTTGTACGTCTCCGCGCCCGGCCCGGCCCGCGACCTGGACGAGCAACTGAAAAGTTCGCTCCCCAGCGCGGAAATCCGGCATATTCAGGGTAAGATCCGCGAATATTATTCCCACAAGTGTTACGTTCGGGAAGTGTAACCCTTTCGCGATCATTTGCGTCCCGATTAGAATGTCGATCTCGCCGACTCTAAAAGCCGTTAACACCTCTTTGTAAGACTCCTTTCGCGTCATTGTATCCGAGTCCATACGGTGTACCCGCGCGTTTCGAAAGGTTTTCCTTACCGCCGCCTCCACTTTTTCCGTTCCTAACCCGCTGTAACGAATCCCCGCATCCTTACATTCCGGACACTTGTCTGGTGCCCTGCGGACCGACCCGCAAATATGACAGATCAACTGCTCGGCTTTTCGATGGTAGGTGTAGTTTACGCTGCATTCCTCGCATTCCGCGACATAACCGCATTTCGTGCATTGCATCTGAGTTGCGTACCCGCGGCGGTTAAGAAAAAACATCGCCTGTTCCCCAGCCTCAAGTATATTCCTGGTCAGCGAAATCAATCGTTTCGAGAGTATCTGTGGCCGCCCCGAGGCCATAGCCTCGTTGCACATGTCGACGACTTCCATTCTTGGCATTTTCTGCTCGTCAACACGTTTCGTCAGCCTGGCCAGTACGTATTTTCCGACGCGCGTGTTGTAGTACGATTCGAATGACGGGGTGGCCGTACCTAGGACGACGACCGCATTCTCGAATTTCCCGCGAACCACTGCCACATCGCGCGCGTGATAGCGAGGGACGCTATCCTGCTTATAACTGGTTTCGTGTTCTTCATCAACAACGATAAGTCCAAGCTGCTGGAACGGCGCGAATAACGCCGATCTCGCACCAACCGCGATCTTAACCCGGCCTTCGTTTATCTTGTTCCATTCGTCGAATCGTTCCCCGGCACTCAGGTGACTGTGAAGCACGCTTATCTCATCCCCGAACCGCCCGCGAAACCGCTCAATCGTCTGTGGGGTGAGTGCGATCTCCGGGACGAGTACAATCGCTTCCTGCCCGCGATCGAGGCACTTTGCTATCGCCTGTAGATAAACCTCCGTTTTACCACTACCCGTTACCCCGGAGATCAGGACAACTTCGCCGCCTCCAGCGTCGATACATTTCGTTATCTGCTCAAATACGGCCTGCTGTTCTGAAGTTAAATCCAGCGGTTGCGTCCGCACAATTTTCTCTGTTGAAAACGGGCTTCTTTCTTGAACCTCTTCTTCAACACGTACGATCCCCTTCTTAACCATCGACTTAATCACCGAGTGATCGGCGCCGGTGGTTTTAAGTAGACGCGAGAGAGCAGACGAACGTCGTTGCACCAGGAATTTTACCACCACAGCTTGCCTGGGCGCTCGTGTTTCGAGCGCAATTAGAATATCCGCGAGGTCTATGTCGTCGACAAGGTATACTTTCTTACGTTTCTTCTTGCCTATTTTCTGATCCCGGACAACGGCCGGTAACAGGCCGTGAACCGCTTGCTCGTGGCTGCAGCAGTAGTAGTCCGCCATCCACTCGCCTAACTTTAAAAGCGGTCCCGGTAGTAATGCACGCTCACTCACGACAGCCTGAATAGCCTTAAGTTTATCGAATTTCGAGAAGTTAGGGAGACCGACTATGAACCCATTACGCGAGCTATTTCCGAACGGCACGCGAACCATTGACCCGATTGTCGCATCCTTGACGAGATCGTTCGGGACCACGTAATCGAATGTCCGGTCCAATGATAAATTAACCATCACCCGTGCAATATGTTGTTTCACTATTTCTCCTCGACTCACTTTTCTACATCTCCGCTCATGCGCGAAGCATTCAGCATCTGGAAGCAACGCTTCCGCAATCTCTTCCCTCAACAACCCAACAACTCAGCAACTTCACGCACCAACGGGATCCCGCTCATGCGGGAAGTATCCAGCGTCCAGCATCCAGTATCCAGTATCCTGTAACGAGTATCTAGTCCCTTCACCCACCACGAATCCCGCCCCATCAAATAAAAATTTGTACTTTGCCGTAAGAAAACCGTTTCACTACCGAATTGCATATATACCGAACGCCTTCGAGTTTTCGAAATATCGTTCGATATCTCATGCGTGGTAATTTGAAGTCATCCAAAAATTGTACTGCTTGCAGTATAACTGCGGCGAGAATGACTTCTTCCTCGCGCCTTAATAATACACGAGTAGACTCGCGATCACAACGTACCGCGGAGCGCCGTTGAAATTGCACCTTCGATACGATACAGTCTTATCCGGTCGAACGACCGAAATCAAGCAGGTACCAGTACCAGTTTTATTACGACAAACGGTGATGACAATGGATGAAAGCGAAGCCAATAATACTCCGCCCGACGATATGCCCAAGATGGATAGCGACCGTCTGTATGATGACGAAGAAACGAAGCTGGAGTCCGACCGCTCTTCTGACTCCCCTGACTGCGATCCGGCAGTTCTCGCGGGGGCTTCTACCACAACGCCTGACAGAAAAACCAAAAATATCTCACCTGACGATATGCAGAAGTTGTATAACGACGGCATGGACGAAGATGTAGGAACGATACTCGACGGCGACCGCGCTTCAGACTCCTCCGATTATGATGCGACCGTCCTGGAGACACCGGAATCCGCGTTCCCCCGATCATCGGACAACGGCGCGGGTATTGAATTACCGAAACCGGAGTCCGATTCATCTGATATGCCGTCGAAAATCGGAAAATTCCGAATAACCGGACTCCTTGGGCAGGGGGGGATGGGATGCGTGTACAAAGCCTGGCACCCGGATCTCGATATTCCTGTCGCTATAAAGACGATAAAACCGGGCAACGTCTCGGATCTGCAATTTATCGATCGCCTTATTCGCGAAGCCCGGCTCGCAACGAAATTATCTCATCCGAACGTCGTTCGGGTTTACGACGTCGATCACGACAACAACGTCTACTATATCGTCCAGGAATTCGTAGACGGTCAGGATCTGTACGAGCTGATTCGGTCGGCGCCGAACGGAACGATTGAGTTAAGTAAGGCCCTCGAGATCATCGTCGGAATAACCGGAGCCCTTGTCGAAGCCGAGAAACACAATGTAATACACCGCGATATTAAGCCCAGTAATATTCTTGTTTCTACCGAGGGTATTCCGAAACTTGCGGATATGGGGCTCGCTAAGCAGGCGCAGCCCGTTGAATCGGATCAAGCCAATATCCATCTGACCAACTCCGGGGCGTCGATGGGGTCACCGGCGTACATGGCACCAGAGCAGGTGACAGATGCAAAGTCTGTCGATATCCGCGCTGATATCTATGCCCTCGGCGTCACGTTCTATCATATGGCCACGGGAGTCCTTCCTTTCGCCGGGCGGTCCACGCAGGAAGTAATGATGAAGGCGCTCCATGAGACGGCGATAGGCGCAGCATCGATCAATCCGGAGTTACCGGGCAGTGTCGCCGTAATTATCGATAAAATGATGGAGAAGGATGTTGAGAAACGTTATCAAAGTCCAACCGCGGTGCTCCAGGATTTGGAAGAGATTACCCGGCCACGTGCCAAGAGTAAGCTTTTATTGGCTGCTGTTTACGTGCTTGCAATAACGCTAATTGCCGCGTTGTCGTTGCTATTCCTCAAACCTCAAAAGTCCGTCACCTCATACTCCGAGATCGAGAGGGAGTTAGCAGGCGGTAATTTCGACGGTGCATTAGCATTACTCGTTGAACAACTCGACAAAAACCGGAACAACGAAGACCTGTTATACGCGCTTGGTCTGTGCTATTTGCAGAAGAATCAGCAGTCTGAACTCGCGAGTACAGTATCTGCTTTGGACGCGCTGCCGAACGGACAGGAAATGGCTCGACATTTACAGACGATGACCCACCTATACAATAACGATTTCGACTCCGCCCTGCGTTTGATTCAGGAGGCGCTTCCGAGCGCGCAGCATAAACTCCCCTTTCTTCAGAGTCGCGGCATTGCGCTTCAACGGCAGGGAAAGATCACCGAGGCGAAGGAATCATTTAATTCAGCATTACAGGAAGCGTCATTTTTTACCTTCCAGAAGCTCTCAGTCGTCGATCATCTTGCACGGTTATTCGTAAATGAGGGGAAGGTCGATCAAGCCAAAAACCTGTATACACAAGCGATCGACAAAGATCCAGAGGCGTCGATTACCCCGGATATTGGCACAAATTATGCCGTCACCTTGATGAAAGCCGGGGATACCCAAACGGCGTCTGATTTCGTCGATAAAATGCTCTCGTTAAACCCGAAAGACGAAATGACATTGTACCTGAAAAAACAGTTATCCGAAAATTCAGCGGAAGCGCAGGCTAGCAAAATTCAGGCAACAATGGAGATGATTGATGATGTGAATCAGAATATCGGTCAGCGTTCTGACCGCGTCGATAGATGGACAAGCAGCCCGCTGATATTAACCTTCCTCAAACTGGAAAACAGGAGTACACAAGCCGGTCGCCTTGGCGTTGAGGATCTCTGGATAGATCATATGATCGATATCGTTCGCGCCCACAATAACTTCCCGATAGTCGATCGCGAGTCCCTTGACCATATCCTAAGGGAACTGAAACTTAATGCCTCTGACCTCGGCTCCACCGAAGCCCAACTCAAGATCGGGAGCCTGCTCCCCGCATCGATCCTGGTTAAAGGCTCATTCGTTGATGCTGGCCTGAATTTGATGATGAACTTGCAGTTGGTTGACGTTCAAACTTCCGAGATCATCGGGATTGCCAAGAATCAAGTAGACAACGGTGATCGTCAGGAGTTGATCGCTGGTATCAGCGTAAAACTAAACCAACTCCTGAGATCCAATTTTCGCGTATCCGCGAAGATCACCGCTGGAGACGATGGCGTCTTCGAAATCAACGTCGGGAAGTATCATGGATTGCAGGAAGGTAAGGCACTTAATATCTATCCGCCACAAGACCGCCCCTCAGCCCGCCTGCTGGCTCGCAAGAAGCCGGTTGCGAAAGCGAAGGTCGTCGATTTAGATAAATTCGCGGCTGTTGTTGAGATCACCGAGAACACCGCCCCGATTGTCCCCGACATGCTTGTCCTCGTTGCAGAGTGAGGGTAGAGGTTAGAAAAAATAGATATTAGCCCACGGATCACGCAGATTGGCGCGGATAAGGAAAGGGGAATTAGCGGAGATTCATTGGATTATCAGGATTTTTTATTCGTTAGGTAACGAATCAGCTATAGGGAGAACCCTTCATCTGCAAATCTGTAATTTGAAGATGCAGGTTCTTTCCTATTCGTGGATCTTTCAGTACACCGAAAAATCAAGAAATCCTGGTAATCCTATGAATTTAATGCCGGAATAATCGTCGCAGGTTTTTATTCGTGCAGATTCGCGTGATTCGCGGGTGGAAAAGCAACTGACATGATTTACAAAGACGAAAGCTACCAGATTATTGGTGCCTGCTTTGAGGTTTATAACGAGATCGGTAGCGGATTCCTGGAACCTGTCTACCAAGAGTGTCTGGAGATAGAGCTTGACCTCAAGGGAATACCTTTTAAGGCACAGGAATGCCTTAGACTAACGTATAAATCACACACCCTGGAGCAACGGTATAAACCAGACTTCATTTGCTTCGGGAAGATTATCATTGAGATAAAAGCCGTCTCTAGACTGGTCGATGAACATCGGGGGCAAGTCATAAACTATCTGAACGCAACCAAATATAAGCTGGGATTGCTTGTGAATTTCGGTAGTAATCCGAAACTGGAATATGAACGGATCGTGTTAACGAAAGAAAATTAGCCCGCGGATAACGCGAATTAACGCAGATTTTTGTTGGGGGAACGATTCATAGGACAATCTGGTTTACTATTCGTTTACCAACGAATCAGCGATAAGGAGAACCATTCATCTGCAAATCTGTAATTTGAAGATGCAGGTTTTTCCGTAGTCGTAGATCTTTCAGTACACCGAAAGACCAAGTAATCCTGATAACCCTATGTATCTAGTACCGCAGTAATCGTCGCGGTTTTTATTCGTGCAGATTCGCGTGATTCGTGGGCAGAAAATTTATGATTATTATTAGCAAAATATTGTGTTTTCGTCATTTAATCCGTCTCCCTCTATTTTTCCTCATTGCAGGGCTCCTCTTTTCCTGCGAGCACCTTCCGCTTGAATCCGGGATCCCGATCATTCGCCGCCCGAACTGGTGGAACTTCTACCAGCGCGGCGTTGCCTACTCACTCAAAGGCAACTGGGAAAAGGCCGCCGCTGACTTCGAAACCGCGTTAGGGTACCAGGAAGGTGCTATCTATCCCGAATCTTCAGAAAAACGCCGCGCGAAAACCTACGGACTCCATTTCCTCAATGACTACTTCCCTCACCGCGAACTCGGTATTTGCTATTATTACCAGGAACAGCATGAAAAAGCCGAGTCGGAACTCAATAAATCCATCGAAATGCTGCCGTCTTCTCGGGCGCGGCATTACCTCGATAATATCCGGCAGGCACAGTATCGCCAGTTAGGCACTCCGCAGCCCGGTGCGCTTAAGCTCGTTGTTAAAACCAATTTGGGGTCTGACCCCAAATTAACTAATTCACCATACATCACTATCGACGGGACCGTTTCCAGCCCGTACCTCGTTTCCCGCGTTGTTGTGAACGGGCGTCGCCTATTTCTGAAAAGCTCCGAGGATACCTACAAACTCCATCATAAAACTGCACTGAAGACTGGCCCGCAGACCCTGAAGGTCGTTGCCCGAGACCTCGCGGGGAATAGTGAAGTTTGGGAACACGACCTGTTCGTCGACCTCCAGGGCCCTACCATATCGTTCGCTCCGTCTGTCTCCGACCCGAAGAGTTACATACGAATGATCGTAATGGATAACTTCGGGATTGCCTCCGTGATCGTGAATGGCAAGGAAGTTAAGATTGACACGTCCAAGAAGATGTTCTCATCCGAGATTCCTGCCGGAGGCGAGGACGGTGAGGCGGCACTGAGTGTCCTCAGTGTCCTTGCTACTGACCCGGCGGGGAACCGAACCGAACTGAAAAGCCCTCTTCGCGAACTCCTCAAAGCATCCCTTCAATCTCGGAAGCACTATCCAGATACGCAGCAAGCATCCTCGGGGTCAAATCTTATATTAGCATTTAACGAATCATTAAATGCTAATATAAGGTTTGACCCCGATGTGCGCTCCGATGTCCAGTCGGACGTCCGATACGATTTTGCGATGGCTCCGCAGCTCCCGAAGAAGCAGGCCGATACCCTTCCGCCGCGCTTGCGAATGTTCCCGGATATCGATGAGAAGACTGTGGTGACGACCGATCTATACGTCCTTGACCTCGAGGTTTCCGACAGCGGTTACCTCGATTCTGTCGAATTCAGGATTAACGGGGCCACCGAAACGCGCTCACTCCGTGACTTGAAGTTGATCAAGCACCGGTTCACACAGACATTTGAGCTACAGCCGGGAGCGAACGCGCTTGAAGTCATTGTCCGCGACCACGCCGGAAATAAGAAGGTTAAGACCTTCGCGATCGAGCAGAAATTAGACGCCATTTGGCGCGAGGACCTGCGCATTACAGCCCAGGTGATTCCCCCGGATAAATCAGCCGTTGCCCGTCTGGCCGAAGTCGATATCTACTCATCATTGCTGCAAGCACTTCTCGGTAATCCAAAGCGCCTGAACATCGTCGAGCGCGATCCTGAAACCATGCAGCGACTGCTAATGGAGCTGAAGCTCTCCGAAAGCCGATTGGCCGACCAGGTGCGCGCGGTGAAGACAGGGAAACTGCGGCAATCCGACTGGATTCTCCAAGGGCATCTCACCGAATGGTCCGGCGAGGATAATTGGGATATCGTCGTTAACATTGTCGACGTCGCCACCAGTAAGTATCTCGTGACGACGGATATCCACTTTACGGAATTCTCCCTCGAGCATATAGAATTTCAATTGCAGGGGCTTGTCGATAAATTGCATCAGCGATTACCCGCACTTTCTGCGACCGTAGCCGGCGCGGTCAGCAAAGGGATCAAGATCCCATTGGGCACTCAGGATAATATTTTCGAAGGGATGCGTTTTATTTTTATCTCCGGCGCAGAAGAGGATGTCGATTTTGCCGATCCGATGATGTGGGGCGAGCAATGGATTCAAGGCCAGGCGAAACTGGTGAAGGATAATATGTGCCTCGTCGAGATTTTTCCGAAAGAAGCCAAGGATCAGATCAAGGCCGATGACCTCGCCATTCTAAGATAGCGGAAGCTCTGCTTCGCGATACCGGATGCTGGTCGCTTGATCCTGGATGAGGGACGAAAGCGAGTTGATAGGGAAAAGAAATAAAGAGAAAGATTAACCGCCGAGGACGCCGAGAACGCAGAGAGCCGAGCCCATGTAATGGGAGAGACGGGCCGTCAGAACGATGGCAGTAAACACCGTGAACGCCAACACAGATATTAGCCCACGAGCCGAGCATCGCGAGACGGCCGTTAGGCAATTACACAGATTGCGCGGACAAGTAATCACTTAACGTTTTCAACAGGCGCTCATGCCGATCAGATGAGATCGACCCGATCGAACCGCGCAGTCGTTTTCGGGGCAAGACCGCGAGAAAGCCAAGCCTAATTAGCGATTCAGACAATAAGCCACTCGCTTCGAAATCCGGAGCCTCGGGAGAAATGATTTCGTCGAATGCAGGGATACGATGATGCAGTTGTGTACTTATTCCACAAACCAGAAAGTCGCCGTGCGAAGGCATTTTTCGGAGTACGGCAACCGGCCGATTCTTTACCTTCCCATCGGTTTGAGGAATCGGAGTTAAAACGATGTCAGCCTGCTTCATAATCGACATTGACTTCTTTAATTAAATTTTCTGAATACTCAGGCTCGTTTTCGCCATAAGCTTGTTCGAGTTTCTGATTTGACAGTGTAAGCCAACGCTCGTGCTCTTCATCCGATTTTTCTGTTGGAAGAAGCGTCACAATCAAACGAGCATTTGGCTCCAGGTCGTAGGCTTCGTCCAAACAGATTTGTTTACCGTCGTAATGAGCGGGCAAAGTAATGATAGCCATTGTGGCAGCACCTTACGTAAGAATGAAAAATATATACTGGTTCATTTTGTCGGTATAAATATGGTAACACGAGAAGGTTAATTCAACTCTCTAACGAAAGATTCGTTTAACCGCGGTCCGTATAGACGGGCTCCGTTGGTACGGAGAGTACGCATCCCGTGACCACGTTGCCACGTGGAAGGGTGCAGAGAAAACCGATAGTTAATAAAAAAATATGAAGATTAGTCTTTACCACGGAGTGCACGGAAAACACGGAGGAAAAGACGGCCCAGGTATCAGGACAAGACTGAAATGTTTTCACGCAAAGACACGGGGACCACGGAGGAAACAACTTTACCTAACACAACAAGTGCGCGTTATATACGTGCGCAACAGGATTTTTATTCGTTTGTTAACGAATCGGCGATAAGGAAAGACCTGCATCTGCAAATCTGTAATTTGAAGATGCAGATTCTTCATTATTCGCAGATCTTTCAGTGTACTGAAGGATTAAAAAATCCTGTAGATTCCGAATTCTATCCTTTTATCCCGTGTCCTTAGTGCCTCAGTGAGAAATATTTTGTCGTCTCTCTGCGGTCTCCGCGATCTCTAGCTCGACGTAGCCAGGATAGGCGAAGGCGGGCGGGCGGTTAGGCAAAGGTTTTATCCAATCTATGAAAAAGTACCATAAAATCTGGCTTCCTTTTTTTTCGTTGATCGGTGTCGCGATTTGTGACGCGCAGCTGCTCCAGACATCTCTTGAGATTGCGAACCCGAATCCCGTCGGCTCCGGCGCTCGCGCGATGGGCCAGGCCAATGCGTTCATCGCCATCGCCGACGACGCCACCGCCGCTTCCTGGAACCCCGGCGGTCTGTCCCAGCTGGAGCGCCCGGAGTTTTCCTTCGCGTTAGAGTCCATTTATCGACGAGACAGACTCAATTCCGAGAATGGGCGAACTGAATCCCTGGACCTCCAGGATTTTAACTTCGCCAGCGTCGTCCTCCCTTTCTTCTACCTCGACCGGAACATGGTCTTCTCCCTGAACTACCTGAAGCAATTCCGTTTTGACCGTGAGTACACGCTCCCGTTATCCACGAAGGTCGGCAACTTCGATGTCGATAGTGATTATGTCTTCGATCAGGAAGGGGACCTTTCTGTTATCGCCGCTGCGCTCGGCGTCGATGTCACGCCGAAATTATACCTCGGGGTTACCTTGAACCTCTGGCATGACTCCCTCACGCAATCCAGTCATTTCACGAAAAACGAAACTCAAACCGAAGCGGACCTTCTTCTAAACGGCGCTCCCATCGGCGCAACCCTACCGCCCGTGGTTGAAGTGAACCGGTTCGAGGTCGAAGAAGGGTATTCCTTTGTGATCGGCGCGATGTACCGGTTAAGCAAGGCTTGGGCCTTCGGTGCCGTTATCAAACCGGCGTTCACCCTCGATTTTGATCACGAACGGACCGTCACAGAATTCAACGCCGGTGTTCCGAATCAGTTAGAGGATATCGATCAGAACGCAGAACTGGAGTTTCCCCTAATTATTGGTGTCGGAACCGCCTGGCGTCCCAACGACGAACTAACCGTTTCCGGAGACGTAACCTGGGCGCAATGGTCGGAGTACCGATTCGAGGAAGGCGGCGTCAACAATAACCCGATCACGAGTACTCGGAATCAACTGCGGGATACGTTTACCGTACGCGTGGGAATGGAGTATTTACTGATTCTCAAGGAGAACCTGATTCCGTTGCGTTGCGGTTTAGCGTACGACCCCGCGCCTGCCGTTGGTGAGGTCGACGATTATTATACTGTCAACCTCGGTGTCGGTGTCCAGATAAAGAATCGCGTTAATCTCGATATCGCGTATGAATTCCGGTGGGGCAATGACGTCAATGGTGACTCCCTTCAAGGTTTCAACGCGACCCAGGATATCCGGCGTCACCGTATTCTCGCCTCGCTGATTTGGTATTTCTGAGCTACCGCAGAAGATTAATTATCTACCACGGCATTCGACCTGAGCTCATGCCGAAGGTAGGCGCGGAGATATTAAAGACGAGCTCCGCGAAGTTTACCGATAGCTGACTATCGCCAAACTTCACCTATGACTTTCTTCTACTTCACGCGAGAACTCAAGGAAAGTAATCGCGTGGGACGTCCGACGCGGCAAGGGCTCCTCATATCTTCCTCTAACACACGATTGTTTTTTATTTCGGCGCTACGCCGAAATATAAAACCTCCCATTCAGTTTCTCTCTCTCCGCATTATCGGAGTCCGCTCGTGCGGACCGCATAAGTCGGAGTCGTCCCGTACTAACGGGATCCACGCTTGTGCGGGACGGCCATCCGGACCGTGTCCTCTAGCCCGACGCAGCTATGTGAGTGTAGACGGGCGCGTGGTATAAGTCTTTTTTCCCACCTGCTCGTCGCTCTCTGCTTCCTGTTCACCAGTATCCTCGAGCGTTAGCGAAGATCCTGCTCATGCGGGAAGCATCCAGTATCTGGAAGCAACGCTTCCGCCACCCCTTTCCTCGCCAACCCAACAACTCAACAACTCAGCAACTCAGCAACTCAGCAACTTCACGCACCAACGGGATCCCGCTCATGCGGGAAGTATCCAGCGTCCAGTATCCAGTATCCAGTATCCTGTAACGAGTATCTAGTCCCTTCACGCACCACGAATCACGCACCACGAATATCCAATATCCAACACGGAATATCCAAGGATGAAGTATTCACGAAGCCCGCACCCTGACAATCCTGGATAAAAAAGATTTCACTGTGATCCCATAGAGATCCAAAATCGGCAGATTTCGCCAATGGATAGCCTCAAATATGGAATTTTCAGAAAACAAGCAGTTTGCATTTTCACCTGCTACCCTATGGGAATCGATCCGTGTACTCTTTTTTCGATGGTTGACGAATCGGGTAAGGAAATTGCTGGATGAGAGACCGGCAGTCTGCCATCTGCTGTGGTAAGTGCAACAAATGCAACTCAATTTGGCAGTTAATTGTTTATCATTATTGGGCTCGAATCTTGATGTTTCGACGTTTTTTAGTAGGTTACCGATCGGGTATGGATACATCTCTACGCATTTTAGAATGTATGTTTCAGGAGATTCATCCTCCTTCGCCATTCGGCTATCAGCCTTCGTTCACGCTGCACAACAGAGCTACGACCGGACACGCGGTGTGACAAAGGAGTGGTTAAGGAATATTGATATAGCTATCGAATAGTACGGGAGGACAGTTGTTGGGTTGATAAGTTGTCCGGTTATTTCGGATTTAGTGCTTCGAATTTCGAGTGTTAGCTATCGGTCAAAATGTCAAATAAGAGGTCCGACAAGGGGCCCAGAGTTAGGGTGTGACCCCAAGTTTTACAGAGTGAGAGCGTAGAAAAATGCAGGATGAAGACGGATCGCGTTTGTTGCGAAAATTGAGTGCTTATGAACGGTATTATAAAAAACATGTTCTCCTAAGAATGGCTGAACGCGACATTTCGTTTGATGACCTTGACAACATATTGGCTAGCGGTCGAGTTATAAGAAGTTATCCGGATGACAAACCTTTACCGTCTTATTTACTGCTCGGATTCGGGGTAGATAATAATCCGTTGCATTTGGTTGTTTCCGTAGATGACCTTACGAGAAAAACGTACATTATTACTGTTTACAAACCAGATCCTAAATTATGGAAGGAGTCCTACGATGAAAAAAAATAGTATTTGCCAGTGTGCTGTCTGTAAGAATGGAAGTTTAATTGATGGAACGGCGACGATGACTTTCGAGAAGGACAATTCTGTTATTGTTGTAAAAAATGTTCCAGCTTTGGTATGCAACAATTGCGGTGAAGAGTTTGTACATGATTCGGCAGCTCGGGAGGTCGTAAGTAACGTCACTAAGGAGTTTCATAAAGGCGTCCAAATAGAAGTTGTTGACTACGCGGCGTAGTCACGACCTGGACTGCTTACGCGGTTTTTCCGCATAAGATTTAGCGGTAGGTACCGAATAGTACGGTAGGACAGTTGTTGGGTTGATAAGTTGTCCGGTTATTTCGGATTTAGTGCTTCGAGACAAGAAGGGAGCACAGATACGAAAAGACAGTTTCGCACAAAGACACAGGGGGCGCAGAGGCAAGAAAACCAGGATTTTTAATCTTTCAGGATAGAAAGATCGGCTGATAAGGAAGACACCGAGATCTTCAAATTCGGGATTTGCAGATGACGGTATTTCCTGATCGCCAATTCGTTCGTAAACGAATCAAAATCCGATCGATTCCAGTTTCAGCCTTTAACTCTGTGATCTTAGTGGCTCCGTGAGAAAAAATAATTAGCTATACCTGCGATCTTCAGCGAGGCCTGGCCTCAAAGGACTACTCTACGTGATAGTGCAAAAACTTAATATTAAGGGTGTGGCCCCGAAGTACTGCAATATTGAAGGATAACTGGAGAGTGTTAAGATGATATCATTACATAAAAAAATGGTGGTTAATGAAGAGGGAAAACCGACGGATGTTATTATCCCTTGGGAAGAATATAAGGAAATAGAGGAATCGTTAGGAATTGACCTTGATACCAATGCAATCGAAGATCTTAACGAGGCAAAATCCGACCGGGAAAAAGGCGACAAGAACGCCTATCTCGACTTGGAAGCGATCTGATGTATAAGATCGTCGTTCATAAACGTGCGGTCCGGTACATGAGGAAGATACCGAGTCAAGAACTCAATCGTATAAAAGAAGCAATATCCAAACTTATGGATTGGCCGAATCCGGCCTTTAATATAAAGCAAATGTCAGGGGACTGGAAAGGATATCACCGTATGAGAGTAGGCAAAGTGCGCGTGATATTCTGGCCAGACACAGATAATAAGATTGTGTATATCGATCATATCGGGCCGCGAGGAGACATATATTGAAATCCCTTCCTATTCGCGATCCCGAGCGCGGCGCAGCCTGACGAGCCGAATCAGTACGAGACGGTCGTAGACGGATGGTCGAGGCCTGTCCCGACATAGCTAACGGCGACGACGGATGGCTCTGTGAGAAATATTGAGTATAAAAGCGAGGAAAGAATGACAATTACTAAACAAGAAGTTATCGAATTGGTCAAGGATCTGCCGGATCCGATCGATGTAGACGACATGATATATCGTCTTTACCTGCAACAAAAGCTCGCGGGAGCCGAAGACGATGTTGCGAATAATAGAGTCATGCCTCATGGAGAACTTCATGATGAGAGTGAAAAATGAAGATCACAAAATTAACGAAGTGGTTACCAGGATCGCTGATGCCGTCCATCCCACGAAAATCATCATGTTCGGATCTCGCGCAAGAGGAGACGGGAGAGCAGACAGCGACCTGGATCTCGTTATCATTTACGATGGTCCCCGATCCAAAAAGGAGTTAAAGATGGATGTCAGGCGACTGTTCCGAAAACCGGATTTTGCAATGGATCTGTTTGTCTTGACCCCGGCTGAATTAAACCAGCAAAAAAACGTGGTATCGACAATTGCGCGCGCCGCCAATTTGGAAGGAGTCGTTTGTTATGGATGAGGGCAAGCGCCTGACAATCGAGCGCTGGATGGTTAAAGCCGCGCACGATATACAAACAGCTGAAACAGTGATGGAACAGCATCCGGCCCTTTCAGATATCGTATGTTTCCACTGTCAACAATGTGCAGAGAAAGCATTGAAGGCGTTCTTGGTGTCGGTATCATGATTTTCCCAAAACACACGACCGTGGGAACAATAACCAACGCGAGTAGTATCAAAAAACTATCGAATTTTCTGCTCTTGAATAACATGTCCATAAACTTACTACTCTTCACGACTATTCGTAAGATCACCAGTACTTATCAGATAGACTCTGGTCGGGAAGTTGTCGAGCCTAATGTAACCGAACCAAAAGCGTAATAGCGACCATGAATCCGTTGAAAAACATATGAATCGAAATCGGCAGCCAGATATTCAGGCTATTATTCCGGAGACAACCGGGGTCAAACCTACGCTATTGATCTTTAGCCACCGTCTTTAGCTTGGCTACACTGAGAAGCATAACAAAAACTCAATAGCGTAGGTTTGACCCCAATCAACACTGGCCGGTACAGTTTATCCCGGCATTTGATCGTTTAACAGCTGCCGCAATTGTTTCCGCAGAAGATGACGAAATTAAGGGAGAAGCCATTCGTGTTATACCAGCCGCTTTTTTAGGTCTGATCGCGCTTAGTGTCGGAAGAGCCAAAGATTCGGCCCGCATTCTCGCTTTGCTCGAAGCAGATGCTGTCGCTCAAAGAGATCTGAGATCCCTAACCGCTGAATACGAATTGCACGATGCGTGGTTGAAGTTTTGGAGATTCTTAGATGAATAGTTATACTGCAAGCAGTACAATTTTGGGATAGCTTCGAGTTTATCAGCCAAGAATTTCCGAACGATATTTCTCCGCATAAGCGAGAGTCTCGGGTAATCCGGACGAAAACCCAATGACGATGGGTATATTTGGCTAATTTGTTCAGTAAACAAGCGGATTGGCAAAGAAAAAGATCAAACCTTCCTTGGTCAGAAAAACTTCGGCTCT
>JAJFLP010000077.1 GCA_021772635.1 Verrucomicrobiota bacterium | reverse complement strand
AAAATAAAAAACCACTCAACCCCCCGAACTCCAACATGCGCCTTGAACGTGTCTCGTCGCCTTAACTTAATGACATTGAGCCTGGTTAGTCCTTGCTGCCTAACACGGATTTGTTTACACGATTCGCAAAGTATGGCGGTAACCTACACCATATATCATTGTTTGTCTTTCTCATACAAAGGCGATTTTCTCGGTTGTCGTGAATAATCCCAACGCGGAGTATTTATTGCAAATCTCCTCAGCAAATTCTTCCGAATGAAACTCCCCTGCGACAAATGCGATTCCGCCGCGGCGATCCACCGGTTCAGCCCCGGCGAGAATATCTCGGATCCTGTCAATCTGATCTTTGTCCTGAGGGACCAAGAGTATTTCGTAGCCGGGCAGCCGTGAGTTGGATTCATTGACGTAATGGTTGATCATACCCGTTGCCTCCGCTAGAATCAACGCTTCTTCCTTAGCAACCTTCTTATCGGCTTCTATGGTAAATTTCAAAACGTCCACGAGCTCCGCAGCTTGATCACGAGGCGGTTTCATGTCCAGGTACTTTTTTATGCTATCTCGTAAATTATCGAGGGTTACGGAACTTGCATCCACACTTTGCTGGAGCTCAAGGTACGAAGACTCCAGATTCCAGTGCGCAACGAACTGCTTAATGACCCCGATTTCCTGGGTCGCGATATTCTTGTCGATCGCCGCGGTCTGATGAAGAATCGTCAGGAGCTGCGTCGCGCCTTTCGGTTTGAGCAGCGTTTTGAATATCTCTACGGACTCAGATCGTTCTAACTTCAGGGCATTGATAATCAAGGCGACGAAACTATTGCCCCGATTGCCGCCGACCCAAACCCCGGAACCAATTGCAATCACGATTATCGCCGTTAATAGATACGTCCCGAAACAGAGTGCCATCGCACGATCATTATCGATTATGGCGAATTTTGCGAAGAACAAGCCATTGACGATGAGCGAAAGCAGCCAGGCAACCATCGAAACGCTCTCCGCGACAATTTTCTCGTGCTTCCGTAGCCAGAGCTTATTAACCAGTAAATAGCATCTCATTGCTTCGATAAAAACCCCAAGGGTAACGAAGTACGCGATCACAATCGCAAATAATTTCATTTGTTTCTCCTGATTTGCGTTATTAGACGACGTCACGCGAAAAATCGTGATTGGCCGAGTTCTTTAACCAGACTTCGCAGTCTGGGAGATCGCTATCCCATTCGATAAGGAGTGAAACTTGAAGTGCATACGACCTACTTTCACGCGCCAATTCTGACCATCGAAGTTGACGATTTATAACCGCGATGTCATTATTAGAAAAACTGAAGGCGTTCGGAATCTCTTGTGGGATTTTTAAAAACGTCAGTACCGACAAAAAATCGACTGCTTGATTCTAAACCGATCAACTTTACGTTTTACACAGCACTAGATAGGCTACGTCCATGATTCGACAAACGTTAATGTTTTTATCGGTCATCTGGTTTGCTTGTAACTTCTCCGGATGGGCCGCGGGTGAATTGCCGATTACCAAGTCAGCCAGGTCCAGTAACCCGACGTTGGCGATCAACTCGTTCACTGGCGACAATCGTATTGCCGAACTTTTCCGCGAGGCGTTGCGTTATGCGGACTGGTTCGAAATCGTTGATGGCGATACCGCTGACTATCGGTTACACGGAACGTTCAGCAGGGACGATACATCGATCTCGATCGGCATACAAATCGGGGACTCGGTGAACCAGTCGCGCGTCGGATTTAAGCAGAGCGCAAGGGCGAACGCTTCTGAGTCGACTCTAATTTACAGCGTCGTCGACGAGATCATAAAACGCATTTTCGGTAACCCCGGATTCTGTCGCAGCAAGATTGCCTACGTAAAGGAGCTAAGTAACAGGAAGGAAATTTGGACGGCCGATTTTCATGGTGCTAATCCGACCCGACTTACCACGAATAACGGCCTTTCGGTGGAACCTGACTGGGGCGGCGGAACTGCGTATCTTGTTTATACGCTTTATAACCGCTCTTCCACAGACGTTGTGTTGGTCGATATGCTGCGGAATCGGAACCGGCGTCTTGCCCGGTCAATGGGGTTAAACTGCGGCGGCGCGATTTCGAATAATAACCGATTCGTGGCGATGACGACAAGCCGCAATCAGAACGTTGATCTTTATGTCCTGAATCTGGCGACGGGCACTTATCATCAGAAGACACACTCTAAAGGCTCAGAGTCGTCTCCATGTTGGTCCCCATCGGACGAAGAGTTGTGTTACGTCTCAGACACCGTCGGGAAACGGCCAATGATCTATATTATGCCGGCTGCCGGCGGAAAAGCGGAACGTTTGCTTAGGATTCCCGAAGAGTCTGTGTCACCGGACTGGTCTCCGCTATCGAATAAGATATGTTTCGCGGTTCGGAAAGGGCGGCGCTACACGATCGGTGTCGTAGATATGAACAGCGGAAATCGCGATTTCGAGATCTTAGTAAATGCGGCGGGCGACTGGGAGACTCCGTCGTGGGCGGCGGATGGTCGACATATCGTATGCACGAGGACGTGGAAAGGGAAGAAATCATTGTATCTTGTGGATTCGTACTATAAGAAAGCAATGGCTTTGAAAGACTACACTGGTAACGATACGTTGCCTAGTTATTCCGGAATTCCACAGTGATCGGATAGATGACGATCTAAATTAATGAAAGGAGACAGATTATGGCGTCTATAGATAATTTAGTGAGTGATGTTGAGTCGAAAATGATGGACGCAACCGAAGCATTGGAGGGGGATTTCGCAGGCTTCAGAACCGGAAAGGCGTCCACCGGGTTGGTCGAAAACCTGATGGTGGACTACTACGGCACATCCACGCGACTACGGGATATGGCTGGAATTTCAACGCCTGAAGCTCGGTTAATTGTAATTCAACCATGGGATCAGACCGCGTTACCTGAGATCGAGAAAACGATCTTGGCATCTAATCTGGGAATCAGCCCGGTTAATGATGGGCGCGTAATTCGACTGCCGATCCCCGAGCTGAGCGAAGAACGAAGAATCGAATTAGCAAAGCAGGTAAAAAAGCGTTCGGAAAAGGCGAAAGTCGAAATACGTAACCACAGACGCGACGCTAATGACCTTGTGAAGAAATCGCAAAAGGCTTCTGAGATCACGGAAGACGATGAGAAGGACATGCACGACCAAATCCAGAAATTGACCGATGAGTATACCGGCCAGGTCGATGCATTGACCGTTAAGAAAGAAAGTGAGTTGATGCAGGTCTAACGGGTGACGTCTCGATTCCGCCACGCTGTCGCGGTGCTGTCGCGGTGTATGTCAATAAGCCTTCAGGTAGATCTCCCTATGACATTCGCAGGGCGTGGGGATTAGAGGGGCGTACCCGGATACGTGCGACACGATTTTTTTCGTCCTTATTTTTTTCCAGAATACCGAAATATACAAATCGAAAATCGTCAATCAAAAATCGCAGCCGAGTAACGCGAGACGGCCCTGCAGCTGCGGGGAGCGCAGCGCCAAATCCCACAATTCATTCAATATTAAAATAAACGGCTTTCTTAGCACCGGACTCCGCTTTGATTTCATCGATGATTTCAGTGCTGACCGATCGATTGACTTTCAGGATGGCGATCGAATCTTCGCCCTTCAAGTCGCGCGGACATCGGATGTCGTTGATATTGATACCATACCGAGCGACAACCGACGTAATCTTCGCAAGTACCCCCGGGCAATCTTTGTAAACCACCATTACACTGTGTCCGCTTGGATCGAAATACAGCTTATCGAACCCGTCGATTCTTGAAACCATCGGGTTTCCCTCGGTGACCGTACCACGGACGCTTGCCTTGGTTAGCGTGTTCCCGCTACCTTCGAATAAATCAATTGTCATTGACTTCCCATATCCCTTGGAGTCGTCGACTGGCCGATTCGTAAAAGTAATACCTTTTTCCCGCAGGTACTCGGAAGCGTCCTGGAAGTCGAACACCGGATCGAAGTCGGACGAAATGCCTAATACAATCGGTGCCGCAAGCCAGTTCGCATAATCTGATAGACCACCGTACAGGCTGGTTTCAATTCGATCCGGATGGGAATCCGTACCGAGGTAGGAACGCGCGACTTTTGCCAGGTAAAACGCCAATAGCTGATGATCCTCGTCGAGTCCATCCGGGACAGCGCGATTGACGACGCAAGACATCACGCCGCGCTCAACGTAAGCAATTATTTGTTCTGCGGCACGCGTCGCAGCATTCAGATTCGCTTCTTCAGTATTTGCTCCGATATGTGGCACCATTAGGTCTGCAATATCGGTGATGCTCTTGGGGCCGGCTTTATCCTCCGGGTAAACGTCGTTGCAGAATATGAGCTTTTTCTCAGCTTTAACCTTTCGCAAATCATCTTCGTTTATAATCCCGGCTCTCGCACAATTGACGACCATCGAGCCCGGACGCATCAAACCGAGTAGTTTCTCGTTGATCAAACCGCGCGTTTCTTTCGATTCGGGGATATGTAGGCTGACGATGTCAGACATTTCGAACACCTTCTCGAGGGAACATAATTCGACACCCAGATCTTCTGCCTTGGACGGCGAGATCACCGGGTCATAACCCAGAATTCGGCAGTCGAATCCTGTCAGACGCTTAACCAGAAGTTGCCCGATATTTCCAAGACCAAGAATCCCGACTGTTTTACCAGTCAGTTCACGGCCCATAAACTTTTTCTTTTCCCACAATCCATCGCGCGTAGTATTATCGCCAGCCACGAGATGGCGGAATGAAGCCAGTATCAGGGCAACGACTTCTTCGGCGACTGCGTTTGCGTTAGCGCCGGGCGTGTTCATTACGTCGATTCCCTGGCGGCGAGCGTGTTTGATATCGATCGTATTAAAACCTGCTCCGGCTCTGACAATGACTTTGAGGTTCGGCATCAGATCAATAATGTCAGCCGTGACTTTTTCGCTGCGGACAATTAACGCGAATGCATCCGGGTGATCCTTTGCCAGGGTCCCCAGATCGGTTTCAGAGTCCTGGGTAACTGCGTACTCATTCTTCTTCAAAATTTCAGCGGCAACCGTATTTAATTTGGTCGCGATTAAGACTTTACGCATTTTTTCGGGCCTCCATATGCCCAACTAAAGTAGACTGAAAACAGTCTACGGATTTTCAATTGACGATTTTTGATTTGTATATTTCGGTATTTTCAAAAAAGATCAAGACAATGAATTGCCCTCAACTATCGACAGGGACCGCAGTTCAGGTTTCAGTATCTGACCTTTCGGTTTTCGGGTTTCAGAATCACTGTCATTCCACACGATGAGCTCGTGGGACGACTAATCAGAGTCGAAATCGAGATCGCTATCGAAATCGTTTGTTTAGTTTTTGTGCGAATCAGTTGCCTATAGCCAAAGAACAAGGAGAAACGATCCCGATTTCGATAGCGATTTCGAAAAAACATCGTACATGGATCGATTCTCATAGGGTTAGCACGTAAAATGCAAACTCCGTGTTTTCCGAAAAATCGCATATTTGAGGCTATCGATTGGCAAAAATTGCCGATTTGGGATCTCCAAGGGATCACAGTGTTTCAGAATATATACTTACCCCAGTCAAATTTTCGGCAAGTTCTCCAAAAATCAGTAGTGCATATACCACCACTTCAATATTCAATCAAACTGAATCGTGAATATTAAGGGGGTTCAAAGGTTCAGGGGGTAAGAAACAAGAAACTCCAACCGTGTTTTAAGGGGTTTCTTCGCGGGTTCTCCGCATTGTTGACGTAAAACCATTGACCCCTTCAACGTGGAATCGTGAATCTGTGAACACTTCGGTCAAGTCCTGACTAAAAGTTTACACATACTGAATCTATTAATCTATGTTTTTTCTGGTGCCTAATATTATCGCTTTCTTTTCACTGCGGCTTAGCAGTTGGAGTCCCGCGATCCTCGGTTCAGGAGACGGCCGTCG
>JAJFLP010000076.1 GCA_021772635.1 Verrucomicrobiota bacterium | reverse complement strand
TGCGGCGGATGACGGGCATCTTTCGACCCGGATCGGTAAGTCAATAGCTCCAAGCTATTAACGTAACCGATCCCGGCCGAAACCTGACCGACATGCGCTCCCAATGCGGGCCGCGCTACCTTTTCGAACAGGGTCTAACTAGACCGAACGACCATCGACTATAAGGAATGTAGCGAATGACTGATTCAATATTAACACTGGAGAACGTAAAGGAGTACTATGGTAATACACTCCAGGACAACGGCGACCTCAAAACAAGCGCCTGTTGTTCGAACGGATCCGTTGATAAGTCTATTGCAAAGATTTTTAAGCTGATAGACGAAGAGATCCTCAGTAAATTCTATGGTTGCGGATCTCCGTTGCCAGCTATGCTCGACGGACTCACTATCTTAGACCTGGGCTGCGGTACCGGTCGTGACGTTTACACAACGTCGTATCTTGCCGGAGAAAAGGGTTTCGTAATCGGTGTCGATATGACGGAGCAGCAACTTGAGGTTGCAAGGCGGCATATTGACTCCCAAATGCAGGCTTTCGGATTCTCCCGCACTAATGTGGATTTTCGCCACGGGTTCATCGAGGATTTAACGTCGGTCGGCATCGAAGACAACTCGATCGACGTGGTAATCTCGAACTGCGTGATCAATCTTTCCCCGGATAAGAGCCGGGTTTTTCAAGAGATTTTTCGCGTTCTTAAGCCGGGTGGCGAGCTTTACTTCTCGGACGTTTTCTCTTCTCGGCGCATTCCGGAGGCGGTTAAAAACGATCCGGTGATCTATGGAGAGTGTCTTGGCGGTGCGCTTTACACCGAAGATTTTCGGAGATTGTTAGGGAAACTTGGATGCGAAGATTGCCGTGTCATGTCGAAAAGGTTAATCGAGGTTGGTAGTGAAGAAATCCGGTCTGCCGTAGAAATGATCGATTTTTACTCTATGACCATTCGAGCATTTAAGCTGGCGGACCTCGAAGATACGTGTGAGGACTACGGTCAATCCGTAGTCTACCTAGGGACCGTTCCCGGGGCGCCGAATTATTTTCTCCTGGATGATCATCATAAGTTTATTACCGGCAAGCCGGAATTGGTCTGCGGGAATACAGCGTCAATGCTTGAGGACACACGGTTCAGTCCGCATTTTCGTGTGGCTGGCGACCGGTCGTGTCACTATGGATTATTCGATTGCGGCACCAGCCAGCCCGTAATCGGTGATGCCGCAAAGAGCAGCGGAGGTGGCTGTTGCTAGTATGCAAGCAGTCGAAGCCCGCTCGGGCGAAGGCGACGCAGATGTAATCGCGTATGTGATTCGGACCGATATTTCGAACAGCCGTAGCCCGGATGGCTTCCGCCTTTGTTCATGCTGTACAGAAAACCCGTCGAGACATGACGGCCGTTAAAAAATTCCAGGGGAATCAGTATAGTAATGGATGAGTTGTGCTCTGTCGTTAGTCTTGAGTGGAGAACTTCGAAAGTATTCGAGCTTACAGTTGAACGTAACGGAGTGGAGTTTACTCCTGGAGACTCCTTTGCAATCTTTGCCGGCGACGGCAACGAATCGCGGCCGTACAGCGTCGCTTCGGGCACTGACGAGCCAACCCTCCGATTTTTGATCCAGCAACTTCCGGACGGAATCGTCAGCAACTACCTTTCAGAGCTGCGGCCGGGTGACAAAATTCGATTAAGCGAACCGTTTGGGTGGTTTCATCCCGGGAAAAATACCAGTGACGAACCGTTAGTATTTATTGCGACCGGAACGGGGATCGCACCGTTTCTGTCATATTTGCGAGCATATCCCGATAAGGGGCCGGTAGTCTGCTTATATGGCGTGCGGTATTTCGAGGATGCTCTTGATCTGGATTTTCTAAAATCCTCGTGTGACGTTCGATTGGTGATTTCGCGCGAGGACGGCCACATCTACCATAAGGGTCGGGTAACAGACTTACTGCCGTCGCTGGATCTTCTAGCCGGAACGCATTTTTATCTCTGCGGCCTGGATGCGATGATAGACGATGTCAGTGCGTGGCTGGAGGGTACCGGCGGTATCGATTTTTCACATATTCACCGAGAGGTTTTCTTCCATGCTCCATCTTGATAGAGAAGACTGGGTAAAAACGTCCGATGGCGATTCCCGTGGTTACATTCAGCCGCAACGCCTCGATGAACTTTGGTTCCACACGGGTACGAATTGTAATCTTAGATGTCCGTTTTGTCTGGAGGGTTCGAAGCCGGGAGACAACCGAATAAGTTTTTTAACGCTCGAAGATGTCAGACCTTTTATAACTGAAGCTCTCGAACTTGGCGTAAAGAATTTCTCGTTTACCGGTGGTGAACCATTCGTTAACCCCGATATGGTTAGGATCCTTGATCTAGCCTTGACCCATCGCTCGTGTATGGTCTTAAGCAATGCGACAGAGCCCTTGATGAATAGGATCAATGAAGTATTGCCGCTGATCAATAAGCCGAACGATTTAAGTTTTCGTGTGAGCCTTGATTTTCCGAACCCGGAGAAACACGATGAAGGGCGAGGGAAGGGTAATTTTCGTCGGTCTCTGAATACGCTCGGGCGCTTGCATTCCTTCGGGTTCCACGTATCCATCGCGCGCCTGATTGCGAATGGAGAAGATGTAGAGGCAGTGAATCGTGAGTATGTCCCATTTTTCGAATCGGCAGGACTGCCCGCAGACCTGCGGATTGTTGCGTTCCCTGACTTTTTCCCACCCGACTCGCTTCCTGAGATTCCGCAGATCACCGAGAATTGTATGACGAGCTACCTGAATGCGGAGCAGCGGGACGAGATGATGTGCAACTTCAGCAAGATGATCGTTAAGAAAAATGATCGCGCCGGCGTGTATGCGTGTACGCTGGTCGATGATGATCACGACTACGATTTAGCCGACACACTGAAAGAAAGCATGGAAGTTCGAGTAATGTTGAAACATCACCGGTGTTATTCCTGCTTTGCCTATGGTGCGTCGTGCAGCGAAGTTTCTTGATTAGACGCTCTGACCCTTCTCGCACCCATTCTCACCCGCCGCTACCTTAAGCCACGGAGATCGATACATTGAATTCCTTCCAGATTCTTATCGTTTATTCGTATGTCGCATGTTCGTTAGGTCTTATGGTGTACGGTCTTCATTGTTACGTTATGATCGCGTTATTCGTACTTAATCAGAGATCGCGGCGTGACGAAATCGAAACGGAGATTACAGATTTTAACGATAACCGTGATCCCGATGACTACCCTTTCGTCACCGTGCAGCTTCCCATTTACAATGAAGCGGAAGTTGCGGAACGATTGCTTCGCAGTGCCGCGGCGCTCGACTACCCCGCAAGCCGGTTTGACATACAGGTATTGGATGACAGTACGGATGATACCTTAGCGCTGATTGACCGAGTGATTTCAGAACTTCGAAGCGGTGGAACTGATATTTACGCCTTTCGCCGCGAAGATCGCAAAGATTTCAAAGCTGGCGCACTCGCTAATGGATTGCTGAAGAGTAAAGGCGAGTATCTCGCTATTTTTGACTCAGATTTTGTAGTTCCGAGGAATTTCCTTAGACGCTCAGTTGCGCTTATTCATGATCACGACGACGTCGCGTGTGTCCAAGCAAGGTGGGGGCATAATAATCGAAAGGAAAACTGGATCACCCGGGCGCAAAGCATTGGTATCGACGGTCACTTTACAGCCGAACAAGGTGCCCGGGGATACAGTAATTTGTGTTTGAATTTTAACGGAACGGCCGGAATTTGGCGAAAAGGCGCCATAGACACCGCCGGTGGCTGGTCGGGGGACACGCTAACCGAAGACCTTGACCTCTCGTACCGCGCCCAGCTTTGCGGTTACAGAATACGATACGACTTCGATTCGGAATGCCCGGCAGAGATACCGAATAACGTTGTGGCGTTGAAAAGCCAGCAGAAGCGTTGGGCGAAAGGGTCTATCGAAACGGCATTGAAACTGCTACCTCTAATTTTCGCGAACCGCCGATATTCGGTATTACAAAAGATCGAGGCGTTCCTTCACCTGACCCATTACTTCGTCGCGGTTCTAATGTGCGCACTTTTCTGTTTAACTTTGCCAATGCTCCTCTGGACCCCAATGCCGAAATTGGGTGGTCTCCTGCCGATTTTGTGGATAATCATAATGTTCTCGGCAGCAGCGCCGTGTGTCATGTACACTGCGAGTGGCTGGATACTTCGGCGTGGATTGTTCTCTCTATCGCATTTTCCCCTAATGCTCTTGGTCGGAACTGGATTGTGTATTAACAACGCGCGGGCTGTTTTCGAAGCACTACTTCGGCAGAAATCAGATTTTATCCGAACGCCAAAAAGCGGGAGTACGAGTAGCACGTCAAAATCCGGCAGGTATCGGGTTGCTTCGAGTTGCCTTCAGGGGTACCTGGAGCTTGTATCCGGCCTGTACTGCGTCGTTACTCTTGTTGTATATCTTAACGCGTCGAAGTTTATCTTCGGATTCTTCATCGTTGCCTACGCTCTTGGCCTAACAATTTTCGGTTTACTCACGCTGAAAGATCATTATACGATATCACCAAGCACCATCGACTAGCCTGATCTATGCATCAATTTCGTTACGAGCTCTTTTAGCTGGCCTGAGATCAATAAGTTACGAAGGTTGTACGGCTGAAGGAATAGCGAAATGTCGGCTGGATCTCTTCGCCTAGTCCCGCGACCGCGGGGATCGTACGTTCTTTGTAACTCATTTAGATTAGGTCTGATACATGCTCGCAGTAGAAACTTTATGCATAGATCGGGCTAGGTCTCTTGCCCCTCAATCAGCCTCTCGTACGACGATTAGCGTATAGACCGCGAAATCGTGTACCAACGGAATGGCGGATTTTTCCTGCATAACGGTGGTTGGCGTATGAAAATAGGTCTCCGCGATGCCCGATAATTTGTGGACGGGCACCTATTAACCGGCGGCGTATGCCGTCGACTGATCGACTTGCCGTTTGCCATTGAATAAGTGACATTCACGCTTTATCATATCAGGTCTCCCTGCACGGGGCATTTGACTCACATCCCACTCAGATTGGGCGGTGTACTTTTTCGTAAAACGGGATAGCCAGGCTCAATCGGAAGGGGATTGTACTGCGTATTTGTCTTTACTTATTGGATTAAGTCTTCATTCCTTGTTAGCGACGTCGGAGTGATATCATCCCGTGAAACTGTCTGTTGCCGATAGATCAGGCTAGCCTGTATAATGCAGGGCCGGTTTAATCCGAACTAACTTGCGCAAGCGCTTCTTTAAGAGAATAAAGTCTCCCGGTGTACAATGAATTCGACTAATGACAACGAATCCGGATCCAAAGACGACGTTGCTAAAGGGCGTAGCCACAGGAATGCTGCAGACGACAGTGCGCGTGGTTCAGCGTTATCCGGGCGCTCGCCCGAGCCAGTCCGGGAGAATACCGACGAGGTCCCGACCGTAATTACGCCGGTACCGCGGAACGCTGATTCTCCCTCCGGGCCCGGCGAGATTGATATGGATGCCGATACCCGCCTACGCGAACCGCGTGAACCCCGGAGTACACCTGCTGAATCGATCGAAACCCCGCCTCCCGCTCCCCCAATATCAGAACCTGAGGTGACGGTCTGGGGGGACTTCGAAATTTATGAGACCATCGGGCAAGGAGGTATGGGAACGGTTTACAAGGGCCGTCAGATTAGTTTGGATCGGCTGGTCGCTGTGAAAGTCCTTCCGATTAATTTGGCCACCGATGAAAAATTTCTGAAACGCTTCGAACTTGAAGCGAAGGCGCTGGCCAAAATCTCATCTCCTCAGGTCGTTCAGGTTATCGCTGCAGGCAAACACGAGGACCAGCAGTATTTCGTAATGGAATTCATCGAAGGGAATGACCTGGCAGAGCGGTTAAAGATGGGATTCCGCCCGACTTTTCGGGAGTCGGTGGATATCATTCAGCAAGCGGCTCGGGGTCTTTCCGTAGCGAACGAGTACGATATAATTCACCGCGATATCAAACCCGGAAATATTATGATTACCCGGAAAGGTCTCGTAAAGATTACAGACTTCGGTTTAGTCAAGATAATAAGTGGCGAAGTGACCGATCTTACGATGGCTGGCACGGCAATGGGGACGGTGAGTTACTTCAGTCCTGAGCAGGGCCGCGGTGATTACTGCGACCATCGTACTGACATTTACGCGCTTGGAGTAGTTCTCTATGAACTCCTGACCGGTATCCTCCCGTTTCGCGGCGATAATCCGACATCTGTGATCTACCAGCACAATCACGTCCAGCCTGTCTCTCCACGGGAGATGGTTCCGGAAATCCCGGAAGAATACCAAGACGTTGTACTTAAATGTCTTCAGAAGTCCCCGGACAATCGATACCAGAGTGCAAATGATTTGATTGCAGATATAGAACGTTTGAAGCAAGGCAAAGGACTGATTCCAGAGATCCTCGACCCCAAGAATCGGGAGAGGGAGTTTTTTGCGGGACTAGAGGAGCCCCCGAGAAAGCATCGCAAAAGACTGATCTCTCGCCGATTTATCGCTGCAGTTTCGACGATCTTTACATTCGCGGTCATTTTAGTGGCGATCGGTTTGTATGTCATGAAATCAGATTATTTGTCGCGTAAACGGGTGCGCGCGTTACTGTCGGATCACAAGTTTATACAATCGCGGGAGGTTATCGATTCGCACCTTGCGGTAGCCCCTACGGACGCTAAATGGATCGTACTCCACCGCAAGTTGAACCTGCATGAAGCGAAGTACTTTATTAAGCTAGCGACCGCCCAGTTCAACCGCGGACATTTCGCGGCGGCTGGCGCAAGTGCGCAGCGTATTCTTGAAACGAATCCGAAAGATCGGCATGCCCTCTTCGTGTTAGCGCGCTTGGAAAAGCGCGAGAAAGATCTGGAACAAGCGCGAAAATTTCTGTTGAACGGCGATTATTCGTTGTCTCGCGACCTTGGAAATTCTTATCTTCGAGTTAATTCCCGTGACGCTGATTGGCTGGAGGTCAAGGCGGAACTTGATGCGATTGAAGGCGAGAGCTTGCTTGAGACAGCTAAGCGCGCATTCGCGGCGAACGAAGTGAAAGATGCGCGGATGCACGCGGTGCGAGCCTTGATGCTGTCCATCGACAAGGAACCCGCGACGCTTTTTATTAAGCGACTTGATGCACGCGATGATCAGCTGAGAAACATCCGAAAATTGATAGAACGGGAGGCATTCGAGGAAAGTCGTAAGGTGGTAAACGAAAACTTGGCGGCGTTCCCAAACGACGCAGGTTGGGGGCAACTTCTCAAGGAACTCAATCAGGCGGAAGGTGAGAAAACCCTTCAACTAGCTATCGGTGAATTCGATAAGGCCGAATACGAAGTCGCGCGCGCGCATATCAGTCGTGTCCTTGAACTTTTACCGAATAATCAGGACGCAAGGGTAGCCGCAGCGAACTACGAAGAACGCGATCGTGTGATCGCCGAGACGCGAGCGAATATTGGCGAAAATCGGTTTCTCGAAGCGCGCCGACTCATACTCGCGCACAAGGATAGCTGGCGTAACGACCCGATTTGGAGCGATCTTCTGGAAGAACTGAATCAGGGCGAGGAAAAATGGGCGTTAAAACAGGCGCATGCTGCCTTAGAGCATTGGGATACCGAGGCAGCATTTGGAATCGCGCAGCGTGTACTCGCACTCCGTCCGGAGAATCGAGAGGCCAAGAACATCATCGAGCGATTAGAGGAGCGCGCCCGGATGCTTGCCCATGTTACATCCCTAATCGAGGGTGGGGAGTTTGTCGAATCTCGCAAACAAATTTCTACGAAATTGAAAGATGCAGCTAATGATCCGGCATGGGGCCACTTGCAGCGGATATTAAATAATCAAGAAGGAAACTCTTTGCTTGCCAAGGCTCGGGTAGCGTATGAAAGCGGAGACTACGAAGCTGCGAATATGATGTTTGGCGAGGCGCGGAAATTGATTCCGGGAAATGTTTTGGCTCGCGATATGGTCCAGCAGCTCAAGGAGCGGGAGCGAATACTTACGTCGATCAAGGACCTGCGCCTGCGCGGCGATTTTCCCGGTTGCCGTCAGGCAATCGCTGCTGCTGAAAGGGCTTGGCCAAACGACCCCGTTTGGGACGAATTACTGAAGGAACTCAATAAAGTCGAGACAGAGGCAGTGTTAGAACTGGCTCAAAAACAGTGGGGGCATGGTAAATTCAATGATTCAAGACAGAGTGCCCGAGATGTTCTCGAGTTGTTCCCGGATAATCGAACTGCCGCCGAGCTAATTAAGCGTATTGACGATCGCGAAAACGCCCTCCGATCTGCCGAGTTATTGTTCGCCACCGGCGACTATGAAGGGTGCCGAAAAATCGTTGAGTCAGCAGTGGCCAAATCACCCAGTGACCATGAATGGCGTGCGCTTGGGAATCGCCTAGCGAATGCTTTGGTCAGGGCAGGGGGCGGTGGGAGCGCGCAAGCAGCCGGAACTGATATGGCGAAATCGATCGACGCTGTGTCTCCGACAAAGGCATCGGATTCCGGCCCTGATTTATCGGCCGGAAAGGGGCTCGACGCATCATCTGGCTTAGCGGGCGCGTCCGCATTTACGGGGACTACGATACCGTTATCGGGCAGTCTGGTTGACCCGGAAATGACACCGGCCGTACGGGATGTAAAGCAGATCCGCGCGTTGCTTAAGGACAAGCGAGTAGATTTTCAGACGATAAAAAGCACCTTTAAATCGATTGAAAGCAAGAAACATATCGGTGAACGAGAGTTACAGGAACTGCGCGCGCTAATGAGTGATCGACGACGCGAAAATCGCTTGAACCAGTTGTTTCGAAAATTGGATTCGGCGGTTCGCAACGGGAACAGGGCACGGCTTGTTATGATCCTTCAGGATAGGAATCATGCCGTGGCGCTGTCGTCATTGATGGGACAACCCGGGTTGGTATTCGAGCATATTCTACAATCATTTCGGATCGAAGATAACCGAGTAATTGCCGTAGTTATAATGCGTCATGCGCTGGCCGGGCTTCCGGAAACGGATCTCTTTTACGAATACCGTCTACGAAGAAAGGATGATAGCTGGTCCATCGCAGAGGTTGTACCGCTCGACTCCGTGGACGGGGAAGAATAAGGTATACTGAATATCATCAGTTCTGCCGGCCAGCAGAGTGCCGGTTAAAAAATATTGTCCGAAATCGCTTGGCCAATTCATCCAAGGTCACCCGAAAAATTGTACTGCTTGTTGACAAATCCCGATTTCCCGACCTCGGCGAGTCGGGATCCTCGCTTATGCGGGACAGATCGCGGGCAGTATATCTTCAAGAAGGTCAATAATTACCACGAATCGGTGATCGCGCTTACCAATTTCGCGCAAGCATTCGCTGTGGCTTTCTTTAACCCATCTTGCCTAACGATGTCATTGTCAACGAGCTCGGTGTATTCCGCAGTTCCTCGTATTTTGCCTGGTGGAATCACTAATTCAGCATTCCCCAGTACTGTGACAGAGTACTCCAAATCGACGTAGATCTCGTATATCGCTGTTCGATAATTACGTTGATCTTCTTCCCTTGACTGTATTCGTACTTCGCCGACGCCGTTTACGTCGTATGCCAAGATTCTCGTATCGATAACCGCGTCTGCAATTTGAGAAGATACGACCTTTAACGTGCCGTCTTGCATTAAGAACTCGGGTAGTTTATTCCGTAGGTACGCACTGAGCTTCGGTTCATTCGATAAGTTCTCAATTTTGCCGACCGCAATTTTGCTTATTGGTAACGTACTTTCTCGCTTCAGTTGGTAATGACTGCAACCACAAAAAAACACTCCCGAGAGTGCGCACATTACGAGTGATGTAAATTGACATTTTCTTCGTAGGCTCATAATCTTCCTGTCAGTGAAACGATTCGAAATTAGTCCTAAAATAAGCGAACACTCCGATTCGTAATCGTAATCTTACTCGTAATCTTTCTGGTTTTTCGAAATGAAATTTGGAAAGGGATTACGAGTATGATTACGATTACGAAGAAAATCCAACGAAAAGTTCGCTGGAATTGGGACTAGCCTATATTATGCATAAACTTTCTATTGCGAATACGTATCTTGTTTCATCTAAAAGAGTTATGAAGAACGTCGGATCTCGAAATATTGCAATATTCTTTCACCCCGACAACCTCCATAACTCATTAACCTAAAACAAGCTACGTATTCTCATGACGAAATTTGTGCATAATGCAGGCTAGCCTGATCTATGCATAAAGTTTCTACTGCGAGTATGTATTAGACGTAATCCAATGTAAATGAATTGCGTTACGGTATGCGAGCGCTACGAGCACCTGATCAAGGAACTCGAACTTGTTCCTGGAGCCGGTTATTGCTCGGCATCCGTTGTATTTTCCGGCTGAACCTTGGGAGCCTCTTCGATCGACTCTTCTGCTGTGATAATCGCCAAAAGTTCGGCTGCGCGCTGTGCACTCTCAGTGTTGTCGTATTTAGCCATAAGCTCTGTTAGATATCGTTTGGACGCGTCGTTTCTTTTGTGAGGTTCGCGCCGGTAAAATTCCCCGAGGTATAGTAGCCTTTTCGCCTTGGTCGACCTGATCGACTGGTACAGTTCGTTCGCCTCATCGATTCTCTCGTGATCGGGATAACGTTTCACAAACAGTGAAATCAGCTGGTGCGCCTCGCCTACCAGTGTCCCGTCGCCATTTGCATCGACGGAATTCCTTAACAGTGTCACGGCCAGATCCAGACGAGCATCCTTAGCGAATTCACTCGCGGGGTATTTCGTCATAATCTGGCGAAACTTCGAGGCGGCGTCGTCGTATTCTTTTAGATCGTATGAAAGTAGCGCTGAACGATAAATCGCCTCCGGTGTAAACGGAGCGTAGGGCCCAACGGTTGCGATATGATCGTAAATTTCGATCGCTTTCGTGTCAGTAGAAAACGCGAATATAAGAAATTTATCCTGTCCACCATCGAAGTTGTCCTTCGCAATTTCGAATTCCCGGTTCAATATGTCGATGTATGGGACAAAACTTGAATAATTATCTACAGCTGTTCGAAACTTCTTAAACGCCAACCACGGTTTCGAGAGCTTTTGCAAGCATCGGCCTTGGGCATATATAGCTTTCGCTTTATTCGCGAGGTTAATACTTTTGTCCGCGATCTTACCGTAATACTTCAGGGCTTTGGAGTAGTCGCCATCCTCTTCGAAAGACTCCGCTTGTTTAATGAGCGCAGTAACGGAGTTAGGCGAGGCACTCTGTCGCCAGGTCGCCTCGGGTTTCCAACCTGTATCCACGTCGTTGGCCCGGGCGCCAACAGATATGGTCAGTAGAAGACTTACCGTCAATAATCGACAAAACACTATTCTAACTCCTTTTTTTTGATTCGACCGCGAGCAGGCCAATTTCCGTCCGGATAATGGTCCCGCACTATCGGGATCCTCGCTTATGCGGGACCGGCAATTCGGACCGAAAATACCGAGAGTGCGGCGCCTTAAAATTGATCAAGCAAGTACTCGAATTTCTTATCCGACATCAGGTCGCGCCATAGTTCTGCTGTCCAGAATGAACAACGGCGGAAGTTTCTGCGGGACAGCACACCAGCACCTGAACGAACGGCTGATACAGATCACGAAGAAGGTGCGTTCAAGTAATTTCCAGTTAGCTCGTAAAATGCTTGTAAGTATTTTTCACGAGTTTTTTCAACAACATCATTTGGTAATTCCGGGGCAGGGGGAGATTTATCCCAGCTGACAGATTCCAGATAATCGCGGACGAACTGCTTATCGAGACTGGGCGGATTTTTTCCCGCGACGTAGTCTGCTGCGGGCCAGAAACGGCTCGAGTCCGGCGTAAGCACTTCGTCGATCAGAATTATTTCATCGTTAAATACGCCGAATTCAAACTTCGTGTCAGCGATGATAATCCCCTTCTTCAGAGCGAATTCTGCGGCTTCAATATAGAGTTTCTCTGTTTGTTCCTTGAGGAACGCGGCTGCGTCTGCGCCGATTAGATCCATGACTTTCGCGTATGAGATGTTCTCGTCATGCTCGCCTTGCGGAGCTTTGTACGCGGGTGTAAACAACGGTGTATCCAGCTTTTCGGCAAGACGGTATCCAGGTCGCAGGTCGATGCCGCAAATACTCCCCGTAGCCTGGTAATCTTTCCAACCAGAGCCGATCAAGTATCCCCGCGAGACACACTCTACCGGTAGCGGATTCGCTTTCCTCACGAGCATTGAACGGTCTTTCAGGTCACTGTGATACGCTGCCAGCGATTCCGGGTACTCCGACACGTCTGCGGTTATCATATGGTTCGGCATCCACTCCATAACCTCGAACCAGAATTTAGAGATCGACGTGAGAATTTTTCCTTTATCTGGAATTCCGTTCGGCATTACTGAGTCAAATGCGCTGATTCTGTCGGTTGCTACTAATAGGAGACAATCGTCAACTTCATAAATATCCCGGACTTTTCCGCGCTTCGGCGGCGGTAGCTCTGGAATCGTTGATTTAAGTAAGGCGCCATTATCGTCGTATTGCATAGAATCTACTCTTTCCTGTCTGGTGTTTGTGTTGATTTCCGGCTTTTTTGGCCGAGTTGTTGTTCAGACAACTGCCTGCCGCGTAATGCATACCGAACGTCTTCATCCCGCACGCCGGACGAAAAATAGTTCGGAGTCTCTTACATAAATCATTTTGAAGTCGTCTCTCCGTATTCTCGGAGTCCGCTCGTGCGGGAAGAGTCTCGGGTAATCCGGACCGAAACTTGTACCGCTTGCCGTATATGTCCGAAAAGCGCGTTGCGAAAGAAATATTGCAATAAGCCGGTACTCTGTAAACTATACCGACGTGAATCTATTCCGACGTTCGATTCGTTTCAATTCTAAATTTTCTTTCCCGAGCGCATATTAATCAATTCAAATTCCTCGTGGTGAATGTCGGGATCCGCCCGAAACGTCAGATCTCCACCGAATTCTTTTTCCATACTCTCAAGTACGCTGGCATCGTCCTCCTTAAGTCGTGCAAGGACGGTTGGATGAACCAGCACTCGGATAGGCGTTGTCCCTCTGTCCCGGCGAAGTAACTCCTGTAATCGTCGTTGTAGTTCAATGCTAATTGTGATTGAGGATTTAACTAAACCTTTCCCGTTACAATAATTACAATTTACGAACGTTGCATCTTGCAGGCTCTCGTACTCCCGCTGCCGCGTCATCTCCATTAAACCCAATTTTGAAATTGGCAGTATTTTCGTTTTCGCCCGGTCTCGTGAGAGGACCTCCCTCATCTTCTCCTGCACATCAGTTCGATCTTTCCTCGACCGCATATCAATAAAATCAATAATTACCAGGCCACCGACATTTCTGAGTCGAAACTGTCGTCCAATCTCTTCAGCAGCTTCCAGGTTCGTATTCAAAATCGTTTCGGGATGATCCTTTCCGCCGCGACTTTTCTTAGAATTAATGTCGATAGCAATCAGCGCTTCTGTTTCGTCGATGCACAATTCTCCGCCACTCGGCAGCGGAATAAGGCGTCCGTATATGGCCTGAATTTGATTATGGATGTTGTATGACTGAAAGATAGGTTTCGGGCTATTATATAATTTGATTCGCGTTTGATCTTTTTTATCAAGCTTTCGGATATTATAACGGATCAGCTCATATGCCTTTTTCGAATCGACAACTATTTCATCAATATCATGAGTCAGTGAGTCTCTAATAGTCTGTTCCAGAAGGTTCGGCTCTTGATAGATGCAGACTGGCGATTTCTTTTTTTCCATCGTCTGCTCGGCGGCGATCCATTTCTCCAATAGGAACCGGACGTCAATCGCGATCGCTTTCTCGCTCAATCCCATTACCGCAGTCCGACAGATTAATCCCATCCGACTTGGGAGATTAAGGTTGCGCACGATCGTCTTCAGCCGCTGCCGTTCCGCGCGGTCCTCTATCTTCTTGGAAATTCCCAGGTGCGTCGAATTCGGGAGCAGAACGACATATCGTCCGGGAATACTGAGGTTAGTCGTAACCCGCGGTCCCTTGGTTCCTATCGGGCCTTTCGTGACTTGAACGATGACGTCAGACTTAACCTTAAATCGTTTCGGAATATCGCTGACGTCGACTGTTTTCTCCTGCTTTTTTCCGCCTCGCGGCCGTCTCGACCTAGGTCGTGGTGGCGGCTTATCGTCTTTCTTCGTTTCCTTAAACAGCCCTTTTGGATTCGATAATAACGATATTAGTGATTTCCCTAGACTGCCGTTTTCAGGAGCCTCAACGTCGGTGGTATCGGGAATTTCGATGTCGTCATTGCCGGAGTCAGGCGATTGCTCTTTCTCCAACATTTCCTTCGTCGCTGGAATCATATCCCAATAATGAAGAAACGCATTTTTCTGGAGTCCAATATCGACGAACGCAGCTTGCAGCGACGGTTCTAAGTTGGTTATTTTTCCGTTGAAAACGGATCCGACGATTCGTTTTTTTTCGCTTGTCTCTGTATAATATTCTTGAATTGTACCGTCTTCGACAAGCGCGATTCTAGTCTGCAGTTTTTCGTGATTAATAATGATTTGTTTCATATAAGCCTCTTGTAAAATTATCTTTGGACGCACAGGTGACTTTGGGATGCTCTGTGCGATGCCATAACGCATCGTACTTTCATCCCAACGTTGACTGTGGGCCAACAGAGAGTGACGCCCAAAGTGTTGTGACGGATTAGCAGCATCTTTGTTCGAAGGCCGGGGAGTGCGTACCGCTGCGGGTACGCACTTAACCGGTCGTCGAACAAAACTGCAGCTCATGCGTTCGCAACGCGGACCAAGTAGAGTTTCGCAAGAGGCGCATTGTTAAACGACCGTTCCTAGTTCCAATGGATTTCCTCTGAGAAAGTCAGCGATTGCCATCTTTTTTTTTCCTTCTGGGATTAAATTCTCTATATTCAACGCATCCCGTGCACACGCAATTTTCCAAGTGTGCTTATTTAGTTCTACGATTGTTCCGGGTGTTGCCGAGTCCTGTGGGGACGAGGCAACCGATGCGGCGGTCACGGTTATTCTTCTGTTTCGCGGAGGGGTATTAAGTAAGAACCACGCGCCTGGCCAAGGGGCGTACGCTCTTACTTGTTTCTCAATGAATGATGCATCATTCGACCATGAAATAAGACCATCACTCTTTTTCGTTTTTGCGGCGTACGACGATTCAGCTGGATTTTGCGGCACCGGGTTCAGCTTGGAATGCACGATGTCGTCTAATGTCGAGCAAACGGTATCGGCCGCGAGTTGCGCTAGCCCTTTGGACAATTCGTCTGCGTACATTTTGCCTGAGATCGAGTACTGGAATTGCTTATAGACGGCGCCGGTATCAAGGCCGGTATCCATTTTTATATAACTGATACCGGTCGTTGCATTACCATTTAGAATCGCAGCTGAAATGGGCGATGCACCGCGAAATTCGGGGAGAAGCGAAGCGTGGATGTTGACACACCCGTATCGGGGAAGGTTCAGGATCTGCTGTTTCAGAATTTGGCCGAACGAAAAGACGACAACCGCGTCTAAGTCGTATTGTTCCAAACGAGCTACGAAGGACTCACGATTAACGGACTCTACCTTGTCCGGGCGCAGACCTAAATCAAGACAGTGTTGCGCAATCGGGGTAGGTGACAAAGTTTTTTTTCGTCCGCTCGGTCGGTCCGGTTGGGTTCCACACCCTACGAGATCGACTTCAGGCGCCGCCGCGAGCGCGGCCAAGACGGGGATTGATATCTCCCCTGATCCCAAAAAGTATATTCTGATTTTTTTTCCGTGTGGGACGTTATACATTTGATAGAAAACTCGAATATAAAAATTTTATACAATGGTTTTAACATGCTAGTACAGAAACTCTGAAGGTGGCAGTATTCGGACTCGCTCATGCAAGTGGTTTGTTCACGCCGAAATATTGCAGCTGACAACAGTGACCTGAGACAGGGATAAAAGTCGAAACGAAGAGTCATGAAGATGAAGGTGAAAAACATGGCGTGTCACGAAATCGAAATTAATGGTAACCATCTTATTATGCTGACGGGAAACTCTTATGATTATCGCCTTAGTATACCCGTATGAATCGTAAAAAGAAAACGGTATTAGTTCTAATATCTGCGATTTTTTTCCTTTCGTTGTCGGCTTGCCTTGTGATTCTATACTGGCAATATCGTGGTCTCCCTCAGGGATTGCAGCGACAATTTTGGCATGAACTTCAGGTGAAAGGCCTTGTTGGCGACGCTGACGAAATTAAAGCGGGGCTATTTGGTGGAGTCGTGCTAAAGAATTTGGTCATAAGGGACTACTCACTCCCCGCCTGGACGCTTCTGACCGCCGATACGGTGGAGATTAGATTCAACTTGAAAAGTTCACTCAGAGGTACCATTCGCGTAGCCCGGGTCGAGGTTTCCGGTTGCACCATTTCGTTACCGCTAGAATTGTCAGGCGGTGAAGTACTGCGGAAAATCGTTCTAACAAACCTTTCTTTCGCGATAAGAGATGCCGGAGCGCACCTTGATGTAGTCTCTTTTAGTGGGCTAGTCGAGGGAATTCAACTGAATCTGGGGGGGGACGTTATAAAGCCGACGGACGAGGAAATTCGACGACTGCGGCTAAAAAATAAAGACTTTGAACTAAAGCTATCGATATTGCCATGGGTTCGCTTGCTATCTTCGACTGCAGTAGAGCAGATCTCGAACTTTCAGGAGTTCTGTCGATCGACAGAGGATCTCTCTAAAGCAACGGTTTCCCTCGACGTGCACTTGCGGGTCGGTGATTTTTCGAAAAGTCGATTGACGACAAATATATTCTTTTCAAATTTCTTATATCGCGGTCTTAAGTTGGATACTCTGTTATTGATCGCCGATGTCAAAGGAGACAGAATAAGGTTATCCGAGCTAAATCTTAAGATGGATAACGGTGAATATCTGAACGGCAACTTTAATCTCGACGTCGAGCACCGCGAAATCTCTGGTCAACTCCAATTTTACGGGTATCCGGAGAAACTACTGAAAGCATTGAGCCCTGACCTGCTCGTCGCGCCTCCGATCGACCTTCCTGACTTCTCCCATATTCCCGTCTCGGCAAAGATTACGGTGCATCCGTCAGCCGTCGATGTCCCTTCTGATTGGAATTTGGACGTTGATTTGACGCTGGCGGATACGAATATCGCCGACGCGACAGTCAAGGCCCTGAGTGGTCGGTTGCACTACGAGAACCGACTCGTAAATTTAACGAAATGTAAAGTCGTCGTCGCCCCCGATATCCAGATCAACGCGACGGGTACTTATTCGCTTGATGACAACGGAATCTACCTTGAGGCAGAGGTTGACGGTGAGCCGCATTTCGTAAGCTCGTTCAGTACCGATGAGAAATTCAAAAATGATTACACTCGCGTATGGCGAGACTTCGAGTGGGAAAAAGGCGGATCCCCCCATTTCGATGTTGTGCTTGAGAAAGACGAAAATTTTCCGAGATCCGGACTGGTTCTTCAGGTTCGCAGTTCGATGCAGAACGTCACATACAACGGCGTCCGGGTCGATCGTGTCGAGGGGACAGTGCTCGTCGATTTTCCCGCCGCGCTGATGTTGATCGATAACGTCAAGGTCACACGCGGGAGCGAAAGCGCACGGTTGAATCTGGCATGGCATGGCCTGAAAGATTATGTTGACTTTGACCTTGAGGGTACCCTTGATCCTCCGTTGGTTCTTGGGATGTTTAATCGGAGCTGGATCAACTTTCTCGAAGGAGTTGGGATAACGTTCGATGCGAATCCCCGGGCAACTGCCACTGGCCACATTGATCTAAGTGACAGTCGAAAGACTAAGATAGACGTGACTGCAACCGGCTCGTCGATGATTTACAAGGATGCATCTTTACACAATTTCGACTCTACAATCACCATTAGACATGACGAGATTTATATTGACGGGACGATTGCCCAATTACAGTTCGACGATTGGACGGCAATCGATATTATCCCCCAACTGAAGATCGGACCTGAGCGAGCGACGGTTACTGGGACAATCGGGACTGTGACAGGATTTGGGGTGTCGGCGGGGACTTCGAGTTTCGATGCGTTATGTACCAAAGACGCCATCGATATCACGTCAAGTTCAGAGTTCGTTAAATTCGGGGACGGCCGATTTAACCATGTCGAGGCGACGAGTATATACAAGCCTGGAATACTGACCTCGCGTGCGACTGGTAAGACCGCGGAATTGCTTGAGTTCGGGGCCAATGATGCGACCGTGGAATTCTCTGTATTCGACGAGCAGATTGTCGCTGAATTACGAACCGATAGCTCCATAGAAGGGCAAGACTACCAATTCTCCGATATTCGCGGGGCCTGTGTTATTCGAGACGGTTTTTTGTCATTGACCGGGAATATTGCTGAGGTACGCCACTTACCCACCGATAGTTATAGTCCGAATATCCAGGTGAATTGTGATTACGGTGACGCTGATCTTGATACCACGTTTTTCACCCATTCGATCAGCCGTAATGATAGCAGCGTAGATGATATGAGCGTTACGCTCAGGTTCCGTGATGGAATTGCAGAGGGCAGTTACAATGTTGGGAAGTTAACGTTAGGAAACGGGTACGGCGGCCGCAACATTCAAGGCGACCTGCGTATAAACAAAGGTGGGTACGAATTCCAGAGTATATGGGAAACCGCCAGTACGCCAGTGTGCAAATTGCGGGTCGCCGTCATCAACGGAACCTATTCTTCCGGGCGCTGGGCAGCGTCGGTCGATGCCGAACAATGTCCCTTTTACAATTACCCCCTTGAGAATCTATCCGCAGCCGTGATTTATAAGAACAATGATCTCTCGGTCAATAGGGTTACCGCAAGTTTACACGGCGGAAGAGCCACCGGTGAGTATTTCTACGATCACACCGAAGATACCGCGAAACTGTGGCTCACCGTCGTCGGGGCAGACTTTACGAAACTGACGCGTGCGATGAAGTCGATGGACGACGGTGCAATGGCCGGATCGTTCAGTGCGAAGGTGGATCTTAATATAGCGGACGTAACTGGTGACTACCAGTTAAATGGTAAGGGGAAAGTACTCATCGAGAAGGGTGACTTCTGGAGAGTTCCGTTGTTTTCCGACTTCATGACTATGGTGACCCGTACGGGAATTCTCGGCAAGGTAATACCAGGCGGAGGACTCGGTAAAATTACTGAGTTACGCACGGATATCGAATTCGCAGGGGATCGCCTGTATTTTCCGAATTTAAAGACTAACGGATCGTTGATCGCAATAGTTGCCAATGGCAATTACTGGTGGAAAACAAGAAATCTTGATTTTCGAGTAACCGCGGAACCCCTGAATCTGTTACTTGGTAAGATATTACCTCGCGCTATCGATCCGTTCGCAATCCTCCTTGAGCGTCGATTAAGCGGAAAACTTGAGGATCCGAAGTGGGAGGAAATTAGCGCGATCCGTGATTTGTTTCGGCAGAAGGAGGGCGCCATCCAGTAGCGAACGGCGATATTGCCGGCTTGCCGTGAAATAGGGGATTTCGCGTTGCCATCATCCGTTCTTGTAATCCCGAGCTCCCAATCCCTTCAATTGTGATAGGTGACGTTTGCCGATTCTATGGTCCAAAATAAAGACGGCATACGAGTTCCGCGACGTGCAACGGAAAGTAACGCCAGCGGAACTCAGAAACTAATTGGGCCCTTAATCCGCGGGGATAAGCTCCGGTTCGCCGACGGCTTCCATGCATCGCAAATCTTTATTCCGAGCGTTATTTACGTATTTATTAACGGGCGTGGCAGTAAAATCTACAGTGAGTCTGGGCTCGAATAATTTCTGGAATTGATCGATGTTCGAATCGTGCGGATCCAACCAGCGATCGTAATCACCCGGCGCCAGCATGACGGGCAGACTTCTATCGTGAATATGCTCCAATTTAGAATGTGCGGCCGTCGTTATCAGTGAGCACGAATAGGTCGTCACGTCGTGGTAGTTCCATCGCTTAAATAGCCCCGCGAAGGCGATCGCACGATTTACCGGTTTTATGTAGTACGGGGTCTTACGTCCGCCTTCGGTTTTCCACTCATAATATCCACTTGCCGGTATAATACATCGTGTGCATTGGAACGGGCGGCGATAAAGCGGACTTTCCGGCAGCCTTTTCGCAACAGCGTTGAAAGTCCTCCATTTTTGATTCGGCCTGACTCCTTCTACGGTTTCCTCCAATAACAACCACCAAACTGCGAATTCGATTCTACGCATGTCTCGGCTCCCAGTGACGATCGGGACAGTGCTGGTTGGTTCCGTATTAAGGATCGGTAGAGAAGCGGGGCCGATTTCAACACCCAAATCATCCAGCAGTTCCATCGTCAATGGATCATCTATAACATTAAAACGTCCACACATAGGAATGCCAATTTTCGATTGCGGATTTTCGATTTGAAAACCCGCGCGATTAATATTATAAACACTGTGATCCCTTAGAAGCCGAAAACTGGTAAAATTCCAAGCTCCTCAGCCTCGCGATTGGATCTTGCCAAAACACCCATTTTGCCTTTTTATTATCGTCAGGCGCAAATGCTGTCCCGTAGAATTACCGGGTGAATCCAAGCAGGTATGCCTGGCAAGAAGCCGTAAGCACACGCCTTCGACCATGTGCTGTCCCAAAGGATTGCGTTCATCTTCGATCCCGAAAATCTCCGATAGTTTTTTGTCAAAGTCGGGATCTGTAATTGGACGATAGCGATCCCGTTTTTGATACCGATTTTTTTCAACCGACGGTCCCTTCATTGTGGGGTGGCTGTATATCATCACTTAGGATCAATGGTCTAAATTCAAAGTCGTCCAAAAATTGTACTGCTTGTTGACAAATCCCGATTCAGAATGTCCGAGACTCGCGCTTATGCGGAGAGATCGCGGCAGTATCTCAAATCGAAAATCGGCAATCAAAAATCGAAAATTCATAACGTCCCCTTGCATTCTTTTCCGGGTCAGTCCCAACGCGTGATCTTCATCAATTCTGCCTTGATCTCCGAGCCCTTTTCCTCTATATCGCAGTCCGCACTGATATAAACCGGTTCACCGATAACCAGTTCCGCTTTGGTGAACGGTTTTGGGATCTGTGTTTCATCCCACGTTTTCAGGGACCAGTGGGAATCAGTATTCAGACTCATCGGTATAATTGGTGTGCTTGTTTTTTGCGCTAGCCAGAGGACACCTTTGTGGACCTCGTATTTAGGCCCGCGCGGTCCATCCGGAATGACGACCGCGAAATAACCATTTTCAAGATACTTCCGCAATTCGACAATCGCTCTCAGTCCGCCTTTACTGCTGGAGCCACGGACTGTTGTATAACTAAGCGCCTTTAGAAAAGAAGCGATATAACCTCCGTCTCGGGAGCGGCTGCTCAAAAGAACTGTTTTTCGGCGTACATGTAACGGGAATATAGTTGGCGTGCATACTATTCGATTATGCCAACTTATCACGATACCCGGCTTGGACCACGTTCCATCGAGTATTCCGATCGAATCGGTAATCTTCAAACGAAGGGTGTAGCGGAGCAAAAGAACGCCGTAGGCGATTAAGGCGATCAATGGGCGCGGGATGGTTTTGATTTTCTTAAACAATTTCATTGTCGGTTCGACGTTCAGAGGTTCAGAGTCTAAATTCCAAAAAGACGATCCTAAACCCAAAGTTCAAGTTTTCGCTTGTGCGGTCCGTATGGACGTCTCGCTTACGCGGAGATAGCCAACTCCTGAACCCCATGAACGGTTACTCTTATCTTTTGACACCGAAGCGTGTGGGAAATATACCAACAATCGCGGAGTTTTTGAAAAATCGTTCGGAGTCTCTTACTCAACCATTTTGAAGTCGTCTCTCCGTATTCTCGGAGTCCGCTCGTCCGGACCGTATGAGCGGTCCGGATAGCCGCGACTCCGCTTATGCGGAGAGTCCGTCCATACGGACCCAAAATTGTACTACTTGCGGTATACATCTACCAATCTGGGGAGGAGTCTTTTTTAGCCCTAATGGTGAACCGTTGAACCGTGAACCTAAGTCGTTATCCCGTCTCATCGATTCCGGCGAATAGGGTTTCAACAGATCGCATTTGAGCACAAATATACTCCCACGGTTCACCGGTTGTTGGCCGATACTCAAAATTATCAAGTCGCCGCACAAGGTACTGGAACTCCGGCGATTCAGGCGGTGGTATTACGAGATCACGGGCATTGCCGCGCACGATTCGCAGACCGTTAATGAGAGCCCGAAGGAACCGATACCCCTCACTAAATCGTTCGTACGTTTCTGCGGAAATCACACCGCTATCTCTGAGACTGATTGCGGCATCAATGGTATTCGTTGCCTGCGATGCGGGATTGCCGGCGCCAGATCGGATTTGCAGCACCTGTATAAAATATTCTGCGTCAACAAGTCCCCCGCGACTATATTTTGCGTTAATCGCGCCGGGTTCAACCAGTTCCCGGGCTTGCCGTTGCCGAAGATGTTTGATGCGCTCTACGTCGAAAGTCCCCGAACCGAAAACATATTGAACCCTATGGTCCTCGATAGCCGTCCTTAAGATGCGACTTCCGGACACTGTTCTAAGTCGAATAAGGGCCTGGCGCTCATAAGGATCCGCCTCGCCGGATTCCGAAAAGTACGATCTATAGCGGTTGAGTGGAGTTGCAAGATTAGCGTTCTTGCCGCCCGGTCTGAGGCGAAAGTCCAACTCGAAAATGCCATCCCTGCGACTCTTTATTATGCTCATTAACTTTTGCGCAATAACTTCGTAATATTCAACAGCCGCATGATATTGGTCAGTTGAAGTGTGCCAGATAAAGAGGAGTTCAATATCCGAGGCGTACCCCAGTTCCCGCCCGCCCCATTTACCAAGTGCGCAAATACACGAAGTCCCAGGCGCTTTTCGATTATACTTCGTTTTCGCGAATTCGATCGCCAACCGATATGCCTCTATTAGCACGGCGTCAGCGAGATCGGATAAATGCCGGCAAAATTCGGAGAACCGCTGTACTTGCCGGGTTAAATGTCGAAGATCGATTCGGAACATTTCGCGATCTTTAAACCGATTCAGGCAGTCAACTCTATCTGCGAAATTATCGTATCGTGAGAGATGCTGCCTCAGGCGCCTGGTTAGTGCTGCGAGGCTCGGAGACCGGTTTAATTTTCGAGAATCCATCAATATCGGCAGCAGATTCTGGTGTTGCATCCTGAGAAAGTCCTCCCATAGAAAGGAGCTTGTTCCCAGAACGCGTGCGAAAGTTTTCAGGGTATTCTGCTGATCTATAATCGGGATAACGCCTTGCTGCTTTGCGTCCAGAACCGAGTCGACGAAGTCGCCGAATTGCTTGAGCGCCAACTGAGGGTTCGGCGCGTATGGAAGGAACGTGGCGAATTGTTTTATCAAGGTTATCGTGACAGTGAGATTCCGCAGCGCATTTGTCGACACAACTTTCTTTCCGTGTTTGCTGGTGATGAACAGTCGGTCGCAGACCTTGTTTCCCACGGTGCTGATTTCTACTTTACCGATATAATAATTTCTGGTCGCCAGGACGTTAGCGAATTCGAATAAGAACATGAATCGGTCAAGGCTCTTTATCTCCAGGATGGTGTAGCGATTGTCGGAATCGTTATCGATTTCAAACTCGATTGGCGGGAGCGCCCGGAATTCGTCGCCGATTTTATCTTTGTCCGTCAACGATCCGACGACGCGAAGATTGATCCGTTCACTCGCCTCCTGGAACTTATCAGCTCGCAGCAGCTGAAGGAGTGCCTCCAGTTCGTCCCGGAATTCGTCCCACGGGATCGTCAACCCGTTGGACATAAATTCCGAGCGAACGGCCGCGACGCATACGATTTTACGTTCCTCGGACGCACCCTTATGGGGTTCGTCAACTCGGTGTATATTCCGTTTCGCTCGACGGCGGTAAAAGGTGTCATCTTTCTTCGCACGGTTAGCGGTCCGTTCTGAAACGAGATCGTAAGTAAATGATTCGCCGCTAATTATACTCAAGCCATATACGGAAAAGAGTCCGCAGATCTTGGCGAACTCGCCGATGTAGTCGAAGGCTACAATTGTCACCAGCCATTTATCATTCGAAATCTGTTTTCGCGCTAGTTCGCATACGCGTTCATTCGAAAGATTGCTTGCCATTCGAAGATGTTCAGCGATATCACAGACTTCGAAACGCAGAAAGTAGTCACTCTCCAGCCGCGTAAAATGTGGGGAAAGAACTGATTTCGGGATATTCGGGCAAAGCGCGCGCACACGTTCCTTTTTCTCTAGAAACGCAATGGTCATATCGAAGAAATCGTGAAAGATCCGGCGGGTCCTACGTATCGACTCCTGATAGTGCACCAGCAGTTCACTGCCGGTGGAACGAGCGTTGGTGTTACTGAAATTCATTTTCCGGCCCAATATATTCAGGAGCTCTTCATCTTTAGGAAGTTGTCTGACCGGTAGCTGATTTTCAATTTGGAGATAATGTTCTAACTGCCGCAGGAATATATATTCATTCCGCAATACACTTTCTTCATCGACGGTGATAATTCGATGAATTCGTAGCCGGTCTATAGCCCTTAGCGTATTTACTTCGTGCAGATTAGAATTTACCCGGCCATGATGCAGCTGGAGAAATTGAATAATGAACTCGATATCCCGAATCCCGCCGGCGCCGAGTTTCACGTTCGCGTCGTTTTGATGGTGGACAACCAATGCTTTTTCAATCTTCCCCTTCATTTCGCGTACCTGCTGGAGAAGTGTCTCCGGCATAATAGACGGGTTGTAAACTAGTGGTCGCGTCTCACGAATAAATTCGTCGGTAATGCTTTCAACACCGCCACCGTAGCGTGCCTTCACCAGTGCCTGGAACTCCCAACCCAGCGCATGATTATGATAGTGTTTGAGATATTGTCGTATCGTCTTAACGAGGGTGCCGGTTGCTCCTTCAGGCCTTAAACGATTATCGATGCGAAAGACCAGTCCATCTTCGGTTACCTGATCGAGGAGTTGTACTGTTTTTACAGCGTGATTATGAACTTCGTACAATCCGACCGGCGAAAGACTATTATCCGCGATAAAGAGCAGGTCGATATCCGAGCTGTAATTGAGCTCCATACCACCCCATTTTCCCATCGCAACGACGGAGACGGGAAACTCGCTGAGGCCGCTGAATTCGATCGCCTTCCGAACACAAAAGTCGGCAACCAGGGATATTTTTCTTGTTGTCTCTTCGAAACTGTCGAGTTCCAAGAAATCGCTGATTGCGATTCGGATAAATACCTTGGTTTTAGCTATCCGAAGCCACGACTTGTGGCACTCTTCCATCGCTTCCGTTTCGAGTTCGATCAAGTACTGAAACAGCTGTTCCGGTGTCGTCTTGACGACGGGGAATACCTCAGGAATCGTGCCCGGGTACTTGATGAGAAATCTGCTTAAGCTGTGGGACCAGGAAAACAGGGTCAGGATTTGCCGCAATATTTGAGGCCGAAATAAAGTCCGTCGGATCGTTCGATCCAGGTTGTTTTGTAATAATAAGGACAGTGATGTCAGGGATTGTGCCGGGTCGGGTAATTCAGAAGAAGGCTCCATTTCAACATTCTGCAACGCGCGGGTTTCCTTCGGCGAAAGGCTGCAGTTCGACGTTAATTTGTCAAATGGGTTGGCGTGATCGGAGGAGATAGGTGCGCCTTTTTCAGGAAGAGCTTGGGCTAATGTGGAGGACGTTTCGTTTACCAATTTCAGATTTCAGATTTTAGAATTGCGATTTTTCTGTCGGGATTTTACCCAAATATTTAAGGCTAGTGTGGTGTCCCATGAATAACTTGTATTTGACGAGAGGTATATTGGTGTTTCAGGTGCATTGGCACGAAGTAGGCGATGCTGTCGCATCGTCGTTTCACGCCAATGTCTGCTGAACGCCAAAAGACGCTCGCCCGAAAGGGGTTACGCCTCTTTAGCCACTGAGCGGTGTTAGTCCCGCATGGAGTACATACCTATGGGTACACACACGAAATCACTGCCTTGCTCAGCGACGAAATAGGCGAAATCAAATGACAAGTTATTTGTGGGACGCTACACTAGTACTTGGGTTGCAAGCTGAAGGGCAGATGTCCCCAGCCGCCGGAACCGGTCATGTTGTCACTGCGGTGGTTGTGGACATTTGTCCTAAAAAACGCCCGCCGCGGTGAAATTCGTTTTATTTTCACGAGAGGATAGCTTGCTTTTTCATCACCTCGTGAAGGATATCTCCAAGTTCCTTTATTCGGATTGGTTTGAGGATGAACCCTTTGAATCCGACCTCGCTATAGTTGGATATGATATGATCGTTGGAATATCCGCTTACTACAATTCCAATCGCATCCGGATCGATTTCCCGCAGCTTCTACATGGTATCCTTGCCCCCGAGCCCGCCTGGGATAGTTAGATCTAGAATCGCCGCTGACACCGGCGATTCCGAGTCCATCGCTTCTTGATACTTCTCAATAGCGTCGTCACCGTCGGGCGAGATAATCACGGAGTAGCCCAATCGCACTAACATTCTCTCGCCCAACGTTGTGATGATTTAATCGTCGTCCATCATCAAAATCTTGCCGTATCCCTCATGGAGAGAGTGGTCTTTGCCGGGTTTCGGACAGTATTCAGTCTTCGACGCCGGCATAAATATGAAAAACGATGTTCCTACGTTCACGTTCGAGTCGACGGTGATATAGCCGCCGTGTTTTTTTATCACGGAGTACGCTGTAGCGAGTCCGAGGCCGCTGCCTGCCTTTTTCGTCGTAAAATAGGGGTCAAAAATTTTCGACTCGTGTTTTGAATCTATACCAGCGCCGGTATCACTAATCCTGATCTTTACGAAACTGTCCGCCGTTTGCTCATGGGTAATATGGCTCGGCAGACTCGCAATATTCGCCGCCGAGACGCCTATTTTATTGTCTCTCGGTTTTGCCTGGACAGCGTTGATAACCAGGTTGTAGATTACCTGATACATTTGCCCTTCATCGAAATCCACCGGACAGAGATCGCGATCGAAATCGAATGAGCATTCGAATTTTGTCCCCCGTAGCGCAAAAGTGGTTGCCTCAGAAATAACCTCTGAAATCAGGCCAGTCGTTTTTACTGGCGCTCCACCTTTCGCAAAGGTCAGCAACTGGTGAGTTAGCGTCTTCGCGCGCATCGACGCATTCTCCGCCTCCATCAACATCCGATATAAGTCATCATCCTCACTGATCTCTGAGCTGATAAGGTTGATATTTCCTAGAATCCCCGTCAGGAGATTATTGAAATCATGTGCAATCCCCCCGGCGAGGACAGCTAAAGAATCTAGCTTCTGGGCTCTGAGTAATTCGTCTTCTATTTTTTTTTGCCGCGAAATATCTCTGATCACAAGTACGGTGCCAACAATCCCACGCGTGTCATCGTGGATCGGAGATGCGCTCAACTGGATAAGAATATTTTCCTTTGCGCGGGAATGAAGTACGCAGGCACGCGGACTGGGGCTGTCCTTATTCTTTGCGATCGCAGTTAAATCCAACTTGACTGGCTCTGAACTATTCGCTTCATATATCTCAAGTAGGGCTGTGACCTTTGAATTGCGTACATCGTCAAGCTTCCGCCCGGTGAGTGATTCCGCGACTGGATTCATAAACGTAATGTCATCGTGAATGTCCGTTGAGATCACACCGTCGCTGATCGCCTTAAGAGTAGTGTTGAGCCATCTTTCACTACCTTTGAGTTTTTGTTCGAGTGCGTATTTGTGCAGTGCCATCTCTATTGTTGCGAGTAGCTCTCGGTCTCCGAACGGCTTGAGAATGTATCCGGATGGTTCCGTGATCTTTGCACGTTGCAAGGTTTTCTGGTCGGAGTAGGAAGTGAGGTATATAACCGAGACATCGATCGACGCACCGATGACTTCCATTGCCGACACGCCATCCATGTCACCTTCCAAGAGTATGTCCATCAAAATTAGGTCGGGTTTCGTCTCAAGAGCTTTCTCAACAACGGCGTCACCTGATGATACGACACCGACTACCTCGAACCCGTTTTGCTCAAGACGCCATTGCAAATCGATAGCGATGATGGATTCATCTTCAGCAATGAGAATTTTATGTCTCTTATCCATCGACAGTCATTCGGTTTTTGTAATTAAGATGAGAGAATTCTATTTTGAATTCCGTACCTGCAGTTGCGTTCATAACAATAGTCCCTTTCAGTTGCTTAACCAATGTATTTACCAACTTCAAGCCGAGCGACGGCGATTTCATAAAGTCAACTCCTTCCGGAAAACCGCGACCGTTATCGCCGACTACCAGAGCGTATCCATTATCGGCGGCTTTCTGGAACTTTATCTCTATTTTCCCGTCAGCACCGTCCGGGAATGCATACTTTAGAGAGTTCGTTATCAACTCGTTTAGAATTAGACCGCAAGGCAACGCTGTTTCGATATCCAGGACGACAGGGCACAAGCCGAAGTCCAATTTTACGTTTCCCGAGCTTATTGAGTGCGAGCGGAATAATTGTGCCGATAGATTCCGTATATACTCCGAAAAATCGATGCGAGTCAGATCTTTAGATTTATACAAATTCTCGTGAATCAGTGCCATTGTCCGAACTCGATCCTGGCTTTCGTCGAAAAGCTCCCGGGTATCGCTGTCCTGTATATAACTGGATTGAATATTGAGCAGGCTGCAGATGACCTGAAGGTTATTCTTCACCCGGTGATGAATTTCTTTCAGCAGTACTTCTTTTTCCATCAGAGATGCTTTTACCTTTGCCTCACCGCGTTTTCGTTCCGTAATTTCTTTCTTCAATTCCGCTGTCCTCTCACGGACTCGATCTTCGAGTTTATCTTGCCCGCGCTGCAGTGCTTCATCACGCTGCTGAATTTGATAAAGCATCGAATTGAAGTCATCAACCAGAAGACCGAGCTCATCGTTACTAGGTTTTTCCGCACGAATCGTATAATCTTTTTCTCTGGAAACGATATCCATCGTATCGACGAGATTCAAAATGCTGGTTGAAATTGTCCGCTGCAAAACTGATGAAAGCCCCAGTGCGATCAATAGTAAAATCGCGACTACGATAACCGTTGACTTCATGTGCCCTTTCAATCGAGAATACATCTGGTCCATATTCGATCGTATAAAAACCGCGCCGATCTGCTCGCCGTCTAGAATGATTGTTTTCGACAGGTCTAGATGTTGATCTGCGAATTGAGCCTTATCAGAAATAGGCAGATGCGGCAATGATTTGGGGTTGTTTCCGGGCTGTGCGTATTCAGCGAAAACGCTACCGTCCTTTGCAAGAACCGCGCCGTAGACGATGTTCGGATCGTCTCGAAGCGCCTCGAGGTTCTCTTGGGCCGAGGTTCGGTCGTAAAAACTTAGGGCCGCCGTACTATTTGCAGCTATTACGTCCGCCTTAAACTGCAAATCTTGCACCATTGACTGCCGAATGCTCAATACATCTTGGACAAAGAAGAAAATAGTTGATAAAACCAATACAATCGTACTGGTCGTCATGATCAGAATCATGAGTTTATGCCGGATCGATAGGTCTCTGAAGAATTTCATGGCGCAGGCTCCCCGACTTCTTTCGATGGCCCATCGGGACTGTCATTCTTATATTTTAATGCCTCGGTTCTGTACTTTTGTGCCTTTACGTCGTCTCCCAGGGCATGGAAAATATCGCCAGCATGATTGAATATGATACTGTCAAATTCGTTCTTCTGCCGGGCGATCGCCTGCTCAATGTAAATGGCGGCCTTACGAAATTTTCCCTGCTTAAAGAATACCCACGCGAGACTATCCAAGTACGCGACGTTTCCCGGATCGAATTTCAGCGCGGTTCTTATCAGGGTCTCGGCACGTGCGAGATCTTTATCTTCCTCAGCAAGTAGGTACCCAAGGAAATTATTCATCTCCGGGTCATTAGGCTCAAGTTCCAGTGCTTTCTCAAGCGATGACACAGCGTCGTCAATTTTATTAAGGGAATGGCTTAGGGTAGCGACGCTTCGGTAATAGTTGCTTCGTACCGCGTCGCTTTCGTTGGGAATCACCGCGAGATTTTTTGCATTTGCTAGTGCTGCCAAAGCTCGTTCTTCTTGCCCCAGACTCTGGTAGACATACGATTGCAACAGCCAGGAACTTAACCGCTCCGCGGGCGATTCCAGGGCATACGGCAGCGCCTCTTCAGGGTGATCAAGGTTAAGATAAAGAACGGCAATTTCATATGCGAGTTCCCGAGTCGGCCGGTACTGGTAAGCGATTTTATATTCCTGAAGTGCATCCCGGTGACGCTGGAAGTGCTTAAAAAGGTATCCCATTCGGATATGATAATTTGGATTGAACGGATTCGTTTCGGACAACTTCCGCCAAATCTCCAGGGCATCGGCCGGGCGTCCTATGCTCTCATAGCATTCTGCCAGAATTTCGCGGGACTTTTCAGTTTCCAACCCCCACTCTGGTAAATGACTGAGAAGGGATATCGCGTTACTCGTGTAATTTCCGTGTAATAGAACCGCGGTCAAAACCATCAACTCCCCGTAGCTGTCCATCACTCGTTTCGCCTTCGCCGAATCCGCTGCTTTTATCGCGTGCTCGTAGGCTAGTTCCTGATATTTCAGCTTGTCTTTGTCAGGCACGCGAAACTCGGCAGTATTGCCAAGCGAATTATAAAAAACTGCTGCGATGTGCTCAACAACGAATTCGCCGGAAAAGCGTTTTCGGGATGTCGCTTGCTGTAGGAGCCTATGAGCCTTTTTTATTTTGTTGCTACCGATATAGCATATGACGAGCTCTCTGATTACGAACGGCTCTGTCCATCGTGTCCGAGCGAATAGGTCCAGCAATAACTGTTCAGCTACAGCATACTGATGATCCATGATATAGGCGTTCGCGACGACTAAATTCAAACTCACTGCGTCGGGGCGCGATCGTGCCAACTCAGATAGTCGTGAGAGTATCTGTTTATTCTCGTATTGCCTGCCGGTAAACGCCCATGCGTCAAGTAATTCTTTGACGAGGAATTCGGAGCCTGGGTCTAATTCAAGCGACGTCACGTATCGCTCAACGACGTGCTCGAGCTCAGAACTCGAGTCAAGCGAGAGAAAGTACCCCCAGGTGTAGTTAGCTAAAGCGTCCGCTTCCAACGCTTCACTGGACGCCAACGGCATATCGTCAAACACTATATGAGAGTCATCAGGGAGCGATGTAGCGATTGATACGGCCGGGGTAAGTAGTAAGTACAAACAAGATTCAAGGAAAGGCGGTAGTTTAATCCCGAGAAACATGGACGGTTTTCTCCCGGTACTGTGCGTGGGCAGGCCCGCCTAACGTTAAATATCCGGCCGGAGAATACACCGGCTCCGTCCAGGTGGACACTGGTTTCGTAGGTTAGGAATATACTGCAAGCAGTACAATTTGTGGATAGCTTCGAATTTATCAGCCAAGAATTTCCGAACGATATTTCGAAAACTCCATGATTTTCGGTATAGATACTGATCGAGTTAGCGGCCACATGTTGCTGGCCAGTACGAACTGCGCTGGCTAATATTGTTCGGAATTTCTCGCCCGACCAAATTCTAAGTTGTTTCCCTTCGCATAAGTGTCCCGTTTATACGGGACGTTATGTTGAGGGCCGTCCATGCGGACGGAAAATTAGAGTGCCTAAGGTCTATTTATTCTTGTGGCGCATTGCTTTGATTCGTTTCCGGCGTTTATGCTTAGCAATTTTTTTTATTCTTTTCTTTTTCAAATTCCCCATTATGTTCTAAATCCCTTCTATCAAAAACTAGTTCACCAAGTACTATAGTTGATTGTTCGAAATATATCTGTAAACTTTCGGCGTTCACCTGTTTTCTTTACGCAGACGATGGGATACTGGCCGATGTTAATTCGCGGTCGGGCGGCTTGCATTGTCAATCGGCGGTTGGTAGAACCATCTCATGGATAGAGAAGCGAACATGCACATACTCCAACCTAAATTGGAATCGGTCAGTCCAGTGTCATGTTAGTTAAATATACTGAACATCTTCGAGTTTTCGGAATATCGTTCGAGACTTATTACGTCGTTAGTTTGATGTCATCCAAAATTTGGACTGCTTGCAGTCTACTTCTCGTCGATCGCCAAGATAATCAATTAGTATGAACCTAGCCGAATTCTCTTCTTCCGCAATGATTTAAGCCAAGAGTAACCGCAAAAATAGTATCCACCTTATATATTTCAATCCTATTAATATAAATATATGAGTAATTCTACATATGAGCGGGTCGGACTTATCGCCGGCCGCGGTAGGTATCCTTTACTGACCGCTGAGTCAGCGCGAAAGCACGGAGTGAAATACCTGTCAGTGGTTGGAATTCGAGGCGATGCGGACTCGTCCTTAGAGCGCTATGCGGATCAATTGACATGGTTGTATCCCGGTCAGCTTGACAGTGCTATAAAAACGTTTAAGGAGGCGCAAATTGAGCATGTAATACTTGCCGGCCAGATTAAGCCCGAGAGATTATTTACCGGGATACGCCCGGATTTTCGTACACTTAAATTACTGGCCATGTTGAAGCTCAAGAACGCAGGTTCGATTTTCTCGGCGGTCGCGGCGGAGTTCGAGAAGGATCAGATAACCATCCTCCCGGCAACAACTTTTCTCGGTGAACATCTCGCCGATGATGGTGTGATGGGTAAAATTAAACTCAAGGAAAAGCATCTCGCCGATGTTGCCTACGGGAAGCGCATTTGCAACGAGATTGCTCGTCTCGATATCGGTCAATCCGTCGTTGTCAAAGATGGAACAGTTCTGGCTGTTGAGGGATTCGAGGGTACAGATGAGGCCATCATTCGCGGTGGTAAATTGGGGCGCGGGCGCGTTATAGTGGTAAAATTAGCAAAGCCCCAACAGGATACGCGATTCGATGTTCCGTGTATTGGCATTCGCACGGTCGATTCGTTGATTACGGCGCGCGCGGCGGCGCTTGTGGTGCAGGCGCGGAAAACGCTGCTACTGGATAAAGAACTTGTCATTGAAGCACTAAACGACGCAAAGATTGCGATTGCCGGGGTAACACTGGAAGATTGCGCGCGGTCCAACTCTTAGGTCAGCATGGACGGGTTCTCCGCATAAGTGTCCCCGTACTGACGGGATCCACACTTATCCGGGACGGGTAGTCGGGACTGCCTGTGCAAAAAGAGAGCGGCGACTTAAGATATTTGATTGTGTAAGAGATTCCGAGGGATATTTTCAGTACACTAGTCTTAGCCTGATTAATTCATGCGATTCGTCGCGAGAGCGCTTAACTCGCTCATAATAAATCGATTAGAGAAAACATGACGACGAAAGTGAATATTCATTCACTGAGATGTAAAGTTGAGCTAATCGGCTTATTTGAGCAGAGATTAGCGTTTGTAGCAGAATACTGATGAATTATTCAGGTTAGCCTGATTAATTCGAAGCCATCGAAAAATCGTACTGCTTGTTGTCCAATCCCGATTCAGAATGTCCGAGACTCGCGCTTATGCAGTCCGCACGAGCGGACTCCGAGAATACGGTCCGGATTACCGAGACTCCGCTAGTACGGAGAGAGAGATCGTGGGCAGTATATCTAAAATTACACGACATTAGTATGGAGAATTACCGTGGGTGAGCACACCCCCGACAATCAGAAGCGGCTTCCACCGTGGATTCGCGTAAAGGTTCACGCGGGGAAAAACCGGGATAATGTTTCAAGTCTCGTCCAGGATCTTCGGCTAAACACCGTGTGTCAGAGTGCAAAGTGTCCGAATATTGCTGAGTGCTGGCATAGCGGCTCCGCGACATTCATGGTGCTAGGCAACCGTTGTACGCGGGCCTGTAGTTTTTGCGCAATCCATTCGTTTAAGCCAGAACCAGTTGATAACGACGAGCCGGAACGGGTAGCGGATTCCGCCGAACGTTTGAACCTGAAGTATGTGGTTGTGACGAGCGTAAACCGGGATGACCTTCCCGACAAGGGCGCGAATCACTTCGTCGCGACGATATCAGCGTTACGTAGCCGGCTGCCGGCTGCCGGCATAGAAGTACTCACCCCGGATTTCAAAGGGAAAAAACATCTTATAGAGCTGGTAATGAATCAGGTCCCGACTGTGTTTAATCATAACATGGAAACATGCGAGCGACTGACGCCACCGGTGCGCAGTGGCGGTCGTTACGATCGATCGTTGCACGTCCTCCAGACGGCAAAGGAATTGGCTAACGGGCGGACTGCCGTTAAATCCGGGATCATGGTTGGGCTCGGGGAAACAGATTCGGAAGTTGAACAGACGATGCGCGATATCTGTGACGCTGGCGCCGATATACTGACTATCGGACAATATTTACCCCCATCACTTAGCCATTGGCAGCTACAACGATACGTCGAACCCGAAAAATTCAGTTATTGGGCTGAGCTTGCAACCGAGATGGGATTCAAAGCTGTTGCGAGTGCTCCCCTGGTTCGCAGTTCGTATCGCGCCGAGGAACTGGCCCTAAGAGTACTTGGCGATAGGCGGACTGTTATTCCAAACGAGGTGCCAGAAACCGCCTCGATGGTATGACCTGATCCGGGGTCGCGGTGATCGTCCTTGCTTGGAGGGAACCGTGATCTTAGGAGGTTTCGACCGTGCCCTGCGATGTTAGCGCGTCACGAAGTGCCTTCGTTGCGGCATTAACGCCTAGTGGTGATTTGAAAATAGTGGTCCCGGCAACGAACAGATTGGCGCCGGCATGTAATGCGACGATTGCCGTCTCGTTGTTTACACCACCGTCTATCTGGAGGTGTATGTCCCTCTCCATATCATCCAGCCATCCGCGAACTTGCGTGATCTTTGGGACAACATCGTGTCGAAAAGACTGTCCTCCGAATCCCGGCTCAACCGTCATCGCCAGAACTAAATCGATAGTGTCGAGGTAGGGGCGCACTCTCGACGGGTCGGTGTCCGGACGAAAGGATAGTCCCGCTGAACACCCGTGTGAATGAATCTGTCCGATCACTTCCTCAACCGGGTCTTCCGCTTCGATATGGATTGTGATATGATCGGCCCCGGCAGCGACAAAAGCGTCAATGAACTTCGCCGGGTGAGAGATCATTAGATGGACGTCAAACGGCAAGTCAGTCGATGGCCGAATTGCGTTGACGATGCCGGGGCCCAGGGATATATTAGGGACGAAATGCCCGTCCATAACATCAATATGGAAGAAATCGACTCCCGCTAGTTCCGCTACTTTGATATCAGAGGCGAGATTTCCGAAGTCCGCAGCGAGAATAGATGGGCAAATAAGGACTCTGTCCGGGGCAAACTGTTTTAGGGAGTTATCAGGTTCGGTAGACATTGTTCGCGGTATCCGCCGTCGCTCTCTCCCGCTTGACGCGGATCTTATTTATGCGAGACGGGCAAGGTTCAAGGGGTTAAGAGTTAAATCGATTGCTCGATTCCAATAGAGAATCAGCGGGCGAAAGCTGCTGACTTGGACATGTTTTGAGAACCAAAAGAAAAAAGCGGGGAAAATTCAGGCTAGCCTGATCTATGCATCAATTTGTCAGATTAACGCCCTTGAACCGTTGAACCTTGAACCCAAGACTCGGTTAATCCCAAGAATTTACATTATCGGAATTGCTGGCATCCGAATCCGTACTACTATGGTTGCCGTCTGGACCGCAGGACCATAACCCAAGGGTCGTATTAAGGCTGCCTTCACCATAGACAACGTTATCGCTCAGTACGCTGTCATAATTCAGATCAAGTGTCACGTTGAAATCATTCTGCCAGGAATCCTGGAATTGATTATTTTTGTCTAGCTCCAGGAATTTAATTTTTCGTGGGTTTGAGGTTACATCGAGCGCTGCGAGTGTATTCAGTAGCGTCTGATATTGAGCCGCATTCACTAGTGTGTCCGATCCTAACCCGGTGAATGGTAGGAATCCATAGGTCGTTTCGTACTGTCTGATCGCAATAGATAACGTTTTCATCGACGTCTTGGCTTTATTTTTTTTGGCTTTTTTCATCGCGCCTCCAAGTGATGGGACTAGAATTCCTATCGCTACACCGATGATAGCGAGAACTACCAATATCTCTATCATTGTAAATTTCTTCGTATTGATCATTGTCAAATTCCTTGGTTAAGTTTCATCACGAAAATGTTTAAGTTAGTAGGTAACGTATTCTTTTGGTATGTGCCGACGCCCTGAGTAGCCCGTCGCGCTGTCGTGAAAATATTCAAGGCGCGACTCGTCGCTTCGCCAGCAAAGCAGAACCTCTTTGTCTTCGATTACTCCGGGGAAGTCAACAAGACCAACCGTGAAATTAAAATCTTTGTACGTACAGCCGATATTATCTAATTCGCCCAATAATTCGTGAAGCTCAGTCATGAGCGCCTGAACGCGGCTGTCACTGTCGAAATTATCTCCCAGTTGGTATGATAGCTCTCGAATTCGGCGTCCGGTACGGAGGATGTCATCAACGATACCTCTAACTAACGGCAACGTGTCATTCGCTTCTTTCGGTGTAAATAATATGTTTGTTTTCACAGTTGGTAACCGTTTGGAACGGTAGATTTTAGCTAGTGATACAGGTGCACTTATGAAACAGGAAATTTATTCTATTATAGCAGAAATTATATCAAAAACCAATCCGGAGTGGCTTAACAGAAGTTCTTTGCCATAGAATATCGCGTTACTGCACTCGCAGGGGCCGCCTGTGATCGTTCGGCAGATTTTCGCGATCCCGGGATCACGTGCCGGACGACATATCGAAAAAATGGAGAAGAACCATGACCAATCCAGTTAGCGCGATTCAAGGTGACATAACTCGGCAGCGGACCGATGCGATCGTCAACGCTGCGAATAACTCTTTACTAGGCGGCGGTGGCGTCGATGGCGCGATCCACAGAGCAGCTGGTCCAGATTTGCTAAGTGCCTGCCGCGAGTTGGGCGGCTGCGTCACGGGCGAAGCGAAAATTACACGGGGCTATAAGCTGCCGGCAAGATGGATTATACACACAGCCGGCCCGATTTGGCGGGGAGGGACAAGAAACGAGGGTAAATTATTAGCGGACTGTTACAGGAATTGTTTTGCTTACTCTGCAGACTATGCTATTAATACCATCGCCTTTCCTTCGATCAGCACCGGTGCATATCGGTTTCCGAAGGAAAACGCTGCTCGAATTGCTCTGACCGAAACACGAAGCTTTCTGTCGGCAAATTCGTCACTGGAAAAGGTGCTGTTTATATGTTTCTCGGCCGAGGATTTCGATCTCTATCGGTCCTTGATTCGTGAGCTTTTCAGTAGCGGTTAATCGTTGTTACACGATAACGCTTCGCACGATTTTCTGTTGGTTATGGTATAGGGCTGGTACTGGAACGTCATGAAACATCGGTTGTGAAATAGCATGAGTGCGGCCAACGTCAGTCCGAATCAGGTAGACGGGGTAGCGCCACGGATTTTCGACGCTTATACGGAGGCATTATATGTTAATTGCGAATGATTTATGCGAACTCATAGGCAAAACACCGCTATTACGACTAAACAGATTCGGCAAGGACTTACCCGGATGTATTGTAGGCAAGCTTGAATCGTTTAATCCGGGATCCAGCGTAAAGGATAGGATTGGCAAGGCTATGGTCGAGGCTGGAGAACGTGATGGCGTTTTGAAGACGGGCGGTACAATTATTGAACCGACGTCTGGGAACACAGGAATCGGGCTGGCACTCGCGGCCGTTGTGAAAGGATATCAGTTAATCCTGACGATGCCGTCGTCGATGAGTGTTGAGCGTCGCAAGATGTTACTTGCGCTCGGGGCGGAATTGGTACTTACTGACTCCGAACTTGGGATGCTCGGTGCTATAGAGGAAGCGAATACACTTCGCGACCAAATTCCCGGCGCGTTTATGCCGCAACAATTCAATAATCCGGCGAATCCACAGGTTCATTTTGACACTACCGGGCCCGAGATTTGGGATGCGACACAGGGAAAAGTAGATGTATTTATTTCTGGTGTTGGTACCGGTGGAACGATCTCGGGTGCAGGTAAGTATCTCAAATCACAGAATCCAAAGATCCAGGTGATAGCGGTTGAACCGGCGGAGTCCCCAGTGCTTAGCGGCGGTAAGATGGGACCGCATATGATTCAGGGTATCGGAGCCGGGTTCATACCGTCTGTCTATGACGAGTCAGTTGTTGACGAGGTGATTCAAGTCGAAAGTCAGGAGTCAATCAAAGCGGCGAAGGAGATCGCGTTATCTGAAGGACTCGTCGTTGGTATCTCGTCGGGAGCGGCTGCCCTCGCCGCAAAACGAGTTGCCACACGTCCGGAGAGCGGAGGTAAAACAATCGTTGTAATGCTGCCGGACACTGGCGAAAGATACGTCTCCACGTTACTTTTCTATAACGATTAGTATTTCGTCCTTGATGGGACGAAAAACGAGGAAATTTATTATTATGCAGTGGAAACTAGAAGCTAAACGTAGAAGTGAAGACGAGATCGTTAAGGAACAAGGCCTCGTTATAGACTACGATGAAATCGCCCGTAAAGGGGCGATGACGCGAGAAGAAAAGCTCATTTCGAAATGGTTCGGGATCTATGGCTCCCGTCAGCCTGGAAATCATATGGCGCGGATCGTAATTCCCGGCGGGCAGCTGACCTCAAGCCAGGCGCGGATGATTTCCAAGATCTCGGAGGACTATTGCCAGGGAATACTTTCAGTTACAACGCGTCAGTCAATTCAGCTGCACTGGCTAAAATTGCCGGCGTTACCGGATATGATGCGGAAGCTTAACGAAGAATATTTAACAACGTTTCACGGTTGCGGCGACGTCAACAGGAATGTTGCGGCCTGCCCGTTGGCGGAAACCTGTAACTACCGACGAGTGAACGTATTACCGTATGCGAAAGAGGTGGCGAAGTTCCTGGCGGACGCACGGGATCTTGATAATCTCCCGAGAAAATTTAAAATCACATTCTCCGGTTGCGGCGCTGGTTGTGCCCAACCCTTTATCAACTGTATCGGCGTTGTCGCAGTAGTTCGAAAAGCGGCGAATGGCGAAGATGAAACGGGTTTTCGGATCATTATCGGCGGTGGAATGGGGTGGAAGGCGTTTGTCGGGCAAGAGTTATTCTCCTTTATTCCGAAAGAAAAAATAACGCGGGTCTGTCGTGCTGTTGCAATTTTATTTAGAGACCACGGCGATCGTTTCGATCGAACAAAGGCACGCCTAAAGTTCGTCGTTCACAATTACGGAATCGATAAGTGCAGGGAAATCGTTATCGACGCATTAGAGAACGAGGGTATCGGAACTGACGACCTTGAGACAAACGCGTTCGAGGAGTGCGGTACGCCGTTTCCTAACCGTCCGCTTTTGGAACAGGACCCAGTCGGCACGGATGGAAAGGTTACCGTTCGTGCGATGATTCCGAAAGGTGAGTTAACGCATCAGCAGTTCAAACGCTTGGCAGAGTTATCCGAAATCTTCGGCAACAAGCGTATTTATACAACGAACCGCCAGAATATCGAGATTCATGGTGTCCTCCCGCAGAAGGTCCAGGAAGTAAAGACAGAGATCGAAAATCTCGGATTCGCGACAGACGGGCACTTTGGGATTAGAGACGTCGTTCCGTGTGTCGGGACGACTTATTGCCCTAAGGCAGTATCGAGGACACATGATTTATACGATCTGGTCATGGACGTTGTGAAGCAGAAAAAATACGACGCGATATGGGATAAAGTGATCATCAACATTACGGGGTGTCCGAACTCCTGTTCTCCGTATCGAATCTCGGACCTCGGGTTCCGTGGTATGCGGATTCGTGAGGGACTTGGATCAGTCGAAGCGTACGAAGTGCTGATCGGCGGCACGGAAATCGATTTCGGCAAGAAACTCGGGGAATTTAAGAAAGAAGATTGTCCACAGATCGTGGAAAAGCTATTGGATACCTATGTCGAGGTCCGGCAGGGCGACGAAACTTTGGCGGAATGTATCAAACGTGTAGGATTTGAATCATGAACAACCCTTTCAAGAAAGCGGTCGATTCGCTTAATATTAGCTACGAGATGGCGCCGAATCCACAGGAATTCTCAGTCTTCACCGGAGAAGGAAAAACAAACCTGGATTTGAAGACCCTTTATAAGGACGTTCCGTGTCAGGCAGCCTGCCCGGCAAAGACGAATGTACCTGCCTATATCGAAGCAATTGCGAAAGGCGATCCAGACAAAGCCTACCTCATCAATCAGGAAGATAACGTGTTCCCTGGCGTCCTTGGCCGTATCTGTTCGCGACCGTGCGAAGACGCATGCCGACATAAGTGGACGGGTATCCACGGTCCCGTTCATATTTGCCACTTAAAGCGATCGTCGGCGGACTATAAGAAGAATCCGCCCAAACCTTTGCCAAAGTGGTTCGACCAGTCGGGACGGCGCGTGGCTGTTGTGGGCGGTGGACCGGCAGGACTTACAGCTGCCCGCGAACTGGCGCGCTATGGACACGCCGTCACGATCTTTGAAAGAGGCTCCATACTCGGGGGAATGCTCGTACTGGGAATACCGATATTTAGATTGCCACGAGATGTCGTTGAAAACGAAGTAGAAGCTATTTTGAATAGCGGGATTGAGGTAAAATACCACTCCCCGGTTGACAGTGAGGTCATGCAGGGACTGATAGATGACTTTGACGCCGTGATAGTGACGGCGGGCGCGGTTGCTCCGGCGAACTTGAAGCTTTCTGGTCTGCCTGACGATGGCCATGGAATTCCGGGGTTGGAATTTATGCGCCAATACAACTTTGGTGAGATCGGTGAAATGCCCGGGCAGCATGTCATTATAGTCGGGGGTGGATTCACGGCGGTTGATTGTGCGCGGTCCTGTGCACGAGCTGCGAAACGCCTTGTCGGAGCAGACGGTACAGTTACAATCATGTATCGTCGGACTGAAGCCCAGATGTCCGCTGACAACGATGAAATTGTTCAGATGAACGGCGAAGGAATTGAGGTGGAAACCTTGGTTTCACCGGTTTCCGCTATCATGGAAGCCGGGCGTCTAAAGTCCGTAAGGTTTTTGAGGAATGCGCTTGGGGATATTACCCATGACGGTGGCAAACCGAAAATTCATCCGATTAAAGACAGCGAATTCGATATGCCTTGCGATACTCTCGTTGTTGCAATCGGGCAGGTGAGGACACTGAATATTCTGCCCGCCGATATCACGATAACCGAAGATCATCAAACAAATCATGAGAAAGTGTTTATCGCAGGCGACTTCAGGTACGGTAGTTTCGATGTTATTACCGCTGTCGAAGATGGTAAGCAGGGTGCCAAGGCAGTCGATACGTTTCTATCCGGGCAGGAGCGCATGAAGACGCATGTCGGTGTCGAACTCATCGATACGAATGGCGAAACCGGTAGGGTTAGGGACCATGATCTCCAGAAACCAACCGATATGCGCACACTGCCGTTACTTGAGCGAGACGGCATTGCAGAGGTCGAACTCGGGTATGACGAGGACGGCACCCACACTGCTGCGACGCGATGCTATTATTGCCATTATAAATTCGAGATAGATCAGGATAAATGCATTCATTGCGACTGGTGTATTGAGGTCGCACCGCGAGACTGTATCAAGCGCGTATCTCGCCTTTTTCACGACGAAGACGGTGCAGTAACAACAGATATTAAGGCCAACCTTGCGGCTGAAACAACCTACATATGGATCGATAGCAACGAATGTATACGTTGCGGAAAATGCCTTCGAGTCTGCCCTACCGATGCAATCAGCATGAGAAAGATGAGTCTGAATAATTGTGCGCTCTCCGAACTCAAAGACTCGATAGTGGTAGCCAAAAACTAGTCTGTCACGAAATTTTTGATTTTTGATTTGTATATTTCGGTATTTTGAAAAAAGATCGGAACGAAAACCTTGTTTGTCATTTCTGGCGCTGATGTCGGGTAGCGTCTGCTCGTAGCTCCCGAAGGCAGTTCCGCAAAAGTGCGTGGATAAGGCATGATAGTGCCGTTGTATTTGTATGTGAAAATAGCATTAACGGCACTATCGTGGCTTACTGCGAACATCGTCCCGAGCCGACTGAAAGTTTCCCATCACATTAACCGGGCCGGTACGGCCCAGGCGATTGCTCCTACGAAACTTCACTGGTTTTGAGGCCGTTGATAATGTAGGAGGCAGCTCCCGCTGGCGATCACTATCTTTTCGGTATCGTTCCAAAATGACCGTCATCGCGAGCAGGAGCTCCCTCCTACCTTTCTTCGCCGAATACAAGTTTCCTTTATAAGGCACGATAACGCTGTTAATTGCGTCGATCAAAGAGCTATACGACGGCAATATCGTGTCTCGCTACGAACTGGTTTCGCCCCGATTCTCAGTTTCCTACCGGAATATACCAAACTCAGTCACGGAATTCTCGAAATCCTACGGAAAATACGTGCTCGACTTCATCTATGGCGTTCAAAAAAAATCCCGACTCCTTGCGAAAGGGAGCCGGGATGTAGGTTTTTTCCAAATACTGGTCGCGACGGCGCTTATTTGACGGTAACCGTCTTAGCGAGGTTCCGCGGCTGATCGATATCCTCGCCGCGTAAGTCAGCGATGTGATAAGCGAGGAGTTGCAGCGGAATGCCGATGAGAAGCGGTGATATGTACTCTTCGGTTCGCGGAACCCAAATCATATCATTTGGTTGGGAGCCGACATCGTCTGCAGGGGCGTCAGGATCTGCTCCCGTCATCCGGATCTTCTTGTCACCATCATAGGCCACGGCGATCATTGGCCCGCTACGAGCCTTGATTTCCATAATATTTCCGATCATTTCGCCGTACGTAGGTCCTTCGCAAGCGATGGATACCACGAACATATTAGGCTCTACCAGCGCGATCGGGCCGTGTTTCATTTCCCCGGCCGAGTATGCTTCCGCATGTATGTAGCTGATCTCTTTGAGTTTCAGCGAGCCTTCCATAGCAGAGGGGAGATTGACGCCCCGGGCCAAATACATAGCATTCGGTTTCTTATAGTACTTTTTCGCTACCGCGATAATGTCATCTTCGCGTTTTAGCAGTTCGGTTGCCTGTCCCGGGGCTGCCAGGATCGCGGCTTTTAGTCGTTTCATTTCGTCGGGCGGACAGGTCCCTCGTATTTCCGCGAAATAAAGCGACAGCAACTGAATGGTCAGTACCTGAAGCGTAAACGCTTTGGTCGACGCGACGCTGATTTCGGGGCCAGCCTGGATGTATGCGACACCATCGCTTTCGCGTGCGATCGAGCTGTCTACAACGTTTATTACACTGATAACCTTTGCCCCTTTCGCTTTCATCGCGCGCAAAGCTTCCAGCGTGTCGGCGGTCTCACCTGACTGGCTAACCACGATACAAAGCGTACCTTCGTGAACCACTGGATCGCGTTGTTGCAGTTCAGCTGCAAGATCTCCCTCGGTTGGGATGCGTGCCAGTTTATCCATCAGGAAACGGCCAACCAATCCGGCGTGCATCGCTGTTCCACACGCAGTGAATATAATTTTCTTGAATCCTTTTATTTCATCAACAGTCAATCCGATATTCTCGAACGTGATCGGCTTATCGACAGAACTGAGACGCCCGGCGAGACAAGCACGCATAGCGTCCGGTTGTTCGTGGATTTCCTTATGCATGAACTTCTTGTAACCACCCTTTTGAGCCGCGTCGGCGGGCCATGGGATAACGTACGGTTCGCGTTCGATCGGATTTAGATCGAGATCAGTTATCTCAATACCGCCGCGAGTAATCTTGCAGACCTCGTCATCGTCAATGACGTAAACCTTATCCGTTTCAGCACGTATCGCGCCCATATCAGAAGCGATATAGTTTTCGGTTTCACCGATTCCGACAACCAGCGGTGAAAAGCGTCTGACGGCGAGGAGTTCATCGGGGCTGCCTGCGCATATACACCCTATGGCAAACGCGCCTTCCAAGTCCTTAACTGCGCTGATCAGGGCGTTACGAAGGTCGCCGTCATAGTATTTCTCGACTAGATGTGCGACCACTTCGGTGTCAGTCTGGCTTTTGAACGTATGACCCTCGGATTTGAGCTGACTGCGAAGTTCCTGGTAGTTTTCCAAAATTCCATTATGTACGACAGCGAATTTCCCGTCGCAACTTAGATGCGGATGTGAATTTTCAATGGACGGTCTGCCGTGCGTAGCCCAACGTGTATGTCCGATGCCGAGTGAACCTGGCAACGCCTTGGTTTTCAGCGACTCCTCCATATTATTCAGATTGCCGACTACTTTGCGTACCTTCAGCTCATTGTCTTCGACGACTGCGATGCCGGCGGAGTCATATCCGCGATACTCGAGACGGCGAAGTCCAGCGAAACAAATGGAAGACGCTTCACGACTTCCGATATAACCTACGATTCCACACATACTTTCTTATCTCCTGTTGATGGACTGCAAGCAGTCTATTTTTGAAAATCGAAGAAGAAATCGAGCGCCAGGTTGCTGTTGGTTTCTAAGGTTTGCTCGATCAATTGGTGCCATTCTGTTGTTCTATAAAGACGTCCCCGCGAGAGGCTCATTTTATAAACGCAATCTGGTAAAGTAAGTGGTGATCACTAAACGGCAATCCGAATTTATTTAAATAGTTTTAATATGTCGACGCTCCCCCTCAAATTACGTAATTAAGGGGTGATTATACTGGAGAATCCAGAAGTAATCGAAAATTGACCGATAAACTATACCCTGAATCCGTGAAAAAAAACGAGTGAAGCAGTGTAACGCTTTGGAACAGAAAGTGTTGCAAGTGTACGGAGGCATACCCGTAGGTATATCGAGTATACATGCAATATATTTATGACCAAATGGTTGCGTTGATTTACCGAATTTTTTCACGGATTCAGGTATACCGCAAGTGGTACAAGTTTTGGACGACTTCAAAATGGTTGAGTAAGAGACTCCGAACGATTTTTCTCTCCGTATTCTTTGGAGTCCGCTCGTGCGGACCGCATAAGCGTCCCGTATCGACGGGATCCACGCTCATGCGGGAAGAGTCTCGGAAAACCCGGACGAAAACTCCGCGGTTGTTGGTATCGTACTCGATTTCGGCGGTGATATTCGAAAATCAAACGTTTAGGGTCTAGCCTGCTCTATGCTTGAATTTCGTCACGAGAGTTCGTAGTGTGTCTGAGATCAATGAGTTACGAAGGTTTCAAGTCTGAAGGAATAGCGATCTATTTCAAAGTTTTGGGTTCTTTGTAAGTCATTTAGGTCATGTACAATGCGTGCTCGCAGTAGAAAGTTCATGCATAGATCAGGCTGGCTTTTGTTAAGAAACACTTGTTTGTCCCCGATTCTTTAGGTACATTAAGAAGTAGCAACGGCAAAGATGGATTTGTGTGTGTGTAGTGCGTTCATTGAATTCGGTATACTACTGGTGTTAACGAATGATACGACCGAGATGCAGACTTAAATTTACATCGGAGGATTTTACCTTTATCGCGTCAGTGTTGTGCAGTGGCACAGACTCGAAAAAAGACCTCGCGAAACTTCTTTTGGATCCGGAATCTCTTGATATACTTCTCGACGACGAAAAGATCGTAAGCGCCGTCCTGAACCGGCCGGAGTGCCTGAAGATATCCACTCGATTGTATTTTTATATTCTTGTTCGGTACGCACTGAAAAATGCCGATATCGACGATACAACGCTGGCTGATTACATCGCCGAGTTGCTTTCCGAATACGCTCCTGCTAACCGCGCAAAGATTCCTATTGCATCCGATTATGTGTCGCCTCCGTATTTTACCGACATATTGCAGGCGCTTGAGCATGCTGACGATAAAATGCGTTTTTTTATCCATATGTTTGTCGGTAATTATACGTTGTTTCTGTCCGGAATTTTCCCGGGACATATCCGGCATAGAACAGAGCGTCGCGCGGCCCCGAAAATTCAGTACTACGAAGCACTTGGGAGCTCTCATTATAGGGACGCTGGCCACCATCAATTGGCGCGAAAATACGAATTAACACATATCCTTCTGCAATTGTCGGAGTCGTTTCACAATGTCCGAGTTGCGCTCAACCGGTTGCCGAGACAGCTGATTGTCCTCGAATCACCGGGATTTTAGTGGATTTCACCCAGTGAAGTTCAGCGTGTACAGTGCTACTCTGTAAACAGAGCACTTTTAAGTCCGTAAATACGGGCCCCACTAGCGGGAAGATCAGTTGCTTGAGGCGTCACAGGCTCAATGTCATTAAGTTTAAGGATTTATATATATTCGTGACCGTTGGAGTTCGCGCTTTAGCTTAATGACATTGACCACAGGCAGGCGAGCCACAATCAATATTGCCCGGAAGGGCATCCTCACTGCACACGTAAGACTGCCTCAGCTTAATTCCACGAATCACGCGATAGATACACGGAAATGACAAAAGCCTTATTGATCATTGATCACGGATCGACGCACCACGATGCGAACGAAATGTTGGAGCAACTCGGCGATCTGATACGCAAACACAGGCCGGGCTTGATAGTGAAAGTTGCTCATATGGAATTGGCCGAACCGACAATTGCCCAAGGTGTTGCTGCCTGCGTCGATGCAGGCGCAACCGAAATAATTGCTCATCCTTATATGCTGTCGCCGGGCCGGCACGCGACGAAGGATGTTCCGCAACTTGTACAAGACGCTGCTGCGCCTTTCCCCGGCATCAAAGTCAAAATAACCGCACCCCTCGGCCTCCACGACAAAATCGTCGACGTAATCCTGGAACGGGCGAATATGCCGTAACGCGTTGCTAGCGGATCCATATCGAAGTAGACTGCAAGTAGTCGACTCTTTGATCCGCCTACTGGGATCAAGGCGAGAAATATTTTTAAACGTGTCGAAAACCTGTATGGAATTGATATATACTATGCATCAACAGGTTTTCGAAAACGGGAGTAAAATTCAGGCAGATGTACTGCATGCAGTACAATTTTGGGAAGACTTTTAACATATCACTTAAGGGATTCCGAACAATATATTTTTAACCGGCATAGCCACCTGGGCGACGCCTGGTCGAAAACCCAATGACGATGGGTATAATTCTAGCTACTATACGGAACGCCTTCGAGTTTTCGAAAAATCGTTCGATATTTCTTACGTACTTGGTTTGAAGTCATCCGAAAATTTTACTGCTTGCAGTATAACTTCTGAATTCTCTATACTTTTCGGTATATCTTACCTGGCCGACATTTTACGCCATTTAAACCTGAGGTTCGTCGATGTCAAAATCGGGATCGTTATCGGTATGGAATTATTCTTGATACCGCGACCCGATAACGATTTCCATGCCGATTGTTTTCTATCATAATTGCAGCTCTCACGAAACTTCAACGATTTCGACGATCAACAAATTACCCCTTCACCATCGATGACCAAAACTATCTTGATATTGACCGACGGAATGGCGGATGAGCCGTTGCCTGAGCTGGGCGGGAAGACGCCGGTTGAGTATGCAAACACTCCAAACATGGACGCCATCGCCAATGAAGGCGCTTGCGGCACGTTTCTATCGCTTCCGTCAGGTTATCCGACATCGTCGGACGTAGCGAATATGTCCGTAATGGGGTATCCACCGGAGGAATTTTATACTGGACGTGGTCCCCTGGAAGCTGTAAGTCAAGGGATTGAGATTGGGCCCGATGATATTGCGTGGCGGTGTAATTTGGTACAAGCCGATGGCGATATGCTGATAGATTACTCCGGCGGGCATATAGACGACGCTGACGCACATGTCCTGATCGATGGGTTGAAACAGGAATTCGATTGCGCTGAATTCACGTTATACCCGGGTGTCAGCTACCGTAATATTCTCGTTTTGCACGGGAAGGATTTCACCGAGAAGATTAAGTACGCGAAACCGGATGATTCCCAGGGGAAGCCAATATCGGAGAATTTATTGCATCCGGCGGACGATTCGCCCGAGGCAATTAACACAGCGCAGTACTTGAATGATTTGATGTCGAGAACCCGCGGCTACCTCGAGAATCATCACATCAACAAGAGTCGCGCCGAGCCTGCGAACTTGTTGTGGTTTTCGAGCCCCGGCCGCCGTCCAAAACTTCCGTCTTTCAAGGAGAAATATGGAAATGTTCGTGGTGCGATTATCAGTGCCGTCGACGTAATATTCGGCTTAGGTATTTGCGCGGGAATGGATGTAATTAAGGTTCCGGGTGCGACAGGATTCGTTGATACGAATTACGAAGGGAAAGCAGATGCGGCCGTGCGGGCGCTTGAAAGCTACGACTTCGTGTATCTACACATTGAGGCGGCGGATGAGTGCTCGCATATGGGGGATCTTGAGCTGAAAATCAAGGCGATTGAAGATATTGATAAGCGTGTAATTGCCCGTCTTCGGGATCAGTTGCAGGGTCAAGACGTTACATACGCCGTCCTGCCCGACCATCCGGTGCCGGTACATCTTCGAATCCACACCCGGGACCCCGTTCCGGTCGCAATCTGCGGTAAACATATCATCCGCGATCACTGCCGAATTTTCTCGGAGACCGTCGCTCCAACCGGGACTTTGGGACAGTTCAAGCGTGATGAGCTGATGCGGAAGATACTTAATTGCGACTGACGTGTTCTACTGGAGAATTCGGGGTCAGACCGAAAGCTCCCCGAGTTAAGCCTGAAGACCCGACTGTTCGCAGTGAATCTCGGGACGCGGCCTGGAATGTGGGAGGCGCTGTCCCAGCGGCGATTAGGCTAGAAGAAAACGATTCAATGATTATCGCCGATGGGACAGCGCCTCCCACATTCCAGTAAAATGCCGCTCCAAATTGTGGCAAAAAATCCTTAACTTGACGGGCTTTCGGTCTCTATACCCGAAAGTTGTTGACGGTATAAACTGAAGTATCCTTGGAGTCCAAACTATACTAACCAATCTTCGAGTTTTTGAAGTATCGTTCGAAATTTTATGTGCAGTGAGATTCAAGTCATTCAAAATCTCAACTGCTTGCAGTTTACATCCTTTCAATAATTGCGTTCGCAAACTCCGAGCATTTAACCTCTGTGGCACCTTCGGTAAGTCGTGCGAAGTCGTACGTAACGATTTTAGCGGCGATAGTTTTCTCCAGACCGTTTATTATGAGGTCCGCGGCCTCAGGCCATCCGAGATACCGCAGCATCATCTCCCCGGAAAGCGTTAAGCTGCCTGGATTGACTTTGTCGAGGTTCGTATACTTCGGCGCAGTACCATGGGTCGCTTCGAAAATTGCGTGGCCGGTGACGTAGTTGATATTACCTCCCGGCGCAATCCCGATCCCGCCGACTTGCGCCGCGAGCGCGTCGGAAATGTAGTCACCGTTTAAGTTCATCGTTGCGATCACATCGAATTCTTTCGGACGCGTCAGTACCTGCTGGAGAAAGATATCGGCGATTGCGTCCTGGATCAATATTTTTCCGTCAGGACACTGACCATTGCATTCTTCCCAGCTCACGCATTTGTCCGGGTATTCGTCACGGGCTAACTCGTAGCCCCACGCTCGGAACGCGCCTTCAGTGAACTTCATAATATTACCCTTGTGTACCAGCGTGACGCTCTTTCGATTGTTGGCAATCGCGTACTCGATCGCTGCGCGTACGTGCCTTTTTGTTCCCGTCTCGCTTATCGGCTTTATCCCGATCCCGGAGTCCGGTCGAATCTGCCAACCAAATTCCGACTTCAAATAGGCCAGAAGCTTCTTTGCCTCCGGTGTATTTGCTTCCAGTTCGTTACCGGAGTACACGTCTTCAGTATTCTCCCGGAAAATCACCATATTAACCCACTCCGGATGTTTCACCGGAGATGGTACGCCAGCAAAATATTGGACCGGGCGCAGACATACGTACAGATCCAGTAATTGCCGAAGCGTTACGTTAAGGCTCCGAAATCCACCACCTACAGGCGTCGTCAATGGACCCTTGATGCCAATCAGATACTCTCGGAAACTCTCCACCGTTTCGTCGGGTAGCCAACTGCCGGTTTGATCAAACGCTTTCTGTCCAGCAAGGACCTCTTTCCACTCAATCCCGCGTTGTCCGGTGTAGGCCTTGCTAACCGCTGCGTCAATGATTCGTACCGTTGCGCGCCAAATATCGGGTCCAATTCCATCGCCTTCGATGAAGGGGATAATCGGGTTATCAGTTACGCGCAGCGTGTTGTTCTGCATACATATTTTGTCAGCCATAATTTGCTCCTTAAACCTATGAAAAAATACTTATCGGGAATTGAGGTGTTATGAATGCACCTGTACCAATTCGCAAATGGGACGTTACGTTAGCTACGAATGACGAAAAAATCAATGGGAGACTTTTTTAAAAAATATCAAGAAATTTCAATTTTTTTATTTGTAAGAAAAATAGTTGTTGCTAATTTACTTGGAAATTGCGGTAATCGTTGTGGTTATCGCAACTTAAGGTTACGATGGAACACGTCTATAATTAACCGATATATAAACGAAAGGAGGTGACTCGAAAGTCAATCTTGAAACTGTGTGGGTTAATAGTTCTTAACTTGTTATTACAGAGGGAGTTGCAATAATGCAGCCGGTGCTAACATACGTATTAAAGTTAAGAAGAAACTTATCTTAATTAGAAAGGAGTCAAATTATCGTGAAAAAATTATTCGTAGTACTGATAGCGACAATCCTGGTTAATCCGGGTCTCTTCGCGAACAACAGTGAATCACAATCCTTAAAAGACGAAATTCAGCTTCTGAAACAGAAACTGATGGAGTTGGAGCAACGAATGCAGGTTCAAGCCGATGAAACTGATCGCTTGAAGGTGTCTAACGTAACTCTCACTGAGAATCAAGCCATGGCTATTGACGCAGCAGCAGCGGTCGAAACGGATCGCCGTATGTACCTCAATAGACTCGGGGCACTTCAGGAGATCAATGACCGTGTGAGCATTGGCGGTAACATAGACATCCTCGGGTACTCCTCTGACTTTAACAGAAGAGATACAAACCCAGCTGCGGCGCGCAATGAAGACACCTCCGACGTCATCCTTGATCAGGTCAGACTTGAGTTAGGTATCGACGTCTCCGAGAACGTGTCGGCCACAATCGCGTTGCTATATGAAGACTACCAGCCGGGTGCAGGAACAAATATCGGCGGTGGAGCTGTAGATACTGAACGCGATGGAGATCTGCAAGTCGACGAAGCGTATATCACGCTCAATAATGATCGGGGTTGTTATCTTATCGCCGGTCGCCAGTATTTCGACTTCACCAATGTGGGTGAGGCCGGAAATTTCATCAACGACAGTTTAGTCCGCCAGTTTGGTGAGACGCGTGACAGTGGGATAACCATTGGCCATAAAACCGACACAATGGACTTCAATGTCTTTGCCTTCAACGGTTGGCGCGAAGAGACCCAGAACAGGGGTGGCACGGATAATAAGATTGACACTTGGGGAGCTTCACTGTCGCTTGACGGTGGTGACGAAGAAATGAGCTATAATTTCGGAGCAAGCTACATCAGTAATCTCTTCCAGGCACAGAATACGGCTGCAGTTGCCGGATTTGATGGTGCGCTTGGCGGAGCAGGCAACCCATATACTGACAGTGATGTCAATGACGCCTACAGCATCCACGGTGTTCTGTCTATGGGGAGTATTTGGTTGAGCGCTGAGTATGTCGCTGCTCTAGATGATATCAACGGTGGCGCAAAAGATAGAGAGCCGTCCGCGACAACTATTGAGTTGGCGATGGCTTGTCCGATGAATGATCACGAGTACACGGTCGCCCTTAAATGGGAGACCAACAATGATCAGGATACGCTCGACAATACGACGCTCATTAATAACCTTGAAGAGGTTTGGGGCGTTGGTATCTCTTCCAACATCTACGAGAATACCAAGCTGACTTTGAATTACGAGAATCAGAGCTTCGGCGGAAGAAATACTTTGGCGGCAGCATCCACTGGCCACGCCAATTTGTATATGGCTGAACTTTCAATCAGCTTCTAAGTTTTTTTCATCGGTTAAAAAATATCTAAATAAAAATCCCCCGGGGAGCAGTCCTCGGGGGATTTTTTTTGGCACAACGCTGAAATAAAAACTGCTATAGCTCGAACCACGGAATCGCGATGGTTCTTTTCGTGAGTTTCTGCCTTCTTGGTACGCGGCACATGACGTACCCTTTCTTACTTCGTTGCGGGTGGTGATTAAGGAAAGTTTCAAGATGTCGGGCATCATGTGGATTGGGATTCTCTGTCCATTTAACCTCAATCGGTATATCTTCGTCCGGTGTTTGCCATATGAAATCCACCTCGGCTCCGCTTACCGTTCGCCAAAAACCAGCATTATATCCTCTGCCCGCATATCTTGCCCGTTGGATCAGTTCCAGTCCCGCCCAATGTTCGACTAAGTTTCCGCCGATTTCCGGCAAGATCCCCGGCGTCGCAGTAATTTGTGCGGCTGCGTTACGTACGCCGAGATCAAAGAAGTAGAACCGCGGCGTTGTTAATAAACGTTTACGCCCGGAACCTTTGTGGGAATGCATCCAGTAGCCGACGAATGTATCAGCCAGAAGTTGGTAATAGGTTTTTATTGTGGAAACCGCAATACCGCTATCCTGCGAAAGTTTAGAGAGATTAATTTGTTTGCCACTCTCGATCGCGGCTAATTGCAGAAAGACCTGAAAGGCTCCGAGATTTCTTGCAAGACCTTCGCGCCGAATCTCTTCTTCAAGATAGATCTTCACGTAGGCATCAAGTGTGGCAATTGCACTTTCACTGGGTTCTTGTCGTATGCCTGGGAGGTTGCCATGAAGAAGGCGGTCTTCAAGTGTGCGGTTCGGGAATGGAGAGGACGACTGCCGGGTAAAATCACCTACGATACCTTGGTACGATTTTTCTTCCGGACGGATTACCGGATAGAGGTTGTAAAGATGGCAACGGCCCGGTAATAGATTTGCCGAATGTCTCTTAAGCGACCTGGCTGAACTTCCGGTTAGGTAGAATTGATGTCGGCTTGGATCACTATCGTATAAATACTGAATCTCATCCAGCAGCGATGGAACTTTCTGGATCTCATCGACGACAATATTCCTGATATTATCGGACAGCCCTCTAATTTCACGAGTAAAAGAGTTCGGGTCTCTTTCGAAAGAAAGGCGGACGCTCGCGTCCTGAAGATTGTAAAATTGTGAATCTGACGTTCGAAGCAGCTGATTCACCAGTACGGTTTTTCCCGTCTGCCTGGCACCAAAGATCAGACGCACCTTATTATCTGACTTCTTGCCTGCGAGTTCGCTTTGAATTAAACGCTGGTATATCATATGTCCTCGATCCCGGGTATGCATTGTAAAATATACTGAATAATTTACAATACGCTGTAAATAAAACAAGCTGCTGGGGGTCTGGCGGAATTGCTTGGTTCAACGGTTCGTGAGTATACTGCAAGCAGTACAATTTTTGGACGACTTTGAATTTATTACCCAAGCGAAAACGAACAATATTTTTTAACCGGCATAGTCACACCTACGACGCCTGGTCGAAACCCCCGCGATTGTTGGTATAGCTACGACAGCAACAGTCTCATACGCTGGATTTTTTTGTATTGAACTTACTCATCATCGATTGATATATAGCGTAGCTTCCAACACCGGCGAATAACGAAATGAACGGTGAGGCTGGGACGCGAAATCGTGGATGTGACGCGGCGCCCGGGACCAGGAGAAAATAAATCATACTTAGTATCAACAACACCACGAACGGATCCAGGGCTTTCCACTGTTTCAGTTGATTTACGACTCCGAAGGTCGCGCTTAAATACGCGGTTCCCAGTACGAACACGGTTGGCGACAATACGAATAACAGCCACCACTGGCCATGAAAATAGTGCTTGACAGCAGCGACAATTCCCTCAGAATTAAGCTTATTTAACGTATTCGTCCCCCCTATTTTTGCACCGAAGTATGTAACGAGCTGGCCGCTGGCCGGCAGCAATGTGTTTATATCAGCTTTCAAGTGGAGAAATACGTATCTCATCGGATCATCAAGGATGATCTTCTTAGCCCGCTGTGCGGCATAAACCGCGACATCTCTCTGCGAATTCAGGTCTGCGAATTCAGCGTCGATTCGACCCTGCTGCTCATTAAACGCTATCCCATTCCGATGCGCCAGAAGTAGACAGGCGTTATAACGGTATAGGTTTATTGCGCCGACGCTGCTGAAATGCGGGTAGCTGGCTACCTTCATATTCCGCGTGTACCAAGGCAATAATAGAAACGCGGTTAATCCGGTTACAATCAGAGCGCTTTTCAGCTTCTTGCGATAAACAAGAAAAATAATGGGAAGATACAGATAGAGGAGGGTGATCGCGCGAAGATAAGCCATGACCGACAATACAATCCCGCAGAGTATCGCGGTCCCGATCGAGACTTCCGGCGTCTTCCATATTTTTAGTATAAGAGAGAGGAAGAGGACCAGACAGAATGTGAAGAGTGTATCCGACAAAATTTTCGAGGCATAGATGACTGATACGACGCTTATGGATTGGAACCCCACCGCGACTAACGCCGCCGACTTCGAGAAAAACGCCCGCGTCAAATACCACAGCAGAAAGCAGGTGCCTACGTCGAATATAATTTGAATGAGGCAGGGGAGGACAGGAGAATCGCTTACTAAGCTAACCGCTGACAGGAACGCGGGGTAACCGGGTACGCGAAATATTTCCGGTTCGCTCTCGGTCCCGAATTTATGATCGACAATCAGCGCACTCGACAGCCGTAGATAATCCGCGGAATCCGGTTCCATATATCGTGATTGGTCGTATAGCCCACCGTACCATACGACGAGACGAATCAGCAGTGCAACGCCTAAGAAGGCAATTAGTAGTCGCCGTTCGCGAATTGTTGTCAGTGGATTCATCCGTCCATAGTTGTCCAATTTAGGATCAGTGGGTGTCCCTATCTAAGCGTATACGAATTCCCTCCGTACAGCTCGGACTCTAGCCCTAAAATAAGCAAACATTCTGATTCGTAATCTTTCTGGTTTTTCGAAGCGAAATTTGGAACCGGATTACGATTATGATTACGATTACGATTACGAAGAAAATCCAACGAAAAGTTCGCTGGAATTGGGACTAGCCTGCATAATGCAGGCTAGCGGCGTGTGTAGAAGTCTTTAATATTGGAAGCGATATACTCCTGTTGCTCGCGGGTCAATTCCGGAAACATCGGAAGTGAAAGGATTTGGTCTTGATACTCGTAGGCGATCGGGAAATCGTGTGCGTTGTGGTTTAGGTAGCGATAGGCGTCGAGAAACGGGAGAGCAGTAGGGTAATGGATTTGACTTGCGATACCCTTCTCACGGAGGAATGCGCTCAAGTCGTCTCTCCGCTCGGTTCGGATGCAGTAAACATGAAACACGTGGGTTGAACCGGGGCGAAGAACGGGAGTGCAGATATCGGAAACATCCGCGAGTAGTTCGTTATAGCGCATGGCGTTTTCGTATCGGGCGTTGTTCCACTCCAATATATGATCAAGTTTCACCGTCAGTATCGCCGCCTGCAGCCCGTCTGTTCGGCTATTGATCCCGGGGATTGTATGCTGGTGTTTTACCAGTGAACCGTGATTTGCATAGCGACGAATCTTCTCGGCTATCTCATTGTCGTTTGTAATTACACAGCCAGCGTCGCCGTAGGCGCCGAGATTCTTCCCCGGGTAAAAGCTGAAGGTTCCGGCGTTACCCATCGTTCCGACAAGGCGTCCTTTATATTCCGCGAAATGCGCCTGGGCAGAGTCCTCAATACAGTACAAATCGTATTTCTTGCAGAGCCTCAGAATCGGATCCATGTCGGCTGGTAGCCCATAGAGGTGTACGGGGATAATCGCTTTCGTGCGATCGGAAATTTTACTCTCAACTAACGAGGCGTCGATATTATAGAGGTCGGGTTCGATATCGACGAATACAGGTTCTGCGCCTGTTTGGTTGATCACTTCAGCCGTTGAGATCCAGCTATTCGCAACTGTAATCACTTCATCGCCGGGGCCGATGCCCAGCATTTTCAACGTTATATATATTGCGTCCGTGCCATTCCCGACAGACACGCAGTGTTTAACGCCGTACATTTCGGCGTATTTCCGCTCGAATTCTGCGACAATCGGTCCCCCGACAAACGCAGTATTCTCTATCACGTTCGCGACGGCAGCGTCCGCATCATTCTTAATTGATTTATACTGAGATTTAAGATCTACAAATGGGATATTCATATTCATTATACTATCCTACAATTTTGAATGATTTGGAAAATAATTTGCCCCAACGGAAGGGAATTCAGTACTCTATCAATGAAGCGTAAATGGCACTCGATCTCTTCCTTTTCAATATCCAATATCCAACAAGAATTATCCAGCCGTACAACGGGAACCGAGCTGTTGGTATTGAAACAGTTTGGAGAAAATCGCAACGGAAATTTCTCGGAGTTCCTTAAGGGAAACCTTGAGCTTGTGGATAAAATCAGCCTTGGATTCCGCGCTTTGGGCCTCTCCGTAGTTTGGAGCGGGCGACGTCCCGCTCCTTAAGATCTGTGAAGACACATGTTTGCCGGCCTTTGTCTCCGGCAACGCTTCAGAAAGCTTGATGATCCGAACAGCGTAATCGATCAACCGATCTTCCAGATCGTATTCCCTTTCCTTAGTCATTGGGTATTTCTTGTTGGATATTGGATGTTCATTATTCTATCCTTTCCTGAATCCACAGCTCAAGTATTAATAATGCGAAAATAGTGTAGCTGTAATCAGCTTGCTCTTTACAGTGCATTGTCAGCAGTGATTCCACACTATCTCTTAGGAAAAAACCGTCGCGAACCAGACTTCCCTCTAAGAGTAGTGATTGTACCTGGTCGCGCCAGTCGCTGCGTAGCCATCGGGCTATCGGCACGCCGAAACCCATTTTCGGGCGATTAACAATAGCGTCCGGTAAATGCGACCGGAACGTATCCACGAGAATACGCTTTCGCTGCATTCCCCGTTGTTTCCACTTATACGGTAGTGACATGGCCAGTTCCGCAACTTCAACATCCAGAAAGGGACTACGAACTTCCAGCCCGTACGCCATGCTGGCGCGGTCAACTTTCACTAGAATATCATCATTAAGATAACTTTTAAGGTCCGTCTCCATTATGGCATCGACTCCGGATCGCTCATCCCCTGGAATTGCTAACGCGGCCAGGACTTCAACGGAGTCGCGCGGATTTTTTTGTTCGCGTAGGCGCTGGCCGTACAGACGTTCCTTCAGTGTCGATGGACACCGCGAGATTAATCGAAGATATTGTTCGAGTCCGTCGGTATCACTGATTTCTACGAGTCTCCGGATTCGTCCCCAGAATGTACGTTCCTCTGTCCTTGGCGGCAGAATACTCAGCAACAGGCGTTTTATGGTCTTTCGAAGCGGCGATGGACATACACAAAGATAGCGACACAGATGCATGATGCGGTAGCGGTAGTAGCCGCCGAACAACTCATCCGCGCCGTCGCCGCTTAATGCCACGGTGACGTGTTCTCGGGTGAATTGAGACAGTAACGATGTCGGCAGCATAGACGCGTCGCAGAACGGCTCTTCGAATGAGCTAACGATCTGTCGGAGCCGTTCGAAATCGTTCGGATTAACCTCGAGGAAATGGTGCTGTGTCCCGAGATGCTGCGCGACGATTTGCGCATATTCACGTTCGTCGTACTTTTTTTCTGGGAACCCGATCGAGAATGTGTGTGCGGATTCGGGGAGGTGCTCCTGTGCCAACGCGCAAATCAAGCTCGAATCTATACCCCCCGATAGAAATAGCCCGACTGGAACGTCGGCGACTAAGCGATTTTTGACGGCGCGGTGAAGCTTATAATTTAATTCCTCAGCCGCTTCCGAATAACTATTCGGGTAGTCACCACACACCCGTGGGCGCCAATATTGTTCCGATTTCATTTCTCCATCTTTCCATACCGCCCAGTGTCCGGGCGGTAACTTACGAATGCCGGTATAGATAGATCGTGGCGTCGGTACGTATTGGTACTCCAAATAATCGTGAATGGCACTGCAGTCGATCTCGCGATCGACCCAGGAAAGCTTCGCAATCGATGCCGGGCCGCTGGCAAACGCCAAACGGTTACCGGCCTGGCTATAGAAAAGCGGTTTCTGGCCGAAACGATCGCGAGCTAGAAAAAGCTCACCGCTTTCTTCGTTGTAAATCGCGAAAGCGAACATGCCATTGAGCGAGTTCAGCATTTCAGGGCCCTGTTCCTCGTAAAGGTGAACAAGAACCTCTGTATCGCACGACGACTTAAATTGGTGCCCGCTCGCAGTCAATTTCTCCCGCAGTGACTGATGATTATAAATCTCTCCGTTAAAAACGATAATTAGGTTCCGGTCTTCGTTATAGATTGGCTGCTTTCCGCCTTCAATATCGATTACAGACAGTCGACGATGTACAAGACCTGCGGAGTCGTTCAAGTAATATCCGAAGTCATCAGGACCCCTTTTCTCCAGTGGTCCCGCCATGGAACGCAACAGTTCCAAGTCGGGGGGAGCGATGGGATCGATAATTCCAGCAATTCCACACATTCTAAACTTTTCCCGTTTTTATTCGATCCTTTTGCAAGTCCCTTTTTCGCCCGCGTGAAAAAGGGGCTTGCAAAAGGATCTTCTGATAGAGATTGAGATGTGCTTCTACTATAGCTTCCCAACCAGATCCCTTCGCGACGTCAATGCCGGCTGAAATTTGGGTTCTAAGGGTATCGGGATCGTTCCAGAGTCGTTCAATGGCTTTTTGCCATTCCTCAGGGGTATTATCACTGACCAGTGTCAGGCTCGCTTCGTTTCGGGTCGCAAGATCGCTAATCCCGTCCGTTCTTGAGCTTATTACTGGAACTCCCGCGGCCATAGCCTCGATTACGACATTCGCCTGCCCTTCCCAACGCGAAGGCAGGGCAAATAAATTCGCCCCGCGGTAGTAGTCGATAATATTCTCTCTTTTGACAAACCCAACCCATTGGATTTTGTTATCAATTCCCAATTCGCGTGCCCGATTTTGTACGCGTTCAGAGTAAGCTGGCTCCGGAGTATCCCCAACGAATTTCCATTGCCACTCAATTGTGTCAGGAATCTGCGCCAACGCCGCGATTAGAATGTCGATACCCTTCTGTTGCGTTATGCGAGCGATTGTGAGGCCATTGATAGCCGAAAAGTCGCGTTCACTATCACGCGAATCCTGGAAGAACGCGAAGTCGACGCCGTTCCCGATTATAACGCATTTGTCGTCCGTTATATGCAATCGGCCTCGGGCGAAGTCCATCACGTCGCTGGAAACGCATATAAACTTGCGAACATTTCCGCGAGTCCACCGATCCAGAAGTACGTGTCCCCTCCGTGGCTCGACAACTCTAAAACTATTTATCAGATTGACAGATCTCGGCAAAAACAGCCGGGACGCCAAGCTGGCGTGAAAAAGCCAACTATGAACGAGGTCAGGGTTAAATTCCTTAACGATTGACCGTAGTTTGAGGAGTTTGAAACACTGCGAAACCTTACCCATATTCAGGCAGTGAACCGCGATTTCGGCGTTTCTAAGTCTGACCGCGACGTCACCGTCGTCACCGTAAAGACAGACGACTGCTATTTCGTGATCGCGTTCAGATAGCCCCCTGGCAACCTGCCACAAGGCATTCTCTGCTCCGCCTTCGTAAAGTTCGGTAATAACGAATAGTATTTTCATAGATTGTAGGCAGAGTTCGCGCTGGATATCAGAACGACCCCTACGTCAAGAACGTGTTGACCGGCGGTATGCCAGGAAAGCATCACCCGTGGATCGGCAATCGTTTCAGACCATTGAACTTATCAAAAAACCCTTTATCTCGACCTAAAGATATCAACTCGATCCCGATGATCCAGGAACACGTAAGAACCAGGGCACCGTACGTAATTGGCGGGTACCCTATCGCCAATACGATGAAGAAAACTGAGTATTCGCCGGCTCGCGAAACGCTCCAGGAAAGAATAGCCAAAGTTATGAATAACACCGGAGTAAACCATCCTGGAACCGGAATGAGGTAGGCAATGAAATTTGTTCCCGGAATCGTCAGCGCGGCAGCGATGATCGCAATCATTGTCCAACGGCTCCTCGATTTGTCGTCCGGAGTCGACCCGATTAGAATCGCAATTGCAGATATCATCGCGGTCAGCGGCAATAGTATAAAGCGAACTGGATTCTGCCCGATCGCATGATATCCGGTGTAGAAAACCAGCGTCGGAAGAATCATCAGCGCGAGGAAGGCACTTGCGAATCGGAACCGTTTTCTTCCGATAAACAACGCCAACGCAGAGATCGCCATCAGCTGCTGAAACGCTCTGCCGTACAGCATTATACCGTTCCGCACGTTTCCGATTTCGAAACCTCGGAAGTCTGCCGTCCGGAACTCATATCCCAACGTCAGCGGGTTACCGAATATAAGTCCGTTCCATACTAACTGCGGTACGAGCGCAATTGAGAATCCCGCTATGAGCGTAACGAACATGGACTTACTCCACTTTTCGCTTGACTTAATCAGAAGATACCCGGCTGGTAGAAGGTAGAAGATACCTGCGATCCGGATGATGCAGGAAAACCCAAGGAGAAGGCCGGCGATAAGCAACGTCTTCCCTGTATTCGCCTGACGGTATAGTACGATCAATCCGAGCAATCCGAAGAAAATCGCCGGCGAATCGCTCATTGCGTTGTAACCTACGAAGTCGGTATAGTAGTAAGTATCCATGTACGCGAGGTCGAGCGGATGCTCCAGCCATAGTCCGAAATAGGAGAACACGCCATTTGGCCCGTGGTAAACCCTTACCAACCAAGGGAAAGCCGCGAGTGTCATCGCCCCGATTAGCCCCGCACCTGGCGAATTGGCGAAATTCCGAAGAATCCAAAGATAACACCCTAAAATTCCGATACCGAAAATAATGAAATACCCGATTCCGAGGATTCCTATACACGCAACCTCGGAATATGAATCCATTGGAATGAGAAAAGGGAGATAGAGCATCGGGTTCCCTACGGTGTATGGATACTCGCCGAAAGCGCTTCCCCACAACAGTAGTTTCTGTGCAATCTGAAAATAGTGGGTTTCATCGTGTGCGTGAATCGTGAAGAATCCGAATAGCGCAATCGTCCATATCAATGAAGCACACCTTAAGAGGGCGGCGGCTAATAACCCGTACTTAAACGAGGACTTGTGCCTGATGGCGAGGAATACCGCTAACCCAACCAGAAATGCACTTAGAAACGTAAGCGGTTGAACTAATCGGGTTGCATCTGGACGGCCCGTACCTGAATTTGTCTCATATCTGACGTCCGGAGCTACATAGCTAGTGTCTCTCGTTCCGTGATCCACTGCGTACACCTTCCCCCAACGAATAATCGGAATATATCGGCCGACCAACGCTGGAAATCCTTCCCACTTCCAATCTTTGCCGCGTAGCGTGTCGCCTAATTCCAAAGGTACAACTCTAGTCGGAGTTCTTAGTTCTGGTTCTGCGAATACAACCAGATTCCGGGTTACTTTTTGCTCAGCTTTCTCAAGTTTGGACTGGTACACAAGCGTCATCGCCACTATCCCGAAAAAGAACGCCGACGAAATTACGAACGCGCGATGGATGGGTGGACGCCATTGGCTATGGATTTGAGTAGATTCGCTCATAAACAGCTTCGTGGGATCGAACCATTGATTCGATGGTAAATCTTTTGACGGTGTGCCTGGCGCCGTCGATGAGCACCGCACGTTGATTTGCGTCGCCCAATACGGAACTGACAAGTTTCGCAGTTATTTCGGGATCGTCTGGAGGAACGAGGAGCCCGTTATTGCCGTGCTCAATCACTTCGGCATTTCCGCCGACATCCGATGCAATAACCGGCGTTCCGACTGCCATTGCCTCAAGTATCGTATTTGCAAACGGTTCCCAGCGGCTCAAGTAGAGCATCAGGTCGAAGCCCGCGATTACGTCCAGTATATCGTTTCGGAAACCCAAGAAATGGATCCGCGCCGAAATACCAAGCGCTTCGGCCTGTCGTTCTAGGTCACTCCGCAGCTCGCCGTCGCCGGCGATAGCGAAGTGTACGTTCCGACCTGTATCAGCTATCCTGCTTGCCACTGTGAGAAAGGCGTCTAGACCTTTCTGCTCGGTTAAACGGGCCGCAGTGCCGACCAGGAGTTCGTTGGCAGGAATTCCGAGTTCACGTTTCAGTTTTTCTCGCGCCACCGTGTCCGGAGTGTCAATTCCATTGCGGACGACTGTTAGTTTCTCGGGCGGGTATCCACGTTGTACGAACTCTCCCTTCAAACTTTGTGAGACGACGATGAAATGATCAATCCAGTTTGACGTAATGGAATCAACCAATTTGAAGCGCATCGGGTAAAAGAATGATCGGTGACGGTCCATATTCAGTCGCTCGACGATCTTCGCACCATTCGTTCGAAGTGCTAAAGCGTTTAGGCGACTCAGGTGCAGTTGAATCACGTCGGCAGGACGTTCACTCAGATTTCGCTGAAGCCCACGACGCCATCGGGGGGAGAAGCGGTTCGGGTAGGGTATTACTTCGACATCGGCGGCCTGTTCCGAAAGCGCATCATAAAATGGGCCGTAACCATTTAGAATAAACCGAACATCAAATTTTGATCGATCTACTTCGCCGTTCAGAATTAGGGCGGTTTTTTCGACCCCCGCGAGTACTTTCGGGGCGTTGCATAGGAATAGAAGATTTATTTTGCGTTGCAGTTTATTGACTCCATAAGAGATGAGATCAATGTTTTATGGCTGGCTTCCCAATGAAATTGTTAATCTCCGAGGAGCCCACCAGTGGGATTCCTTTTTAACCCATATTTTACAATACGAAACGGGCTCACAATGTCGAAGATTTTCGCCAAGTTTAAAGGGAGCAACCGTCCGGGCCGTACCGGCTCGATTAATATATATAGGAAACTTGGGTTCGGCGGTATTTTGGAGTTCAAGCTTTAGCTTGCAGTAATACTGACTTGCAAGCTAAAGCTTGAACTCAAAAAGCCGCACAATCGAGCCGATATTGAATGCGATAAGCGGCCTCAAACCGGTTTGAAGTTTCAGACGATCCCACCAGTGGGTTCCCTTTTTAACCCGCATTTTACAATACGAAACGGGCTCTCAATGTCGAAGATTTCCGCCAAGTTTCAGAGGAGCTTTTCTCCCGGCTTCGCTCGGGTGTATTTTAGTTGGGAACTTGGGTTAAGACACGCTGAAGCGTGAACTCCAACGGGGACCTTTGCAATACTAGTCTTTTGGTATGCGAGTAGCGCCCGTTGGAGTTCACAGCTTTAGCTGTGTTCCGTTAGCGGCGATCCAGCACAACTGAAGTTGTGAACTCCAACGTGCGCTTCACCCGTGTAATCTGGAATACTGGAGAGACAGGCCGTTGGAGTTCACACTCTAGTGTGTCAAAATGACCAAGTTTCGTAGGAGCAACCGTCCGAGTCCGTTTCGCAGCCTCGGTTAATATTTAACGAAACTTTTTTATGGTAATCATTTGGAAGAATTCCGGAATATTCCAATCGTCAATCCAGCAATCATATCAATCGACAATCCTTTAAGTTTCGTAGGAGCTTTTCTCATGCATACGGCGCTACGAAGCATTGAGATAAGGCAGTACGGCTTAAAGGATCAGGAGGTGCGCGTTTAGTCGTTATCCTGTACTAAACTTTCGAATAGCTCTTCGTATTCTTTTACAATTTTCTGCCGTGACAGATTGCTTGCAAATTCTCTCCCGGCAGAGACCAGTCGTTCTTGAAGCCCCTTATTCGATAATATAAATTCGATCTTTTCTGCCAGTGAAACTGCGTCTTTAGGCGGTGCCAATAAGCCGTTTATATCGTCGCGAACTACATCGCGGCAACCGTCTACGTCTGATGTTAACACCGGTAGCCCTGCCGCCATTGCCTCGATTAGGACGATACCAAAGGTTTCGATAAGTGATGGTAATACGAACAAATCCGCCGCGTGATAGTACTCAATGACTTTCTCCGGGGGTAGGACTATATTCGGGGGTGTGAAGGATACGCGACATTCTCCGACGAAACGGCATTTATCGCCGATTCCCAGCCGTTCTGCATCGGCCTCCAGTTCTTCAGTATCCTTGCCAATACAAATAGACAGAAACTCAATCCCTCGCTTGTTCAATATAGACAGCGCCTGGAGCAAATATATATAGCCTTTTTTAGGATGATTTCTGGAGACGGTTACAATCACTGGCACTGTTTCCGGCAGCTCCAACTTTTTACGTAGTGCCTGTTTGTCGGCTTGTGACGATAATCTGGCGAAGTCAATACAATAGGGGATGTCTACTATTCTTCGAAGTGGATAGCCGATATCCGATAATTCCTTGCGAACCGACGGGGAGACGGAGATTATTCGATCGGCGCAGGGAATCGTTCGTCTTACCCAACGATCAATCGAGGAATTCAGGCGATATCCGTAGTGGATTTCCGGCAATCTTTGGATATCTCGTCCATGGCACGTGAGGACGCTGGGGATATTTAATTTTGTCGACAGAGGAAGTGCAACTACCCCGAATGGATACGCTAAGTGTACATGCCAGATATCGGATGGTCGCGTTTTCTGAAAGAATCTCAACTGCATTTCCAAGTACGCTCTCGCCAGTGGCGAAGAAATTTGAAATAGGAGAGAAGTTCCCGGAAGGTAGTTCACAAGGTTAAACGGTAATTGATCCTTCCAGCCGCGGGAGGTTCTCGATGTGAACAACGAAACAGAATGTCCGAGTTTACTCAGCTCTGTGGCTTCGTGGAACAGGAATATTTCTATCCCCGCCGTGTGCGGGCCGGGGAGAAATGTCGACGAAATAATTCCAATATTCACGACAATTCCTTTTCGAATGCATTCGCATATCGTTCCGTGACATTGCCTGGTTTAAAAACTCGTGAGATCAGAGTCGCCGCCGACGTCTCATCGAACATTGCGGTCCAATCCTCGCGTCCAACGAAGTCGCGCAGCGCCATCGGAGTCGATGCCAGGTGGCGCGAAGTTTCCGCTGCCGAAAATAGTCCCCAGTCGATCCCGTAATCCGGCCGAATTTCGATGACGGGAACTCCAGATTGAAGCGCTTCTAATCCGACGGTCGAGTACGAAACTATAGCCAAGTCGATTTCCCCTAGTACTTCCGGAACCGGGCGCCGCTCGATTTTGTATTCTGCCTTCGTGATATACTTACTCGCCCGTGAAGTTTCAAATTCGTAGCGGGATTGCGGGTGAATTTTGATAACCAGTTCGATGTCTGGAATATCTCCCAGCGACTTGGCGACGAACTGAATCATTGAGTGGCAGTCATGAAGGCCCGGAGCGATCAGTATCTTTTTTCGATTATTCTCCTTCGGTTTGATCGTATCCGCGGGTTGGACGTGGCCAAATCGCAGTGGCCCTAGAATAAGCATCCGCTTATCCGGAAAATTGAACTTAGCCATCAACTCTCCTGCAAAGTCGCCGTCAAGAAGTATTTTGTCTGGAATATGTAGTTCATTAACCGAATTGGGATCAACGTCGTAGAAGATCTTGCCGGGTGCAATGGGGCCGTGTTGCAATCCCCAAACTTTCAGGTTTCTGAGTCCCCGACGCGCTCCTGAGATAATGGCTCTTCCGGAACCGAACTCGAATCCGTACATGGCCAGGAGATTCGCGTCGAACGCTGCGGTAGTGCGTTGAGTAGCCGTCATTAGCAATGATCTTAGTGGGACGGAGTATATCGTCGCATTGATAAGGCCGCGAAAGAGCGGATAGACGGAGATCCCGTTCCACTGGAACAACTGGTCTTTACGCCGATGTATATCGTTCGCAAGTCTAACGGACCCACAGTCAAACGCGGCTTTCAGGAAATCGAGGGGAGTTAATTGATCTTCTATAAAAATCCACGGTAACTCTTGTCCGCAAACCAGTTTCTCTACCTCTTTCAATCCATCGATGAATTCGCGATGACTACAATAATGTTCGCTTAAAAAGAAAGAAAAGAGCCATTGGGGCTTAGTCATCTGACGACGTTCAAGCGTGGCTGGGAGATCCGCCCAATAACGGTCGACGGCCGTTCCAGTCTTGTCCCTCCATTGCCGCGGGCAATCACTAACAAGCAGTAATTTTCGATCTGTACCTAACGACGGATCTAACCCCCGTTTACGTCTGACTACCTTCCAGATAATCACGTTGATAAACATATTGACAAGGACATGAATTCGAGTCAGAAAGCACCGAAATCGTGAATGCTTTCTATGTACCAACAGGCTGCCTGGCGGGAGAACAAAGCGAATGTGTAACAATTTACACAGTGAAAGCAGACATTGATTTACCTGCGGAGGGGTACCTGCGACCAGTAGTGCCTGATATTCACCAGATTTCAATAGGGTATGAATTGCTGTAAGTACTAGCAACTCCCGAAAAGACGGGCGAATCAGGGAATTCTTGTCGGCCAATTCACTGAACCGCCAAGCGGATAGGTCGTCGGCGGTATTGCCCGCGAGTGCCTTGAGTTTTCGCGGTATGCTATTGACGGTTGACACATACCAGTCACTCGCCTCCACGAAATCACTGGTGCCGTCATCGCGCGCTAACAGATTAATCTCAAGGGCGGGGTTTTCTTCACGCAGCGTGTCCACCGTATCACTATGGCAGAGGTCAAGAACGTCGAGACTCGAAATCGCATCCAGACTAAATCGGGACAAGGATTGCGGATCGTCGGCAAGTGAAACGAAAAGCGCTTTCATTGGAGCCCACCAGTGGGTTTCCTTTTTAACCCCCATTTTACAATGCGAAACGGGTTCATCCATAGTTTTTTGGTCAAATTCGGTCAAGTCCTGACTAAAAGTTTACACATACTGAATCTATTAATCTATGTTTTTTCTGGTGCCTAATATTATCGCTTTCTTTTCACTGCGGCTTAGCAGTTGGAGTCCCGCGATCCTCGGTTCAGGAGACGGCCGTCG
>JAJFLP010000075.1 GCA_021772635.1 Verrucomicrobiota bacterium | reverse complement strand
CTTGTTTCATATAAATGAGTTACAGAGAACGCCGGATCTCAAAATATTTCAATATTTTTTCGTCCCGGCAACCTCCATAACTCTTTGATCTAAAGCAAGCTACGCATTCTCATGACGAAATTTGTGCATAATGCAGGCTAGACCGATTTAATTAGATCACAGAGTTTGCGGCCGATTAATTGTTGATCGAACTGTGTTACGAAAGACCGGTTGGCCTGTCCCATTATTTTGCGTTTTTCTGCATCCTGAATAAGGACCTGGAGTCCATCCACCCAACTGGATTTTTCGCTTGCGTGAAATCCGGTGATCCCATTCTGAATCAGATCGCTGTTAACTCCAACGGGACTCCCCACGACTGGAACACCGGCAGCAGCATACTGCAAGATTTTGAACCCGCATTTTCCCTTCGTGAAAACATTGTCGGGTAAGGGGGCCAAGCCGATGTCGCTAGCTGCTAGGAGCTCCAGATAGTTGTCCAACGACCATTGGCACTTTTCTACTTCTATATTCTCAAGATCAAAGAATTTATCGCAAATAATTCGAAGTATCAGGTTTTTATGAAGTCGACCAAGTTCTTCTAATGCGTCGCCTGTTTCGTACAGGTACGGGAGTGTACTTGCGCTGCCGATCCATACTATTCGCAGCTTATCGTTTCGCGGAGCTTCGTCCGCAAGAGATTTTCTCGGTCTTTTTGGGTAACCTTCGACATCTAATCCGGTTGGCAATATTTCCACGCGTTGATTGTAGCGCCGTGCGTGATCGGCAAGATAAGAGTTTCCGGCGATCACGAGGTTGGCGATCTTAATGGTTCTTTGGAAGCTGCTTTGCCGCTTACGACTACCCCTATCCGGTTCCTTCGAATTAAACATCACCGCATCGTCGAAATCGTAAATTACTTTCTGAGCGTATTGTTTGAGTAACAGTACTTCGACCGGATTAATTCTTTTCTTATGGAGAAGTACGGCATCGTACTCGGTGCTTTTCCTGAAGATTGCCTGTCTCGCCAGCAGTCCCCGCGGAAGTTCCGTAACGTCACACTCGATATCACTGTCACGCAGTAAATCCAGGTGTATGCCGATACGTTGCCGGAAGCTTGGCCGCAACCGATTGTTGGTGATTATATGCAGTTTCATAGGCTAAACTGCAAGCAGTTCAATTTTTGGTCCGGATGGCCGAGACTCTCGCTTATGCGGAGACAGCTTTTATCCGCTCGCGTAAGAGATCTCGAACGAGATTTCGAAAACTCGAAGGCTTTCGGTAAATTAAGTAGTTCCATATTCTAAGGCCTTAGAATTATTCATTCGGTGTCGAATGAAAATAAGCGACCGTTATCTGGATTTATAGTTATCTTCGTTATTTAGGCGTGATATTTTGTCATGTTTTAGAGCAGCCCACCAGTGGGTTACTTTTTACCCATTTACTATATAACGAAACTTTTTCACCGTAATTTTTCGGGCAATTACCGGCAGAATAAAATCGCAATTCGTCAATCAAAAATCGAAAATCCACAAAGTTTGCTAAGAAACGTCGGTATTGACTATGATCTACATATGTGACGACGACAAGAAGTACTTCAGTGAGTTTAAGACTATGGCGGATTTTTTCGCCATAGACGGAGAGGTATTTAAGAGAAAGGCGAATCGGCACACCCTTCGGTTTGGGTTGGAGGATCAATGGTATTTTATTAAGTGCCATAGCGGAGTTGGATGGGGTGAGATATTCAAAAACCTACTGCGCCTTAAATTGCCCGTGATCGATGCTCGCACCGAGTGGCAGGCAATCAAGCGACTTCAGGATATTGGCGTCGATACCCTGGTCCCGGTTGGATTTGGCGTTGAGGGATTGAATCCCGGGCGCCGTCAATCATTTCTAATTACTCGCGATATCGGAAAAAGTGTCAGCCTTGAGACACTGTGCGGCAGGTGGCCTACCAACAAGCCAAGTCCAATCCTTAAGCGCGCGCTGATCGACGAGGTCGCGACGATTGCGCGGCGACTCCATGAAAACGGCGTCAATCACCGAGATCTTTACCTCTGTCATTTTCTCCTGAGATCAGTGACTGAGGAAGCTGATTATTCGCGGGCCCCTGAGAATTTACGAATTTGTTTAATAGACCTGCATCGTGTTCAACTCCGTAGTCGCACCCCCGAGCGGTGGATTGTTAAAGACCTGGGAAGCCTATACTTTTCAAGCATGGACATTGGACTTACGACACGTGACTTATTTCGGTTTATGAAAACGTATAGCGACAAACCATTACGCTCTGTTATCGCAGGTGAGTCTGGATTCTGGGAGAAAGTACGCAGTCGGGCAGAATCCCTTTATAAAGATCATTTGCCGGCGAACGCGGAAGGGTGATAATGGCGGCCTCGAATAGCGTATATTATGGTCAGAATGGGATCCGGGGAGAAATAGTCGCCGGGTCCGGTTTGGAACAATGGCTGAATGATGGTCATGTTCCGCCGGATTTGATGGAGGATGTTTCCTACGTTAAAACCGGTAGGCACATCAAAGCAGGATTCGCGGACCTGAAAGATATTGATGGATCGACGACGCAGCAGGTATTCATAAAGGAGTTCCGGCACAAACCTGGTTTTAGGATTATTTATGGGCTTTTAGGCCGGCATCGGGCACGCAATGTATGGAAAATATCGTGGGCGCTGCTCGATCAATCGATTCCGGTCCCGCAACCCTTCGGATATTTTACGCATGGCGTCGGAAGACGTATCGGTGTCAGTTATTACTGTTGCGAAGCCCTGCGGGAAACGGATAATCTTGGTGTTATCGCTCGCCACCGCGAAGAATTTGAGGCAATGGTCTCTACGGGGTTTCTGGAGAATTTCGCACGAGACCTGGCAATCTTCCATCAATGCGGGGCGATTCATGGCGATCTAAAATGGAGTAACATACTCGTCGATAATAATCGCGAACGCTATTGGTTTACGGACCTCGACGCCGCACATTATCGGGCCGGGCATTGCAATAACAAGTCCATAGCGTGCGATCTGGCGCGTTTCGTCGTAAGCGGAATCGAGTACGGGTATTCAGCTCAAATCCGAAACGAATTTCTAACGTTCTACGCAACGTGCTTCGGACACCGTTTTTCCGAGATCCATTCATTGATCGAGCCGCGGGTGAATAAACTGTTACAAAGGAAGAAAATTGCATAGCAGCACGTTAAAAACCTACGGCAAGTTACTTGGGTACACGAAACCGTACCGAAGACGGCTTGCTATCGGAATCGCTGCCGGATTCGTTTCCGGCGCTTCGTTGTTCGGCGTCCTGCATTTTTCGCCGGCATTGATCCAGCCGTTCGAGAAAAAAGAGATTGACAAGTCCGGTGCTGATCGGTCGATGTCGAGTTACGGGAAAATTTCTAAAATAGCCGAAAGATTCGACATTCCCCTGGAAACAAGTGACAATAAAATGACATGGCAGTTTGTACTGTTGAGCATAATGGGATTACCGCTTTGCATACTGTTGAAGTCGATCGCCACCTACGTCAATAGATATTGTATGCGCTGGGTCGGAGGAAAGGTCATACTCGATTTGCGCAACAAGTTATTTTCCTGCCTCCAAAGACAATCTTTAAAGTTTTATAGCAAACAGGATGTGGGCGAGTTAATCAGCCGCTGCGTAAATGACACGCTGACTGTTGAGCGCGCCGTTTCGATGACAACGTCAGAAATCACTAGAGCGCCTATAGAAATAATCGCCGCCATATCGTTTGTGATAGTCTTTTCGATACGGAATCAGATTCACTCTTTGTCACTTGCAATCTTTATCGTGATGCCACTGTGTATTTTTCCGATCATCATTCTTGGCCGGAAGATAAAGGGCTTTACTAAAAACGCGCTGGAACGAATCTCTGAGCTGGTCAGTTGCATGCACGAGAATTTTACCGGAATACGCGTTGTCAAAGCATACAATATGGAGGCATACGAAGAGGAGAAGTTCTATAAGATAACGACAATGTATTTTCGCCAGGTGATAAACGCATTGAAGGCGGAGTTACTGATGGCGCCGCTAATGGAATTGGTATCGGTCATGTGCGTTTGCTGTTTTATTGTTTTTTGTTATGTACAGGGGATTCCGTTGAGTCAGATTCTACCGATGGTAGGGGCACTGATGCTTGCTTATCCACCTATGAAGAGGCTGGCGAAAATTAACAATCAAATTCAGCGCAGCGCGGCAGCAGCGGACAGAATATTCGAGACGATCGCCTTGGATACCGCGATCAAAGAGTCCCCCAACGCCATTAAATGCGGCCAGTTTTCCGATAAGATTTCATTCAACGACGTTTCGTTTTCCTACGAAGATAACGGGATACCACTTTTTGAGAGCATCTCGATGGATATTCCCAAGGGAAAACTGACAGCGATAGTAGGGGAAACTGGCGCTGGCAAATCGACTTTGGCCAATCTTTTAGCGCGTTTTTACGATCCCAACACCGGGGCGATTACCTTAGATGGCGTAGATTTGCGTGAGATTGAAATCGCATCGTTACGGTCGATGATCGGCATCGTTTCGCAACAGACGATACTCTTCAACGATACTGTGGCTAATAATATTTCGTATGGGTCTCCCGGAGCCAGTGAGGAAAGCATCGTGGAAGCAGCCAGGAAGGCGAATGCGCATGAGTTCATAATTGCCGAACCGGAAGGTTATGATCGTATAGTCGGAGATAAGGGGTTTCGATTGAGCGGCGGCGAACAACAAAGGATTTCTATCGCGAGGGCTATCTTAAGAAACTCGGAAATTCTTATCCTGGACGAAGCCACAAGTTCTCTGGACACAGCGACTGAGCAGCTTATTCGCGAGGCCCTGGACCGTCTTATGTGCGATCGCACTGTCTTCGCCATCGCCCATCGAATTACGACAGTTCAGCATGCGCACCGTATATTCGTCATGGAAAGTGGGCGCATCGCCGAACAAGGGACGCATGATGAGCTACTCGCCCAGGAGGGAAAGTATAAAGAGTTGTATCAGAAGCAATTTGCGTAGTATTTACTCGATTTTATCCTTTGCCGACTGGGCAACGCCGGGCTTCTCTACCGAACGCCTTCGAGTTTTCGACCAGGCGTTTGGTATAGCTACACTCCGTAATGGCTTGCTACGAATCGAACAGCGTCCAAACTCTATCCCTTTACCGCTCGCATCGCCGGGATCCAAGAACGACACAGATGGAGTTCCTAATCACTGACCATGAAGATTACCCCTGATACGCGAATACTTATCCTAACGGATGCGGTCGTCGGTGCATATAAATTCCAATATGCATTCGATTGTGTTCCAGCCGTGATTGACAGTCTAGGATATCCTACACACGAACTGAATGTGGAGTCTGCAACCCTTGAATCCTTCAAGCAGGCTGTTTCAAGTTTTCGACCGGACCTTATTTTTGGTTACGTACAAAAGCACCATTTAATAATAAAAGTCGCACAATACTTAGAGGACTTTCACCCGGTACCCGTCATAAACTGGTTCTTCGAGGATCCGAACGGTGTATTCGATCCGGATAAAGGAACGAGTATCATAGATTCCACGGGGTTCTTTGATTATTGGTTCAGCCAGGATAACAATATGAAACCGTTCTGGAAGACCAAATCTGCGTTCATTCCTCCTGCATTTAATGATGCGGTATACAATGACCTTGGGTTACCCCGTGATTTTGATGTCTCTTATATCGGACAATTGGGCCCTCGGTACATTACCGACATGTATTGGCCATATATGAAGGAACTTTCACGATACGGGAGACGGGCAATGATGTGTATTAACAGGCCGATGGGCATTCCATTATTGCCATGGACTCTCGAAAAATTCATCCGATCACCTAAGCGCCGAGGATTATTGCAAAAACTTCCCGTTTGGAAGTGTGGATGGATGAATCCTGCCGACGAGCTGGAGAAATGCAAGGTAATCAACCGCAGTAAAATTCATTTCGGAATGGTTCGACTGCGGGGAGTGTGGGAGGAAACGTTTAAGGCTGCTTTGCCGACTTATCCGATTGACAGGAGCGGCTTATTCTATCAGCCAAAAGGGCGACTTTTCCAAGCCGTTGGCGGCCGGGCGATGGGGCTGAACGAGTACTCACCGGAACTGGAAGAATTGTTCGAGATTGGCAAGGAAATTGTGACGTTCGAATATGGGGAGATTGGCGACCTTCGGGAGAAATTAAAATTCTATGTTACGCACGATAATGAGAGGGAGCGGATCGCCACTGCCGGGTTTGAGCGCGGGCGGAAACAACATACTTTTACCCACCGTGTAAGGCAGATTCTAGATATCGTTGCAAAAGAGCTTTGACCCCACTCGTTGGGCACTCTCTTTGAAAAAAGCATCTCAATAGGCCGCAGTACTCCGTATCCTAAAACACTGTTGCGTCATATTCGCCCAATTGTCTCGGGGTGATTTCTTGACGCTTGTTGACGTGAGACGGTTGAATGTACTGGATGAATGTTATTATTCGAGACCACGAATCCTGTATCTACCGAGTCGACGATTGGCTCCCGGGCAATGCGCAGTTCTATTCCTTGGTGAAGTGAAACATACCGCAGGCGTATTCAGAGTTTTCAAGATCTTGTAAGTCAATATTCTCGGAAAAATTCTTTTTGTCGTCGGCGCCGGACAGCTCGGCTAATTTAAGCCCGTTGAAATATTCGATGATTTGATTTGGCGCGTGAATTCTATGGGCATTAAAGCATATCCGCGGTTTACCAACGGGTACCGAGAAATAGAGATTCCCGCCTGGTGCCAGGCATCGAGTCAATTCCGCCGCCGCTTTTTTAGTTCCGAGGGGGTCTAGTGGGTCGCCATAGCGTCCAAGCCCGATGTGCTCTGCAACGTGCAAGCATGAGAGTGATTTAATCGAGTTATCGTCGTACGGTAAATCCAGAATACTTCCGCTAACGTTTTCGAAATTCGCCAATTGACTGACATCGAGTGGCCGAATATCTACGAATTGAACCGGCGTTATCGCCGTTAATAAGCCTATGAAGGTAACATTCGATCCTACGTCAACATGCACTTCCGGATTCTGACTGTGAATTTTCTTGTACGCCCAGACCCCTTGATAGAAGTAATGAGCGTCGATCTTTGTTTTCGCTGTGCGGTCAAATAATATCGGGTAGGTATCCCGAAACATGATGGGCTCCGCACCGGTCATCCGCCGATATTTAAGTATATCCGCGATGTACCTCGGATATTTCGCTAATCCCGAAAAGAATTTTGATCGGATAAGTGGGCGTTTCCACCGTCTTAGGACTTTAGACATAGTTTGACCAAAGTTATTTTACTACTGGAATTTTGCTCGGTTTACTGCTCGTGAAATATAATCGAATAGCCTAATTAGTTCTTGTCCTGAAATAGCCGATTCGTGTTGATCTGGCGAGTCAAAAGTAGCTCGGTCATTCTTGGCTGAGTAAAAAAACACCTACGCAGTCAGGAATGACCGCGTTACTTTTCTATTTCAGGACAAGAACTAGTTAGTATTATGCAGAGTTATGATTTTTCCAGTAACGTTTTGAATACTTCTTGTAGAGGAGCCCACCAGTGGGTTTCGTTTTTAACCCACATTTTATACTGCATGCAGTATAATCGATGATAATGTGAAATAACCTAGAGTAACAACCCTGTACGCGGTTGCCCGTCTGAACTATCCATTCGATAGAAAAGCCACAAGAAAATAAATAGTTTACCAGGAAGACCTAAGAATGAGCAGAAGATGGATTTCAAGATTTATCAGCGGCTACAAGATTACTGCGATTTCCATGGCGAATATGGTCGTTCTATTTGTTGCTATCAATCTGTTCGTCATGTTGGTCAACTACGGGGTTCGATTGGTAAGCGAGCCGGTTAATCCCGTGACTAAGAAATATGGTGCCGAAAAGCTCCTGGAGGTTTACGAGGGCATGGATTATGAGGAAATAAATACTTTGCTAAAAGAGTGTTGGGAACGCCCATACCGATATCGTGAGTATACGAATTATGCAGAGGCACCCATAGAAGGAAAGTTCGTCAATGTAAGCGAAGACGGTGTCCGCAGGTCTCGTAACCAGGGACCTTGGCCGCCAAATCAGGCCGATTTCAATATTTTCGTATTCGGAGGGTCGACGACCTTCGGGTACGGTGTCTCCGACGACGAAACCCTGCCGTCTTGTATTCAGGGGTACTTATCAGACGAGATAAAGACAACGAATATCCGGGTGTACAATTTGGGGTGCGGCTATTATTTGTCGTCTCGGGAGCGGATACTCTTTTTCGATCTCCTGCAAAAAGATATAATTCCAGATGTGGCGGTGTTTATTGACGGACTCAATGATTTTTGTTTTACCGGCATCGACGATGAGATTGCTGAGCACGTTAATGATAGCTTCAGTAAACGAACAAAAGTAGATGTCTCGGATCTTATAAAATTACTTCCCGTTCATACGGCAGCACGATCCGTCGAGTACTTTATAAAATCCTTTCGAACAAAGAAGCATAAAGTAACGCCGATCGAGATAATAGACTCGGATCTCGACTCAAGTCGATTCTCAGATACAGACTTTTTCGATTTCGTTATTCATCGATACCTGAGAAATATAAAGTTCATTCGGTTGGTTGCAGCGGAGTACGGAGTGATCCCCATTTTCGTCTGGCAACCGCATCCAGGCTACAAATATGACCTCAAAAATAATCCTTTTCTTAGGCGAAAATTTGAAGCGCATGGGTACGGGCGGCAGGGATACGGATACTTCGCTAAACTATTGGAAGAAAATCCGTTAGGTAACGATTTTATCTGGTGCGCTGATATTCAAGAAGGCAGGGCAGGGCCGAATTATATTGATAAAGTCCATTACTCTCCAGCCTTCTCTGACTATTTTGCAAAGACGCTGGTTTCCTCGATTTTTACGAGAAATCTGATATCCCCGTCAAGCGTCAACGATGCTATAGCAGGACGCAAGAATACTCAAAATTAGTCCCGTAAGTGCATCGCGTTGTCCTATTTGGGAGCGCATTATTTCTGCGACCGTAACCCGATTACCACAATTCGCGGTCACACCTCCCCATCGACGAATTGGCTTAAATGTCCGCACCTATTCGAGACGGTTAGATAATAGGTCTCAACGCTTTGATAACTTGAAGTATTCCTCGCCACTGTGCGGTTCGGTTGGTCTGTTCTTTCTTAACCAATCGATATCGAATCGATATCCGTCCTGGTACCGTTCGTTCAGCGACTCGACTGTATACTGCTTTCCGGATGCATCAAACGTGTTGTCGGTCGAAGTATTTACCATATTCACCTGGATAGCGCTGGTGCAGAGTTTTTGAAAATAGAGCGACGTTGGCAGGCTCTCCGGATGTTCACGGCACCAGCGGCAGTTCCAGGACTCAAACGTATTCGGGCTGAAGAAATACCCGAACGATTTCATTATAGATCGCGTTGAATATAAATGACTTAGAAGACGGATCAGGGCCGAATCAGGCGTAAGTAATCTATCTGCAACGGCACTTCTAGAACAACAATTCGCCATGATTCTCCGTACCAATTCTGTCCGATACACCGTTGCCTGCAACTCGAATGGGTACCGGGAATGCGGAGATTCTCCCGCCTTCCAGGGAACTTTCCAAACCTCTTGTCCGAGAATTTCTGAGCTTTGAATATCGTCACCTGCGTGGCGTAGACTGTCCGGCCCAAGCCGGAATGAAAAGCCGAAGATATCATCGCTGTGTACTGAGAATATTTCTTCAATTACCGCGATATCGACCGAGTCAAAGTAAACGACATCATCGACACCGAACAGAATAAATTCAGTATCGACTGCATCAATGACCTTGAGAACGTCACGATAGAAATCTGACTCTTCAACGACGATACAGCCCTCATACTTTCGGAATACGGACCGATACGTACTGCTAAATAGCTCTTCTTTGTACAGGACGTACGTCTGGATCCTATCGGGAGGAAGACAATTGTGTAAGCTCTCTAGATAAGCGTCCAATTGCAGAGGCCGATTTTTCGTGAATACGATATTGCTGATACGTTTTTTCATTAAGTTTAAGATATTTATCCGGGTTGTTTAAGAAACGTCGTAAGTTGCCGGCATTCGACTTTCGTGGTAAACGTGGCCTTTCGGTAGTAACTGACGAAACGGTATTTATCGATTTCACTCACTGCGTCGGGCATAGGGCTTAAGATTTGAAATAGGTCGTCGGTTACCTTCTGCCGAGAGATGAAAATTTCGAATTTTAGACCCTTTGACTCCCGCAAAATAACATGTGATTCATTCTCTAGCGAACCTGCGAGAACCTCGAACATATCGGGGCGCATATTTTCTTGCCAAACCATGAAATTATGCAATCGGGCGATCAGTTTGGCAAGTGAATAGAGTAGGGTGCGCTTTTGGGTTTGTTCGACCTGTTCTAACTGCTCATATAGCGGCACGATATCTGGACTCTCTATGACGATGATCCGGCGGTCGTCACCGGCGCGGAACCAGGCAACAGCCTCCAGTATTTGAATGCCGTAGAGTGAAAGACGATTTTTTTTCAACCAAAATTTCTCATCGCCGGATTGTTCGGTATTGCGCTTAGATCCATTGAATACTTTGATTATGAACGATTGAGATTCCACGTGTATTAATCTCTCAGCCTGCTGCTCCTTATTCGATGCTCCCTTGTTGTATTCGCCTAAAACAGCTGTTGCGGTTTCCAAATTTATTTTCGAGCGCAGCAACCACTTGCCTTGACTGGTATTGTGACGCTCGCACATGCTGCTCGGGGAAACAAGTTTGCGCCGGCGCCCCGACCAGCGTAGATAACTATGTTTCACAACCAGTGAGACAATCTCCTTCCCCACTGGGTCGACTTCATCCATCGCCTCGCACAGATCTGCCGCTCTGAAGAAACTCAATTGTTCAGTAGGACTCAGTCCTTCGAGTAGATTGTAAAGTCCGGCGAGTAGTTGTTTGCGTTGAAACGTCGTTAGACGATGCAGCATTGCGATATTTGAAAAATCCAGAAGATAGAACCAAACAGGAGTTTCATCGATTCGTGCGAGGATGTTTCCAAAGTGAAAATCGAGATGGTGAACTCCCGCATTCGTCATAGAAGTCACAAATTTCGTCAATTCCTCCAAAAATCGCCGGCGCCGGTTCTGGTCATCGCGGCAACGTTGCCACATTTCCCAAAAATCTAAAGCTTCGGGAACTACCCCGGTTATAAAGAAGCTTTCAGTTCCTCTCTTTCCCCAACCGATGACAGGGACAGTTGTGACGCCGCGAGTTTGTAGCGCGTGAGCGATCTCGTACTCATGTTTACCTTTTAAGCGCCATACGGATTTTAACCGATGTCTTAATGACCTTGGATGGTCATGTTTGATATAAATTGTTTCGTGATTGCCAGGGAGAGTAACCCGAAAGGTTGTACGGCGCTTGATCTGTTGTTTGACGATTTCGGCGTGTTGGCGCCACTCATCGTTCTGCAATAATGATTTCAGGGCTGAGTGATCCTCATCTAAATACCACTTAATTCGATCACCCTTATCAGTACTAGTAAATTCTTTAGCCATAAAATGTTTCGTTACCAGCTCTTGCTTCGGTTATTGCGCGCGTGCCGATTGTGCTTCAGTAGTCGCGATTCCCGGGCGGGATACCGTCAGCAAGGTTAGTCCCTTGTAGTCTTCGATATAAGCTCGGTTCTTAAAGGTTTTCGGCAATGAAGCCGCTAGTATTATACCGGCCACTACAGTGATTGCGGCAATCCTGCTCAAATGCTGTCGGGAGATCCGAATTATCATTTGTTCAAGCATTGCCGCGCCCTCACCAGCTATGTAAATTAACGGAAACGCTGCCAAAAGAAAATGACGTTTCACGCATGGTTGATGTGATAAAATCGCTACGTAACGTAATATCAAAGTAATAATACATAATGCGAGCAACAACCGGATTGTATCACAATGGACACTGCGTCTTCCGAATAAAAAATATATGGCCGCAAGGACGATAACTGACGGATAAATCATGGCGACGGCTGCTTTCTGAAATTTGTGCATGCCGTTTCTATTAGGATGTTTGAGCGAGCTTTTGGATGTAATTTCTTCTTTAGGCGCATTTACTAATCTAGATGAAATTTTTGAGAATCCGCGCTCAAAATATGACATTGCTGTCCACCTCGAATTGTACTGGCTGGAGAAGAACGATACTGCCGCGGTTAAAAGTATTGCTGTAATAATGCTGACGACACAGCCGATTACGACCGATCGTTGGGTATCATTCTTACTCCACATCATACCGAGTCCCAGGATAACCATTGCTGCGATCAGATCGTAGCCTTCGATTCGCGTGCAATTTGCAGCACCTGCGAAGAGGCCGGCTAGAATCGCAAGAAATAACTTACGCTCGCGAAAATATAGGTGAAGAAACAAAACGGTGTAAGATACAAGAAAGGTGAACAACGATTCGCGAAGCGGCTGAACTCCGTACTTTGTAAAAGCCGGATGGGTAATAAATATAAGGCATGCGTAGAACGCGGCCCGCTGTGCAAAGAAATGCGAGGTCACGATGTAAATCGCCGGGACTGATAACGCGAAAAATGTCATTGACATCAGTATTCCTGATGCGAATAAGGAGTAACCGAAGTAGCCTGGAATTCCGAGCATCCAAATGTGCAGCGGGGGTATTACGAATGCAGGGTGTCCACCCGATAGATCTCCACGTAAACATGAAACTGCCATATCAACGTACAGGTAGCAGTCAGGGCTCAACTTGATACGATCGATCCGCATCGACAGGATTACTACTGCGGCACCGGTCAGTGCGCCCATGATTAGTAGTGCTTCGACACGCGAAGTACAGAATTTTGATTTTGATTTGTCGGCCATGTCAGGATTCGTCTGTATTTACAGGCTAGAGCCTGTTCGAAAAGGGTTGCGGATTTCAGCCGTCCGACCTTTTCGAACAGCGTATAGCTAGATGCCGGATAAAGAAAGCAGCTTCCAGCTAGTCTCCAGAATCAGGCATCCAGTATCAACATCTTTAAGGCAGAGCCGCACAAAACTCATCCGTTTTGTGTCGGTTTCGCCCTTTAAAGGTGTCTAGTGGCCCAATACTTTTTCAGGATCGACTAAATCAACTGCCTCGCGGCAAGTCCGCGAGGTATGAAAGACTCTTAGAACTTTACTAACGACGTAAGCGTCGGGAAATAAACCCACTGGTGGGATTAAGTTGGCGTCGGTAATCTTTATTTCTATCTCATATTAGCATATAGTAGCGATACTCTCGGGGCAGTTGGACCGACCTATATCCGTATCCAATACTGTGCTGGTGAGTAAATTATCGATTCTTCACCGATAGCCCCCATTGATAGTATTTTAGAAACTAATTCCCGTGTTTTTGCGAGTCGCCCCAAATGGAAGCTGAAACTCTAGATCAATCTGCAGATAGGAAATCACAGCTTCTCCTTGCCGGTATCGCAATAAATGTGCTACTGCTACTGGCGTTTTGTTGGCCGTCGCTACGTTTGTTAGGTGCCGTTTATAATAATGTCGATAGCTATTCGCATGGATTCCTGGTGCCGATAGTATCGGCGTACGCGACCTATGAGCTATGGATTTCTTCTCGCCGGGACTCGTTTTCTGCGTCATGGCTGGGGATACCGATTCTACTACTGGGTATTTTGATTCTGATCGTAGGTTATTGGTATTATATCGCTTTGTTTATTTCATTATTTCGGGGCGGCTTTATATTGTCAATAGGAATATTGTTTTGTGTGGTCGGTTGCTATGTCGTTTGTGGGGGGCTTGCAACTCTTCGAGTTTTTGCTTTCCCAATAGTGTACTTTTTCTTCGCCATACCATTTCCCAGCTCATTTACCCAGATTCTTACGACGAAATTAAGAACCCTTGTATCAGTTATATCAGAGCAGGTTTTTGGTATGCTTGGAATGCTGGTTTATCGTGAAGGGAATATCCTCCATTTCACAACAGCCTCTCTCGGTGTGGACGATGCATGCAGCGGCATTCAATCGTTTTGGATGCTCATCGCTGCATCCGTTCTAATTGCTTATGTTAAGAGAACTGGTCGGTTCGAAACAATCCTGATATGTATACTGGCGATACCGATATCAATTTTCATGAATACGATCCGGATTGTCGCAACAGGGCTCCTTGTCTTATGGTTTGGGGCTCATTTCGCGGAGGGCTGGCGTCATGAGCTATGTGGCTGGTTCGCATTCGTCGGAGGGCTGGGGATGGTGACGGGGCTGGCGTGTTTATTTACGCATGAGACTGAGCAGATATCGGCGGTGCAGCCAGTTGTGCCAGGCCCCATTTTGGGTGTTCCAACGCGAAAGAAACTGATCTTGATGTTAATGGTCGCTGCTATGCTATCCGTCGGGACTATCGCCAATATCACCGTCACCGATCACTATGCGTTAGCGGATGTTGTAGAATCGGATACGGAGAGGAAGCTTCTGGTGGAATTTCCGGACAATATCGGGTCTCACCGTGGGGTTGAAGACATTGAGTTAACGTCGGACCTTCAGGAGATACTCAGACCAAACGACTACTTAATGCGCATCTACGAGAGTGACAGCAGTGATGCCATCGAATTACGGATTATGTATTGGGAAGCCAGGAATTTTATACGTCAACCCGGGGATCCGGTTCCGCTGACAGGCGTTTCCGTACACCATCCGGATGAATGTTTTCCTGCGTGGGGATACACGAAAGTGGAGGAATTTGCCTCAGATATAAAGTTGGAATCCATACCTGCCGAATCCGTAGCGCTTCGTTTGTTTCGGAAATCAGGGCGTGATGAGTTCGTCATATTCTGGTTCAGGAAAGAGGACGAAAACATGCCGAACGTAAGGTACAACCCGGTCAAGCTATTCTCTTTGTTGCGACAGTCCTGGAACGAACCCGCATCTTCAAACGTTAAGCCGCAGTACCTGGTGGCGGTAATCGTTAAGTCATCGAAGTCACACGATTTAGCAAAGAGTGTTGCACTGGAGTTTGTCGAAGAAATCGCGCCGATTCTCCCGGAATTCGGTATTAATTAGACTGCAGGCAGTCGATTTTTCGAAGATCGGTTTGTCTGGACGGACTCTTCCCGCAGTATGTGCGATCCCGATAGTGCGGAATGCTCATGCGGAGCGAACGCGTTGGGTATCTGGTTGCAAGTGGGGTTGCCGAAAATTCTGCAATTGTAGCGTAACTATTTCCAAGTCAAGGATCAGACTATGGCAGATAAGTCGATAAAACATAGGTCATTAAAACTGTTATTCGTCCCGGTTCGGATAGTGCATAGGATACTAAAAGCTCTGCTCTACGTAATCGTCGTAATTTGTCGGTTGCCCGCCGACTTTCTACTTTTATCCTTCCATTATATTAAGGGCATTTCATGGCTAGCGATAAGAACGGCGAAGAAAACTGTCGGTATCAAGACTAAAACATCTCCCTACAAATGTCTTACCTCAACAACGATTCGCGGCGCGCATGCATGTAGGCCCGGCAAGAAATATCAGAGTCTATTTATATTCAAGACATTCTGTCCGGATGCTCATTGGGAGTCTGTTGGTTCTCGCGACGCGTGCTGCCTTGCGACGATAATTAAAAAACATCATTACTGGAGGCCTCCTACCTATCGACTTGTCGGTGTCGGAATATTCCTGTTAATGTCTTGGTCTATGATTTTATTTGCCGTCTTCCATTTTGCTCGAACTTCGGGGGTAAGACACGAACGGGTTGTTGCGGGCTATCTTGCGCATGCTCAGAACCTGTTCGAAAATGAAGAATACCTGAAAGCGATAGTAGCATACCGCAAGGCTGCCGAACACACGCCGGGAGATGCGCAAGTACACTTGGAGATGGCGCGATGCCTCGTTGCGCTTAAAGACTACCGTACTGCGCTTAGTAAATTCGAGGATGTGATTCGGATGAAACCCGACTATTGGGAGGCTCGCCTCGAATTTGCACACGCAGCACTTGAGCTTGACCAGGCAAACATAGCGTTTGAGCAAGCGAATGCGGTATTGAATGCGATTCCGGATCATTCGGAAGCAAATCTCATTATTGTGCACTGTCTGATACGGGAACCTCGAACCGATGAGGCACTAACTTTACTGAAGACGACTGTAGCAATGCTACCCAATGACAATCCTGAGCAACTTGAATTGGCGGCAAGAGCGTTTCACCTTCTTAGGGAATTCGAACTTGCAACTATCAATTATGCTAAGGCTGTTGATATAAATCCGAACTACATAGATGCGCATCTTGGACTTGCTTACATAGCGATCACAAACTCCAATTGGGAGGAGGCCTCGGAACACATAAAACTGGCGCTGCGGCAAGATCCCATGAATCTCCGCGCACTGGTCTGTCGGGCAGACATGCTGCTCAGGCAAGGAGAGTTCGACGCTGCAGAAAGTGCGTTCGAGGAAATTATTCGAACGTTTCCGAACGAGAAAAGGATCAAGTACCAAATTGCTCGCCATTTGATCAATCGCGATCTAGCAGAGAAGGCGATAGAACTTCTTACTCGACAGGTTAACGAAACACCGGACGACGCTAGAAGTTACTCATTATTAGCATATATCTATCTCAAGAGACAAAGCTACCGGATGGCTGTAATTCACTGTAAAAAGGTCTTAAGTATGCCAAATGTTGATCATGACCGCGCAAGACGCTTTCTGATCAGTGGCTATATTGGATTGGAGAAATACAATCTTGCTCTCGACTCCATAGGAATAGTTCTGGCTAAAAATCCAGGCGATTTTTCTATGACACTCCTAAAAGCAGAAGTTTTTTTCAAGTTAAAAGACTACGAAACCGCAATCTCCGTATATGAGGAGGCGGCAGAAATCGAACCGAATTCATGGTTAGCTGATGTTTATCTTGGGACTACCTTCTCAGCCGTTGGCGACTATGATTCGGCTATCGCCAGTTATCGGCGTGCTTTAGTGAAAATACCGAATGAACCTCATTTTAGAAACAATCTCGCTATGGCACTGATCGCATCGAAGCGCCCGGGAAACGCGGGAGAAGGATATCAAATTGCTGAGAATCTCTACAAAGAGAGTTCCGGCCATTATAACATCGCCGACACTCTTGCACTCGCTCTATATTCGCGCGGAGAGTATGGCCGTGCATTGCAAATACTGGAGAAGGCGATTTTGACGACGCCTGGTATTCCTGCCCTATATTACCGCCTCGGCGAAGTTCAGCTCAGTCTTGATGACCACGAAAACGCTAAACGATCATTTACAATTGCGGATAGTTTGCTGGAGGGGGTAGATCTCAAGACGCCGGGTGTGGAGGAACTGCGGTACAAGGTGAAATCCAGATTAAAATAGGAATATTTATACGGTCGACGGTTAAGATTTGAAAATATTCGGCTCTACTCGCCGATCTAGTCAATGTGTCGTTTGGGGTCGGAGACGGGCGTTGATGCAGGATCGAGAGTCACTGCGGAGAGGCTGAACAGCAAAAACGCGCTTAAGAGAAGTAAATCTCTTAAGCGCGCCGGTTAGTAAGAAAAAAAATATCGTAACAACTGAGTTTATGCAGCTATTTCTTCTTCGACGAGGACAGATCCCTGACGTTTCTTTCTGTGAAGCATCACTGCGACCCCCAGAAAGGTCGTAAAAAGAAGAACGTTTCTTGGCTCCGGAATATTCCCAACCTGTGCAAGCAATGTTACCTGCGACGACGAAAGTGTTATTGCACCTGGCAAGGCGAGCCAGACCACGTTACCGCTATCTGAGGATAGTTGATGCTTAGGGGCAAAGGCACCCGGGTCGGTGTTAAACACCCCGACCCCGGCACTTCCGGGATAGAAAAAGACGTTGCCTGAGATATCGACAACCTGTATAATCCCTGACGACGGATTATCAAGTTGGGTTGCGACGAAGAGCTGGTGCCCGCCCGCTTTGTACGGATCGGAAATAAAAAACTCAACGGTCGTTGAATCCTTATTCGCCGCGGTAGCGTCGAAGGTAAACTTTCCGTGGACAGCTTTTTTAGTAAGATCAACGTTTGCGTGGGTGATTGGATTTGGATAAGCTGGCCCTATGGGATAGCTTACAGCGCCAGCCGGTGAGACTATATTTGTTGTGCCCGTACCACCGTCAGTATTATACTGCTCCAAGTCTGTTGACCAGTTAAGGGTGGCGGTTGTAATCGGATCAAGAGAGTCCCCCGCATTGTTTTGCTGCTGCACTGTATTGACAAAATTGAAAGCAAAGTTCGCGGCGTTAGCAGACGAGGATAAGCTGCCGATGACAAGGAACATTATGACTATTTTTACGCTTTTAGCTATCATTGTTATTCTCCGGGTTCCGCTTAGTTGTAGAAAAAAGGACGCTGGTACTGGGTTGAATGTAACCTATAATCGTGCTAATTACAACCGCTTTGTCGAAACTAATCGCTATTTATTTGATCGGGCACTAAGGTTTCCGAGCTAAGATATATCGGCTTTTAATGTTAAATTTTTTATCTCGTATATAATTAGGCCATCACGCGACAGGAAACCGTCGGCCCGAAGGGTTTTATTTTGATCGTCCACGTGTGTAATTACGGCATCGACCGTTACTTCTTTGTTCGTCGGTAAAATCTGACCGCGGTATATCCACTGATGCGGTTCGCCGCAGGCGATTGTTTCCAGTTTGACTTCCTTTTCCCCTCCCCAGCGTTTCGTTGCGAACACCTGCAGCAGCTGCAACATAGATTCCAAACCCAACGAACCCGGCCAGACAGGGTCCTGATAGAAGTGGGCCTTGAAGAACCAGGCATCCTCGTTAACCAAAGCTTTGCCTCGAATATAACCGAGCTTCTCGGGGCCTCCGTCCGCAATGTATTCGGTAATCTCATCAACCATCCGCATTTTATCCAACGGATAGGGATCGCCCGTCGGATAAGGGAATGACGTTGAACGTGCGAGTTCCGCGTCGCTTGGCGAGTATCGCTTTGCATCACGTACTCCGAGTTGGTCGGCGAGGGCAGATTCCGAGAAGAATCCGAAGTAACTTGTTCCAGCGTAGACCCGGCCGCTTTCGCTGCGCATATCAAATTCAAAATGCTGTATAAGCATGCCTCCGGAGTCGGCGACTGCAGTAACCTTGGTCGCCGTCGTGAGTGTCCCGATATCCGGCGTTACCGGCATATACTGCGTCGCGTCACCACCCAGGTTTCGATAGTGCAGCTTTTTTTCACTTGCCAGCGCTGATCCCATATACGCAGAAAACCATCCACAGGTTTGCAGGGCGACCTCAAGAAGTATGGCGAATGGCATTCTGCCTTGATTTTCTGTGAAGTACCAGTCATCGGGTGAGACATCGAATTCGCAATCAATAACGCCGCCTGCCTTGATTACCCAAGGTTCGGCGTCAACCCTCGTAACCCGGTGTAAAAACTGATATGGTGGACCCGGGAGTCGCGCGATGAATCGATCTTTATCGAATACCTTGTACCTGTTGCCAAACGCCTTAGACGGTGAACCCACCGCGAATTCTAAAATTTGATCACAGCTGTACAGTGGCGCAGTCGCCATGTTTTTGGCGGAAGAGGTAGATTGACCATTCCATAGTTGGGTGAAATAATCCTTAGTCAAACCAGTCAGTTGACAGCACATATCTGAAATTTTAACGATGCGCTTACCGTCGCTGTACATATAAGCGTCAGCGATTGCGTACGGAGCTGGTCGGTAACCGAGTTCCTTTACCATTATCTCGTACACAACTTTTTTTGTCGTCTGTTTCACCTGTCCACGGCATTTTAGTCGACTCATGACGCCAGGAATCGGCTCCCATACGCCGTCTTTTTTATCGGAAACCCAGCCTAAGCGCATCAAAAAGATTCGCAGAGTATGGCAACAGCATTCGTACATCAACGTCCCCGGCATGACCATGTCATCGACAAAATGGCAGGTTAAAAACCAGTCATCCGGGTGGATATCAGCTTCCGCCCGAATTAGGCCGAGGCCAAAGTCCCCGCCGTTCGGTATCAGCTCCAGGACGCGATCAACCAACTGCATTCGTCCCTCGGGAAGTGTCAAAGGATCGGTAAGCGGGAGTCCCTCGAATAGCGATCCGAAACATCCTTTAAGATCTCCTTTACGGAGGGCATTAATCTGCTCGTCGCTATAAATCGTCGTTTCCAGTGGCACAAGTTCAACCCAGTCGGTCGGGAGAGAACGTTTCTTAGGGTTCTCGTCGATCTTCGATTGAACTATACCCTGACCTGCTGCCAGTTCGGCCTCGGTGAAAAACCCCGCGCATCCGTTCCGCATCGTGATAAGTTGTTTGCCGTTTACCGTTCCATCGTAGTTGAAGCGAAATAGATATGTATCTCCTTGACGGAAAAAGTGGTCGATCCGGATTTCATAACGAATAGTGGTGCCTGGTTGCGGCAAGGCGTCGTGAAATGTCACGTCCGCATCGAGAAGACGATAAACCGCCAGTCCTTTTGTCTCAAAATCGATGCCAAGATATCCGGACAAGAATAAATCCGCCTGGCCCGCTTCAACTGCGATACATGTCGGAATTCGGCCGTTATCCAAATACCATGCGCCCGGGTGAACGTCATGTTCCGTTACGACCCGGCCTGAGGTCATAGATTTAGGCGTTCCCTCTACTTCAAGAATTCTATCGACGAGCATTAACGGTTCGCCTGGAAGGCGGACGCGGGTGGGGTGCTGGTCGATTTCCGCAAATTCGGGGCCGAGAACCGCACCAAGAGAGCCAATCGCAAGCTCCATGCATTGTTCGCGTGGGAAGGCGGGGGGCTCAAGAGCCCGTTTTATCGTGGCAGCCTCAGGAGATGAGGTGACCTCCGAGTCAACAACCGCACTTCCTCCTGATCGAGTAGCACGCTCTGCCAATTGCATTTGGAAGCTTAAATTTTCGGCAAGTGTATCGGAAAGTTGTCGGGACACGCGCAAGAATGTCTCGTGCGCTACTGCCTTGGCTTGTTGTGCGACAGCCATCTCTGCGATAATCGGTTCTATATTGAAAGGTGCCCCGGCACTGGTAAGGGCCGGACTGGGTAAAGTCGGTATCAACGTGTCTGGAACCGCTTGGCCGTTGCTATTGGGAAAAGGTGGCGGGGTGAATGCTGGCCCGTCTGTATGTATTTTAATAGACGGGGCCGGGACTTTCACCTGAGCGACAACAGCGTCAGTACTGTTCGAAAATTTTCGATAATAAGGGGATAAGTCAACTTTTACTCTCTCGGCGATAAGCTGACCAAGTCCCTGGAGCATGAAGGAAACGTTATCTTTTCCCGGAGCACACACTGAAAATGCAAGGTGCGCATTGTCTCCCAAAATACGGGAGATCATCCGACTGCAGGATTGACCCGGGCCGATCTCGAGAAAAACTCTGACCCCGTCGTCATACGCGGACTGAATCATTGATGGAAAATCGATCGTTGAAAGCGCCTGATTGACGATGGCGTCCGCGACCTTCTCGCGAGTTGGTACGTAACCCGTCGTTACCGCGGCACCGTAGAATTTAACGCCCAAAGGTGGGGTTGTCTTGAGGAGATGCAGGTTCCGATATTCCTGTTCGACAACCTTGACAACTTCACAATGCACCGACGGTACGCCAGATACTGGGGTAAAGTGACAATTCAGTGACTTAACGAAGGTTCTTACCGCATGGTCATCACCGCCAATTACACATTGTTCCTGGGTGTTAATAATTAGCAGATAAACACGAGGTGTTGCGTTTAGTGCCTCTTTGATTGCGGCTGCGGAACGGTCGACGACAGCGACAGTCCATGAAATACCTCGTTTATTCCGGGACTTCCAGGTTTCTCGTGCCGCGTTATAATTTCCCGCTAAATCGTCGGTGAACAGGGTCGATTCGTTTAGGCGAGCCAACACTTCGTCCCGTTCAGTCCACGCACGAAGCGCGAACATCGCTGCCGACTCGCCAAGACTATAGCCAATCGCTGCATCCGGGGTTACGCCATGTTGGGCAAGAATCTCGGTCACTAATGACCCGAGTGATACCTGGGCGAGAATCATCGCTTTTACATCTACACTACTGTCGGCTGCCGGAACGACCGGGAATTGGTCCGCAAGATGTTTGCAGTCCTTGTCGAGCGCTTCCATGACTTCCGGCCACATTAGAGCCAAATCACGACCCATTTCGGGAAAGAACGTGCCGGAACCCGGAAAGACGAAAGCTAGTTTTCCGGTATTCCCCAGCGGACTGGGATTGAAATAGACCCGCTCGGGGAGACCCTGGCCGGGAATCTCTTTTTCGAGGCTGACTCTGGTTTTATCCAGAAGCTCGATAGTCTCAGAAATATCGCTCGAAACGATGGCTAATCCGAGCTTTTCCCGGGGGCGCATTCCAGTACTGTTGAACCAGTGCTCTGCAAGTTCTCCAAAGTCACGATTTTGAGATACTATCAGATCCTTGCGGAGTGAATTTATCCCTTTGATAATCGATTCCGTATCGTCTCCTTCGACGACAAAAATTCTATCAACTGAGATTGGTTTGGGACCCGCGGCGGAGAAATTAGAGCGAGTATCTGATTGTGCGCAGGCTTCCAATACGACATGCGCGCAGGTTCCATCGACGCTGAAGGAGCTTATTCCGGCGCGTCGGGGACCGGCAATACGATTTCTTAACCAATGAGACGGGGCAGTATTGCGATTAAAGGCACTGGCGTCCAATTCGTCCCGATAATTAGTCAGGTTTCTAATCGGCGGCAGCACGGTTGCGTCGAGGCAGACAGCGGCCTTCACAACTGATGCTAATCCTGAAGCAGCTCCTGTGTGACCGATGTCGGCCTTCACACTGCCTAGATATCGCGGTCCGGCCTCGGATTTGTTGTTGTTCTGGAAGAATACAGCCAGCGCTTCGGCTTCCATACGGTCTTCTTGAGGATCGGAACTACCGTGAGTCTCGATGTACTGTACCCGTGACGGCTCCAGATTAGCATCTGCATAAGCGCGCTCCAGTGCTTGTAAGTAAGATTCAGTTGTTGGGATAACGGCATTCGGACGCCCGCCGCTCGCAGCACCGATACCTTTTACTATCGCGTAAATTTTATTGCCATCTCGCCGGGCATCCTCGACCCGTTTTAGAACCAATGCTACCGCGCCTTCCCCCGGGATCGTCCCATCCGAATGGATGTCGAACGGACGAATAACCCCTTCAGCCGAAAATGGCCGATCCTCATGGGTTGCGATTAGCGATCGAATATCCCCCGCGAAATCAACCGCGCCAACCAAGGCCTGGTCAATTTCAGAGTTCTGTAATCCTCTAACCGCGATCTCGAGGGCTCGTATTCCCGAGCTTTCTTCCGATGAGATCGTATGACATGGCCCTCCGAAGTGAAACTCTCTGGCGATCCTACTCGCAACGATCCCTCCTAACGCGCCCATGGTCCGATCGGCGGAGAGTGGTGGGCCGGCTGAATCCCGTAGGCCACGAATCCATTCTGCTTCGACCTTTGCGTTTAATCTGCCACCATTGGCATCGGCCCATTCTCGGGCTTTATTGATGAGGGACCAGCGGAAGTGATAATTGGTAGTAGATAAGTCGAGGCCGAGGCCGATGTAAACGCTAGCCCGTAGTCCGCCTTCTTTATCGTACGCAGCGTCTTCGAGTGCGCGCAAGGCTACAAGGAGCATAAGAAGCTGCTGCGGCAGCATTTGCTCCAGTTCCTTAGGAGGTATTCGAAACTGGCGCAGCGGCATTTCAAAGTTGTCGATAAAATAGCCTTTTAGACTCTCGCGCGTCAGCCCTTTATTCCTGAACCATTTACTATCTGCCGATCCCCACCAAGCACGATCTTTTGCAGAGGGTTCTCCGGTGCCTCCTCCTAATACCCGGTCCCGGAATAGGTCAAGGTTGGTCCACGGGCCGACGTACGCGTCCATCCCAACTATTGCGATGTCAGCTTTAGAGGTTTGTGCTCCGGATTTAGCGCGCTTGGGTTTTCGAGTGGGTGAGTGCGGCGGCCATTCTTCGATAAGGACATGGGCGTTTATTCCGCCAAACCCGAAGCCGCTCACAGCCGCCCGCCGAGGACGTCCGCCCGCAGGCTCTTCCCATGCTTCACTTGATCGCAGCACGCGAAACGGCGAGTTCGCCATATCCACTTTGGAATTGGCTTGTTCAAAATTCGCGGTCGCGGGTAGTGACTTGTTCTTCAGTGCAAGCAGTACTTTTATTAACCCGGCCGCTCCGGCGCCGGTAAGCAAGTGTCCGACGTTCGATTTGACCGATCCGATTACGCATTGTCCCGGATCAAAGTCGCTATCCGACCAGAGTTGACGCAGACTCTCGAATTCTACCGCATCGCCCACCGGCGTGCCGGTAGCGTGGCATTCGATCAGGTCGACGTCGGATGGCTTCCATCCTGACTTTGCGTATGCCGGTTGCATTGCTCGCAGTTGCCCCTCAGTATCCGGCGCAAGTAAATTTCCTTTAACATCATTTGAAAGCCCGATGCCGCGTATAACACCGTAGATCCTATCCCCATCGCTTAATGCATCTGGCAGTCTTTTGAGAACGACAATGCCGGCGCCTTCACCGACTATGAGTCCATCGCCTTTCTCATCAAACGGCGAGCAGCGTCCAGTAACCGATAACGCCTTTAGCTGTGAGAAACCCATTTGCGTATACAAGCAGTCCGGCCGCGATAAGCCGCCGGCGAGAACGGCGTCCAGTCGTCCCGATCTCAATTCGTCAGCCGCGAGTTTTAGAGCGTACAACGATGATGCACAGGCAGCATCCAGAGTGAAGTTGCCACCTTGAAGATTCAATGCGCGCGCCAACAACCCGGCGGGAAGACCGGTGACATAACGATTGATCGCAGCGGTATCAGTCGAACCATTCCCCCCTTGTGCCAAAGATACTTTTTCGGCGAATGTCCGTCCAAGAATATCACCCGCTATTTCGGAAGACTTCTGGGTTGGCAATGCGATATTGCCAATTATTACTCCTACACGTGAGTGGTCCAATCTGGACATGACGGCATCATTGAACGCTTGTTTACCTGCATCCAGGATAAAATGATACATCGGATCGAGGCGCTCAAGCCAGTCCTGGTCGACATCAAGTCCGGACAGGTCGAAACGAAAATCCTCTATAAAACACCCGCGTTTACAATAAACTTTATCTGGCAGCGGACCAGTCGGATCATATACGTCTTGAGGATCGCAACTCCATCTATTTTTCGGCACATCACGACAAACGTCACGTCCACTGACGATGTGATCCCAAAAACGATCAAGGGTGGGTGCGTCCGGGAACGTCCCGCCGATTCCGACGATAGCAATGGATTCGTCAATATTCATTTATTTAGATGCCTGAAGTTGTGTGTGTGTCGGTGTTCTTATTCAGAAGGGAACCACCTGGCGCGCCTGCTTACGGGTATACAGCAGGATTTATATGTTGCAAGAAACTATCGATATTATACCAAACGCCTTCGGGTTTTCGAAATATCGTTCGACATCTCGTGCGTGATAGTTTGAAGTCGGCCAAAAATTGTACCGCTTGCGGTATCACTTTGATCTTTTTAAGTTCCGCAGGGGAGGGGGGTAAGTGTGTTCTGCCGAAAAGCGTCAGCCAAAGATGGGTCGAGAATGCAGGTGTAACCCTCAATACGTGCGACTAACATTCCATCACTGTCGCTGATCTCTATTTCAGCCGTAGCTTTCGGTCCGTCGATTCCGGTGATCGCTGCTGTAATTCGACAACCGTCAGCCGGAAATTTATTAGTGAACTGACGATAAGATTTAACCGAGAGCGGAAGGGATGGTATTCCCTGCGTCTCCACAGCCCAAACGATCATAAGTTGAAATGCACAATCTAAAACCAGCGGATCGGCTAGCCACCGGTTACGTAGCGGACTCGTTATCCACTTCGCCGGCGCAGGAGCCACACCACATCTCGCGGTGAAGCCGTTCTCGTCAAGGCGCTCAATTGCTTTAATTCCGAAGAAATGTTTGCCATGAAACAGGGTTGTACCGTCATATGGAATCGGATGGCCAGAATAAGGTTTGAACCCCGAATCATCCAGCCGCAGCGAATCTTCAGTTAACTGGCTGGTTAGTATGACATTGGCTTTGGCGTGAATAATTTCCAGGTCGCCCTTAACGCGGCACAGAATTATCGGGACCACATAGTGGTCGTTTTCTTTTCTGGCATTCGCTGACTTTAGCCGGATAACGATTTGCTCATCCTCGGTTAAGGCCAATTTCGAATTGATTTCCAGATTGTCGATACCCGCGAATTTTAAGCCGGGGTTCCCGTGCATAGCGCTGTGCGCCAACCACTCTATCATAATGGACATTGGCAGTACCGCTTCTCCGCCGAAAATATGCGACGCAAGGTACGTGTGCGATGTAAGCGATAGGTTCTCCTCGACAACAAGCTTATATGCGGAAGAAATTGCGGCAGGCGAATTTGAGGTGCTCTGAATTCTTGAACCTGCAGCGACGACGACAACCTCTACAGGCATCTCACTGGACGCGCTTAATAGCTCTTTAACCATATAGTCGCTTCCCGCTTTCAGCGGAATAAGACCTACACCTTCCCGTTCGAATACACCTTTTAGCGCCGGTGTAACCATCCCGCCGGCCCAAGGCCCCCAATTCAGTGAAAGAATACGGCAACCGGGTCTATTCCTTGCCTCTTGTTGAGCAAGCTTATTGAGTACCTCATTAGCCGCGGCATAATCGATTTGGCCCGTACGCCCGAAGCGACCCGTGGACGAAGAAAAGAACACCATAAATTTTATGTCTTTCTGTTCGAGCGCAGCGAGGAGCGAAAGCTGACCTTCTACTTTTGTGGAGTACACAAGATTAAATTGTTCTTCGGTTTTGTCTTCAATCCGCTTATCCGCAATCACGCCGGCTCCATGGACTAATCCGGTAATCTCTCCAATCGTCTTCGTGACTTCTTCCACCATCGATTGCACCGCCTTTCGATCGCGAATATCCAAAGACCGGTAAACGACGCGTGACCCAGCCGCCTCTATACGCTTTAGATTGCGGAGTATCTCGCGATTCGCCATGAGCGAATGAAATTTAACATTGATCTCTTTCGGCGTTATTTTTGTTTCCGATTGCCCGAGCAGAGCCTTCTTTATGGACGCTTCATCGGCAAGCGGTACCAACCAGTCCGGTTCCGGGGATGGCTCCGGGCTGCGCCCCACCAACAGTAATGACGCCTGCCATGCGTTAGCAATAGATAACGCTGTTTCGGCGGTAACGCCCCGCGCTCCTCCGGACACGAGAATAACGTCGTCGGATGAAATCTTCAGTCCGCTTGCTTTACCGTTCAGTGGCTTCTTCAGAAGTGAAAGTGTAACTCGCCCTTTCGAGGATATTCCAACTTCCACCGGCCCGGCGGTAAAAATCTCTTCCACAATCGATTTTACGAGTTTTTCTGTCATCCTGATACTTGAGTCAAGGTCGATTGCTTTGCAGTGGACCTCAGGCCATTCGTGCAATAATGTCTTGGACAGCCCTGCCAGTCCCCCCGAAATGGGGTCACTTTTACTGAAGGATTTGTGGAGACCGAAGGCACCGTCAAGCCGAGAAACCGTTGCAAGAAGAGCTCCACCACTCTGGCCACTTGCTCGTAATGCGGGGCCAAATCGTTTAATCAGGGAGAATGCCGCATTCAAGTATCCGTTGTTGCCCGCGCCTGACAGGGGGGTTAGAATGACGAGCCCGTCCAGGTAAGGCGGCGGTTTGATATCTTTCGCTATACCAATGCCTATAATCTCCGGATCGTATCCTTCGCTTCTAAGTTCCTTAAACAGCTTCTTCGCTAATCCGGCGCCATCATCTGTTATCATTATCCTTGCGCCGGCGGATAATTGGAATCTCTGTCGATTCGAATCTATTTCGAGTTTTTCAGTTACTATTATGTGACGGTCAATCGCGCTGTCATCGAGAGTAGATTGTAAGCTACGTACCGGGCCCTCCGCCTTGACGGGGGGCGACGTTGGCGCATCCGTACTGGAATCACCGTTCTTGGCGGATAGGTAATCGACAATTTCCTCGAGCGATTGAAGTTGTCCCAAATGCTCCGGGCCAATAGATGGAGTATCGAGGAGTTGCTCTTGCAACGCTGAGAGGATTTCTACACGTTTGATTGAGTCGATTCCTAAGTCAGCGTCCAATCCCATTTCAAGCGTAAGAATATCAAGTGGATATCCGGTTTTATCAGCGACAACTTCAAGAAGCGTCGCCGCAATTTTCTCTCGCGCTGAACTGGGTTGACTGCTCACAGCGTTATTATCTGTGGTGACAGGGGTGGGGGCGACTTGCAGAAACTCAATAATCTGCGCCAACGTCTGGATTTGCCCGAGGTGTTCTGGACCTAATCCCGGGGTGCCAGGTAATCGTTCTTGTAAAGCAGACAATATCTCAACGCGCTTGATTGAATCAATCCCCAAATCCGCGTCCAGTCCCATGTCTAATGTGAGAATATCCAGTGGATACCCTGTTTTATCGGCGACAACTTCGAGCAAGGTAGATGCGATAAGATCCTGCGCCGGTCCCGAAGATTCCAGGTGCGCTAGCTCTGACGCAGCGTCGGCCGTCTTCGGTACTTGCAGGAACTCCACTATTTGTTCTAATGTCTGAATACTGCCCAACTGCTCGGCTCCGATTGGTGGAAGTTCGGGCATTCTTTCCTGGAGGGCCGAGAGGATCTCCACACGTTTAATTGAGTCAATTCCAAGATCGGCATCGAGGTTCATCTCCAAATTCAGAATGTCCTCGGGATATCCTGTTTTATCAGCAACAATTTCCAAGAGTACTTTTTCGATATAACCTGCCTGTGCTGAATTCTCTGTGAGGATGACATCGTGCTTTTCGGAACGAGGCGAAACGGCTTCTGTATCCGACACTGCGTTTGTCGGATCGTGAGACGGTTTCGCGGCTTCAGAATTCGCTGGCATTTCCAACGACATCGGGATATCAGGGACATTTACCCGTGGTGATTCAGTAAAAGAGTATGAGCCGCTAAGGATCTGCTGCTGTTGCTGTATTAAAACCCGCATATTTTCGTGAGCGTGCTCCTGGCCGTTGAGGAATTGTTGATGGAGTTTAGCTGTTTCGGTCTGCAGTTTTTGAAGCGCCAGCATGTTCTGCTGCGTAATGCGCAACGCATCACTGGATGCCATGGTCGCCGCTCCCGAAGTGGCAAGGGCAGGGACGCCGTCTGGAACAGTTGGGCTTGGTGCCGGGTTTGACGGTGTTTTAACCCGAGGCCTGTTGATCTCGTTCGAGTTGGGATTCGATGTTTGTCTGTCCGCAATTTCAGAGGCACTCTGTCTCGTTGGATCGGCAGTGAGCATTAGAGCTGCAGCGGATGACTTTGCAAAGGGTTCTTCTTTCGCCTGGCTTGCTTTATTTACGTAGTTCGCGCCACATAGGGAAACAGCAAATCCTGGTTTCGTCCCGATGTCGTCAGGCAACGCAATGTTGTCCCATTTATCTAACTGCACCGGAATTCCCAAGGACGCCAAATGCGCAAGCGTTCGTCCGAGATCCACGAATCCAGAGCGCTTGCCAGCTGACGAATCAGTTGCAAAAGCGGTAAAATCCTTACCCTTCAGTATTGACGAGACCAGTCCTGTTAATCCATATCCCGGGCCAACCTCAACAAACGTGCGAACTCCAGCACCATACATATTGGTGATCTGATCCATGAACTCGACCGGTCGTGCTAGTTGTCCGGCAAGAAGTTCTCGAATCTGTGAGGCTCGATTCGGGTACGGTTGCGCGGTGCTATTTGCGTAGACAGGTATTTTGGCCGCGGAAAATTTAATTTTCTGAAGTGCGTCTGAGAATGGCTCGCGGGCATGTGAAACCCACGCACTGTGGAATGCAGATGATACCTTTAGAAGCTTATGGCCGATTCCCATCTGGGAAAATAGTCCCGCTGCTTTGTCGATCACTTTCTCTGCGCCGGAAAGCACGATTTGCTCGGGTCCATTTTTGTTGGCGACCACAAGGTCGAGGCCCGCTGATTTTATTAATTTCAATACCTGATCGCCGGAGGCCTTCACCGCGAGCATCGTTCCCTTGTAACTGTGTTTCGCCGCCATTAGCTGTCCGCGCAGGTTCGATAGCGCGTGTAGAGTGGTTGCCCCGAATCTTCCGGACGCGCACAGCGCGGGTAGTTCCCCGTAACTGTGTCCCGCGACAGTATGGGGTTTAAGTCCAAAGTCCTGAAGTATAGAGAACAGTCCCATACAGACCGCACCGATTGCCGGCTGAGCGACGCGGGTATCACGCAGTGCAGACTCGTTCTTCGTTATCTCGTCATCGTCAAATTCCGGAAACGGGAAAATGATATCTGTTAATCGTTTGCCAGACTGGGCTGCTTCGTGCTCGGAAAAGACTGCGTTAGCGGCCGCAAGCGCTTCTTGCATTTGCGGGAAGTGACACGCGAGATCGCGAAACATGCCGACATACTGCGATCCCTGCCCGGGGAAGAGTACGCCTATTTGCCCATCACTGACGCCAGTGCCGAAGTAGACCCCATCCGGGGTGCTCCAGTGCTCTCCTGAACTATTGTCATCAAGGATCTTCTTTGCTTGTCCTATCGATTTCGCAAGGTTTGACGCCCCTTTCTGAACGACGAATATAAGGCGACAGTTATCATCGCCGTCATAGGCACGCCGACTCTCAGCAGCTTTATGCCTGAACGCGCGCCACGGCTCATCGTACCCAAGCCAATTATCAAGTTTACCGGATATTTCCGCGCGGCTATCGCCGGTAAAAACGAGAAGTTGGATTTCTCCATCCCAATCAACACACGGTTTCCGATCGTCCGCTTCTTCGAGCACGCAGTGAAAATTACTTCCACCGAACCCGAAGGAACTCACTCCCGCGCGACGCGGGTGTTCTATGGACGGCATCCAGGGGCGTTTAGTCGTATTCAGGTAGAAAGGCGAGCCGTTCCCTTGAACGACCTCCAGCGGTCGCGTTACTTTCATTGTGGGCGGAAGAACTTTATGGTAAAGCGCCAGTGAAGCTTTTATCAGGCCCGCAATGCCGGCGGCCGCTTTCGTGTGCCCGATCTGTGACTTCACTGATCCTAATGCACACCATGTATCGGCGCGTCCTGATTCTCTGTACAAGTCCGAAAGCGCACGAGCTTCGATTGCATCTCCCACCTTGGTCCCGGTGCCATGCGCTTCGACAAGTTCAATCGTGTCAGGGGAAATGTCCGCAAGTTCGTAGGCTTGGCGAAGGGCGCGAGTTTGGCCCTCACTGCTCGGCGCGTAAACCGCGTCGCCTTTTCCGTCGCTTGAGGAGCCTACACCCCGAATTACGGAGTATATTCTATCGTTATCACGTTGCGCATCCTCAAGACGCTTCAGCACTACAACGCCGATACCTTCGCCCAGAATTGTGCCGTCGGCTTCATGGTCGAACGGCTTAGAATCACCCGTTGGCGAAAGTGCGGGGGTTTTACTGAAACACATGTACATGAAGATATCATTGAACGTATCCATACCGCCGGTTACGACGATATCATTGCGGCCGGATGACAGTTCAAGGCTCGCTAAGTGCATCGCTGTCAGAGAGCTTGCGCAGGCAGCATCAACCACACAATTCGTCCCGCCCAAGTTCAGCCGGTTCGCAATGCGGCCGGCAACGACGTTTCCGAGTAATCCAGGGAACGAGTTCTCCTGCCAATCGACGTACGAGTCTGAAATCCTTGCCATCACATCCGCCGCCAATTGCGGGTCAACACCGGCGTCTTTCAACGCGTTACGCCAGTTCGGGTGTCCTAAACGTGCAGATAGGGTAACAACGAGTTCGAGAGCGCCGGTTACCCCTAGTATGACGCTGGTTCTGCTTCGGTCGAAATCGCTATCTTCATCGTATCCCGCATCTTTAAGTGCTTGTTTGGCGACGACCAGTCCGAGAAGCTGCGTCGTGTCGATCGCTTCCAGGTCGCGAGGGGAAATGCCGTATTCCATTGGGTTAAATTGAATCGGTTCAATGAACCCGCCGCGCTTCGCATATGTTTGATCCCGTGCCGCGGGATCTGCGTTATAATAGTCCTCGGGACGCCAGTGGGTTTCCGGAATTCCTGTAATGCCATCGACGCAGTTGTTTATATTCGCCCAATACACTTCCGGATCGTTGGCTTTCGGGAACATGCAACCCATTCCGACGATCGCGATCGGGGTCGGGCGAATCATTTTCTTTTTCACAATTGTCTCTGAGTCTGACTCTGTCACTCGAAGTATTCCTTAATCTCTGCGACTGGCCGCGGCTGAATCGTACAAGTACCGCCCGAAATCGAAACGCCCTGGTTCTTAAGTGAATTCAGGCGCAGTTGCACGGCCGTTCCGTATAGTATATTGAACGCGATGGTGGCGACTTTCCGGTTCTGGTAATCCTCGAGGAAGGTCCCCTTGACCCATTCGTTAAAAGCGCCCATTGCGGGGCCACACCAAATTTGGTAGTCAATTTTTCTTGATGGCTCGCCTGTGTTCGCCCAGTTCGATGATTGTCCGAGATACCACCGAAAAACCAGTGCCATTCGGTGTTTTTTATCGGACTCCGCTCTTGTGACCTGAGCCGGATCACGATCTTGAAAAAAGGCCTTCGTTTGCTCCCATATTGTTTCAAGCGGCGCCCGAAAAATTGTCTTCTCGAGAACCGATCGCTCTGCAAGAGGTATACTGTCAAGACCATCGCAAGACCGGTAAATATCATACAGCCGGGCGCCTCGCATTGCAAACATCGTACCACGCTTGAGAACCTGGACCTGGACGCCCATTTCGAACATGTCCGCAGCCGGGGCCATGGTTATATCCGCCTGCTGCGCCTGTGCCAGCATCTCGCGGACTGTATCAGATGTACCCGCTTCTATTGAGCACTGATTGATCGTTCCAGTCACAATATACGCAGCGCCCATAGAGAAAAATGCGGCCGCAGATGCTGGAGTCGCCACGCCTCCTCCAGCCCCAACCCTGAGCTGGACCTCATAGTTATGTTCCGCTTGAAGGCGATCGCGAAGCGCAGTCATTGTCGGCAGCAAGGTCACTGCCTGCTGATTGTCGGTATGCCCGCCGGAATCGGCCTCGACGGTTATGTCCTGCGCCACGGGTATCTTCGATGCGAGCCGCGCCTGGTCCAGGGTGATATCGCCGGCTGCGACGAGTTGGTTTAACATTGGCTCAGGAGGGGGCGCCAGGAATTTCGAAGCGACTTCGATTCGTGAGACCTTCGCGATGATCCGATTCGGTGTCACTATCCTGCCAGTTGAATCCTGGTGGATTCCGGAAACGCGATAGCGGATCACCGGAAGTGTGAGGCCGAGATAAGCCGAGGCTTCAACCAGCCGAACGCCTCGGTCGAGATATAAGGCGACTATGGCGTTTTCAAGTTCCGGCTCATTAGGGCTGTGGATTAGATTGAAGCCGTACGGTTTGTCCTCCAATGATTTTGTAATTCGATCTATCGCCGTTTCTATCAAGCCGAGGGGCAATCCTGCGGCGCCGAAGAAACCGAGCATACCTGCGTTCCCCATTTCCTCGACGATGTCAGCAGATCCAATCCCGTTCGCCATTGCGCCCGAAACGTATGGGTATCTAAGTCCATAATCCCTGCAGAACGATGGATCGCCAAGAAGTCCCGGAGCAATTGGATGCGCGTACCCGACGATCGGGAACCCCTTTTCCTTCACAACGGTTTCTCCCAATCGAGTGACGCCTCCCGATGCTAGCGACTGGCTACCGCCGTCTTCAACGATGACAACAGGTTCATTAATCGTAAGTAGCCTCTCGCGCAAAACCTTGTCGGAGGTGGAGGGGAGCGATCCGTTCGGTTCCCACCAGGCAGCGCAACTGCTTAAATTGGTTTGGGATGTTTTAATCATTCTTCGTTTTCTCAAAATCAACCGCAACTTGCGGTATCCCGATAGCTTTAGTAGTTTAAGGGGCCTAGCTTTATTGAAAATTACGGTGCGCGTTTGCAACGAGTCCCAATTCCAGCGAACTTTTCGTTGGATTTTCTTCGTGCTCGTACTCATAATCGTAATCTCTTTCTAAATCTCACCTCGAAAAACTAGAAAGATTATGATTACGAGTACGATTACGAATCGGAATGTTCGCTTTGTGGGACGCTACACTAGATTGGGGGCTGAATCTAACACGCGAGTTATATAATTTCAACGTCGCCCGGAAGTGAAGCTGCAATGCGTTACAATAATAGGATGGAGTAGAAAAATGATAACTTCAATTGAGGCACTTAATTTCCGCAGCATCCGCTATATCAAACAACCTCTCAAACCTTTTCAAATTCTGATCGGTGCCAATGCCAGCGGCAAATCCAATTTCCTTGATATCCTGTCAATTCTCGGCAGAACCATGTCGGCCGACTTAGCAACGGCCATTGGGGAGCGCACTGAATATTTTCATGACTTAATCTGGCGGCAGCAGACCGATTCCTTCGAACTGGCCGTGGAATCGCGGATTCCAGAAGATCTTCAGACCCCTGAAAAATCACCTAACTATGATACAGTTCGCTACGAAATTGCGATCGGCCTTGATCCGGATAGGACGGACGTGCAGATCTTAAATGAACAATTAACCCTGATAGATCGTGGCGGCCTGGTTGAAAGCGATATCGAGTTTGGTGTACGGGAGATTCCGGAGACATTGTTTATTGAGAATCACGTTTATATACATAAAAACTTGATCTCCGATTACTGTGATCCGGAGCTCCGTATTTATACTGAGCAACACTTTGGCGACAGCAACGCGCTGCTTGCGGATGACTATTTGCTTCCACCGACACGAAATCCTCACAAAACGATTCTAAGCTACATCGTCGAGAATGAGAGAGATTTTCCGGTGTCCAGCTGGTTTGTAGAGCGCTTGACGAACAAACTATTTCAATTCAAACTCGACAGCTCGACGATGCGCCAGTTAAGTCGGTTCGGCGAAGAATGTCTTTCTATGGAATACGGCGCATCGCTGCCAGCCGCCCTTCAACGCCTTAAGGTCGACGCGCCGGACAAATACAAAGACTGGTTGATGGTCGTACAAACTGCAGTGCCGGATCTGGAGGATATCATCATCGAAAAACAAGATGAGGATAGCCACCTGAACTTCCGGTTTCGGTACGCCGACGGTTTAGAGTTGCCATCCGGGGTACTTTCGGAAGGGATATTGCGTTTACTGGTATTGACGAGCCTTGCCTATATCCCCGAGCATCAACCCATTTGTGTAATCGAGCACCCTGAAAATAATTTACACCCGCTGAATCTGGAGCTGGTAGTTCGTACACTTCATTCGATTCACTACGGTCAGGTAATCATGGTTACGCATTCTCCACAAACAATAGACTTGGCAAATCCACGGGATATTCTTGTTTTTTCCAACGATGAACACCTCGGCACACAAGTCGTAGTGGGTGAAGAACACCCGAATTTTCTGAACCGTGAAGAAGACTGTACCCTCGCTAAACTGTATAAGGATGGTGATCTTGCTTGATTAAATCCGCTCCTCCCCCGCCCAGCGTATGCGCACGACCCCTTTTTGAACGTGAAAGAATGATTAATGCATCGTAAAACTTCGACGGCAATTCTCACATTAGTCAGCATTAGACTGGCCATTTTTGCGGTTATGTACACAACGGTTATTAACGCTGAAGCGAATAATTTAGCCCTTCCCCCAGTTACAGTGCCGGAGGGGCAATTGTCCGGGTTGGAGCATGTGGTTGTTGACGAGTTTATCATTCGCGGGAACACCGTAATCTCCGACGAGGAAATATTCGTTGTTACGACGCGATTTATCGGTCGAGAACTTAACTCCAGAGATTTATTTGAGCTCAAGAATGAAATCACAAACCTCTATATTGACAAGGGGTATCTAACATCTGGCGCCCTTCTCCCTGATCAGAAAATAACGGATGGGCGCGTTGAATTTCAAATAATCGAAGGGGCCCTGAGCTCTATTCAAATTAGGACGAATGGTCGCTTGCGCGAAAGGTTTATCCGTAGTCGGATTGAGGACGGGATTAACACCCCGTTAAATGTGATTGAGCTACAGGAACCTCTTCGCAGGCTCCAGCAAAATTCTCTGATTAAGCGCGTCGATACACAGTTGTCCCCCGGTATGAAACTCGGAGAAAGTGTGCTTAGGGTGACAACCGAGGAAGCGGACCCCATTTCGAGTAATTTCGTTTTCAATAACCACCGATCACCGAGTATCGGGAGTTATCGCGGAGAGCTGGGGGCGGCATACAAAAATATCACTGGCTGGGGAGAGGTGCTTGGCGGAAGTTACGGGTTAACGGAGGGACTTGACGACTACAGCGTATTTCTGACGATACCAGTGACCCGTAGCGATACGACCCTTACCTTCAGATATCAAGCGAATGATTCGACCGTTATCACCAGAGATTTCGACGATCTGGATATTGACAGTGATACCGATACGTATGGAATCGAACTGCGGCACCCGCTACTACGGCGGGGTTCTAAAGAGTTCGCGTTGACTTTAACTGCGGAACGAAAGAAAAGTGAAACGTTTCTATTGGGTCAGCCCTTTTCTTTTTCGCAAGGAGTCGTTAACGGCGTTAGCCGCGTTTCTGTTTTGGGTATTGGAGGGGAGTGGATTGATAGAACTGAGGCCCGTGTAGTGACCTGTCGCTCTCAACTTAATGTTGGCATAAACGCTTTAGATGCGACGATTCAAAAGAATGCGCCGGATGGCGAATTTACCACTTGGTTAACCCAGTTTCAGAGCCTTCACAGACTTCATTTTCGTAACAGTGAGATCCTCGCGCGCGGCGCCCTGCGATTGTCGAGTAATGAGTTGTTGCCATTGGAAAAGTTCCCGATCGGCGGTCGCGACACGGTTCGGGGGTATCGTGAAAACGAGTTAACCCGGGACAACGGTTTCCTGTTCGGTCTCGAATTTAGGCTGCCAGTTGGCGTCGTTAAACTCCCTGGAGTCAGTCGGAGCCCCGTTGACGGCCGGGTTCAGTTAGCATTATTTAGTGACTATGGCGTGAGTTGGGACGACGGCAGCGGTTCCAGTGAGCCGCCGGATATAGGAAGTGTCGGTGTGGGATTTCGATGGTTCCCGGGAAAATCCTTACATGCGGAGTTGTACGTGGGGCACGCATTGCGAAAGCTGACGGGAGACGACGAACACGATCTTCAGGATGACGGAATTCATTTCGAAATCGGCGTAAATATTTTCTAAGGACATTCGAGAGATGCTGAACTGCCCCTCTGTTATACCAACTCCAGTCAGGTTTTCGCGTGCGCGACGTTATAGAGCGCGACTCACGTCGACAAGTTTTTCAAAATCTTTGCCTGCCGTGACAAGAGATCCTCGAAAATTCCACTGCTTGCTGTCTATATCGAAAGCCACCGCAGGTGTGGGCGTAATGATTACCAGATGTTTTTGGCCATGGATGGCTGCCTTTCTTACTTCGATGGTGTTTTCTACAGCTACACCTGTCGTCGCGGAGGCAAACGGAGATTGGCTGGTCGAAGCTCAAGAACTGGATACCGCCGGTAATTTTGCCGCGACCATCAGAATTCTGGATAAAAATTTACCGCTGGAATCCGACCCCAACAAGAAATGCGACGGGTTACTACTAAAAGCATCTGCACACCAGAATCTGGGACACCACGAAAAAACATATTCCTCCTTGAATGAAGCGCGCACCATTGGCGAGGGCTTAGCAGATGCCGGCCATTACCTTCTGGTGCTTGTTAGACTGGCCGATTTCTTTATTGCTACGGGACGGCATGACGAAGGGAGTAAAATCGGAAATTTCGTTCTGAACGAGGCGCGGAATTTTGGGGATGAAAACCTTCTGTCCCTTGCGCTGAATAACTCAGGTAATATTGCGATGGTCGTCGATGACTGGCCGTTGGCGATGGAGTGTTACCGCGAATCTGTCGCTCTCGCTCGAGAGCTGGATAACTCGGAGTTCATTGCGACCGTTCTCCTCAATCTTGCAATCGCAGCTTTGAACGCCGGAGACCTGGATCTGGCAACGACGGCGGTGGTCGATTCCGCTCAATTCCTGAAATCGGTCCCGAATAACTATATGAAAGCGTCACTGCTCTTATCCGTTGGCCTGCAGGCATTTGAAATTTACAAGAGCGGGGTCGGCGACGTGGAAACGCGGAAGCTGAAATCATTGGCCGCGAGCTCGTTCAGTGCGGCAGATAGGATTGCGTTGCAGCTTCCTAACGCGCGCCTCAGATCCTACGCAAACGGATATCTGGCCCACCTATACGAGATCGACGGAAGATATAATGAGGCGTTTCAGCTGACTAATATCGCGTTATTTGCGGCTTCTCAGGGGGATAATCCGGAGATCCTGTATCAATGGTACTGGCAATCCGGGCGATTACTTAGAGCCACGGGAAGAACGGATGAGGCGATCGCAGCGTATAGTAACGCGATTGCCACGTTGACCCCGATTCGCAACGAACTCACGGTAGGTGTTCGGCACCTGCCTGAATCGTTTGAGCGAAAGGTGAAGCCTGTGTACTACGAACTGGCGAGTATTTATATCGGACAGTCTATTATTGCTGACCAGGAGACCACTGAACAGCATTTTCTCCGGCGCGCGTTGGACACCGTAGAACTACTCAAAACTGCGGAACTCGAGAACTATTTTCAAGATCAATGTGTTGCTGCACTCCAGGCGCAGCAGATACGGTTGGATCAACAAAACGTCGATGCCTCGATCGTTTATCCCATAATCCTGAAAAATAAGTTAGTGACATTACTTATTTCTCAAGACAATATTCTTCGATTCAGTGTCGACGTCGACGCTGATGCCGTAAAAACCGAAGTTCTCGCGTTTAGAAAAGAACTGCAAAAACGCTCTTCCAAACGCTACATGTACGCGGCTCAAAAGCTCTATAGCTGGATCATCGGGCCACTCGAAGAAGAACTAAAGGCGCAGAACGTAGATACTTTGGTGATAATTCCCGATGGTGTTCTAAGATTGATCCCGTTCCCAACCTTACATGACGGCGAGAATTATCTCATCCAAAAGTTTGCGATCGCCACCACGCCGGGTCTCAAACTCACTGACCCGAAGCCGATTGACCGCGACAATTTAAAGACTCTGCTGGGCGGTCTTTCCAAAAGTGTACAGGGGCACGCGGCATTACCGAGCGTTCCGGAGGAGTTGAAATCGATCAACGATGTGCTCACGGGCGATTTGCTGATGGACGAAGACTTTACGGCAACAAACGTTTACAACGCTCTAAGAAATATCCCCTATGGGATCGTTCACTTCGCCACGCACGCGGAATTTGACCGCAACCCCAAAAAAACTTATCTGCTGGCACATGACAAGAAAATAACAATGGATGAGCTTGAGTCTTTGATAAAACTCGGGCAATTTCGTGATAACCCAATTGAGTTGTTAACACTCAGCGCTTGCCGGACGGCTGTGGGTGATGAGAGGTCTGCGCTTGGACTCGCGGGGATAGCGGTGAAATCCGGAGCGCGGGGCGCTATCGCGACATTATGGTACGTCAGCGACGAAGCGACGAAATTGGTAATAACCGAGTTCTATCGCCAACTTCAAAAGGATCCAGGTATTTCAAAAGCGAAAGCCCTTCAAAGCGCACAAAAAAGCGTTCTTTCTCAGCGACGTTTCCGGCATCCGGCGTATTGGGGCCCCTATTTACTGATCGGCAATTGGCTGTGAGAGAAAAAGGTATTCGTACTCGCGCTTATTTAGAGTTTCACAACAAAAACTTTTATCCTGCATCCAGAAATGAGGAGCAGGCGTTGATATTTTGGAGGGGGGGGGGAGGGGAGTGACTGATAAGGAGAAAATAGAAGTCTTTCTGGCTGATGGACCGCCATTTGCGGTGGTCGGTGCGTCGGCGAATCGAGACAAATACGGCAACAAAGTACTGCGCTGCTATCTCCAGAACGGGTATCAGGCGTATCCTATTCATCCGCTTGATAATCAAATAGAAGGGTGCCGCGCGTATCCTGACTTAACCTCACTGCCTGAAAGAGTTCTAAGTGTCTCTATTATTACTCCGCCAAGTGTAACAGAACGGATCGTTGAAGAGTGTAAAGTCATCGGGGCAATCAATATTTGGATGCAGCCCGGGGCAGAAAGTGCGGGCGCAATTCGGTCGGCTGAAGATAATGGAATGCGGGTTATCGCCAATGGTCCTTGCGTCTTGGTTGTACTCGGGTATCGTGAAATATAAATTCATTGATGCTCATGTGATATTCGTTGCATTGTAGCGATAATTCGGGTAGAATAGAGTTCCGTGGAAATATTTTCGAGTGTCTTTCGTAATTGACGGATCGAAAATTCGATTGCTTGTGGTCTATCTAAATCGGGGCAGAAATATGGGTGAGATTAAGACGATTGAACTAACAGGACACGCAAATGTTCTGGATAGTACAGAAAAGTTTAGTGACGAAATACTGATAACCTATGCATCCGCAGTGTTAACGATCGCTGGCGCGGACGGAAAGGTCACCGAGGAAGAGATGGAGTATGTCGTAGATAAGGTCGTAAGCTTGGGCGGTTCAGATGAAATCGTAAAACAGATATCAGGATTCGATTGGCGTCACGCAGATCTTTTCGAATTGGTAACGCGATTGAAATCCGCCAATATTTCCGGCAACTGCGTGCGCGCACTCTTATACGATTCGATTAAAGCTTCGGGTGCGGACGGGCAATACCACAACGAGGAGAAGTTGGCGGTAGAATGCACGGCGCAGCAGTTGGGAGTTGATGTTAACGTTGTGCGGGCAATTCGGAGCGTAATAGAGTTAGAATCATCGGCAGTCAGTATTCTCTGCGGTTTACTCGAAACAGATGATAAACTCTGACTGCGAGCGCCGCGAAAATGGTGACCCCAACGGGAGTCGAACCCGTGTTGCCGGGATGAAAACCCGGTGTCCTAGGCCTCTAGACGATGGGGTCGTATTAAATCCTATCCGTTGATGTTTCGGGGATTTTCAGAAAGGGTATAAACGATAATCACTATCAAATCATTGTCAAACGGTTACAGACTGGAAGCCAGTGATTTTTTTGGGAACTTTGCTAAAGAATTCGCTTTCCATTTTTTTATTGGCGTTGACCAGAAGGAGTCATACAGATTTGTTCGTTATAACCAGCTTTTTACCAGTGCTTCCGATAGCATCATCGGGTGCCCGCGCCAGATTATTTTTCCGCCCTTGACGACAGCGGCTGCGGGAACCCCGGAAACGAAAAAGCCCCGGCTAAGCGAACCATCTTCTTTCAGTATCGGAACCTGAATCCCCTCGTTGCCGATGAATTCTTCAACCTTCTCGTCGGTCGCAGATTTATTTACCTTTGTAATAGCAATAACATTCAGGCCGTCGGCTTTATTGTTGAGATACAGATCATCGATCTTCGGCATCTCACGACGGCAATGCGGACACCAGACTTCCCAGAAAAATAGAACCGAAACGTGATCTCCAGTCAGATTCGGTTCGTGCTCGCCTTGAAACCATTTCTCGACGCGAAAATCTTTGGGAGCATCTTTCCCGATCGCTAAAAACTCCCGCTGATAACGATACGCTCGTGACATCGCCTGCGTTGCCCCATACTCTTTCATCAGGGTTGCAAGTTGTTTTCTGGCGGTGGAAAAATCCGCTTTCTTTACTGACGAAGCGATTGAACGAAGTACTAACGCTGCTTCTCTCTCCAACGCTGTCTTGTCCCTGATCTCGGTTTGCTTCTCTATCTTTCGAAGCCTTTTTTCTTGTTCAGCCAATCGGTTTTCCAGGATCGAGATCTTTTCCATGAGTTTACGTTCGACGTGACCGATTTTCTCGTCAGTATCGGCTGTTTTCGACGTGGATAGTTCCGGTTGCGTTACATCAGCGATCAGAGTTGGAGACGAGAGTGCTACTAAGACTATGAATACGATTCGATGAACGAATTCTGATGTCGAGGTTAGTTTCATGGACGGCGTCTATGCTTTAATTATTGAGGGAATTTATTCTTTCAGTGTAGCGATCACCTTCGCCACAGTTACCAGAAAACAGTCTTCGAAATCCGTGGAGTTACTAAACTTATAGGGCGTGGATCCGTCGTTGAATCGCCCCCGGGGCCGCACGTATCTTTCGCAACTGCAAAAGCGAGCGTCTTTTGGCGTTCAGCAGACATTGGCGTGAAACGACGATGCGTTATGGGACACCACACTAGGTGAAAACGGCCGAAGTAGGTGAGGGCGATCAGTTCTGGGCTATAACAATACGGTCTTTCCCATTAAGATCTTTGACTACTTCGCAATTCCGCCAGGCACTGGCCCCACAAATTTCCAAAGCTCTACGGCCTTGTGCTTCGCCGATTTCACACACTAACCAGCCGCCGCGGTTTAGATGGCGGCGACCTTCGTCTGCTATGCTGGTAAACACCTGTAATCCACCCAAAGCCGAATGCAATGCTTCCCTCGGCTCATGATCGCGTATGTTACTTGGTAGTTCGTTATATTCTGAGGCTGACACATAGGGTGGATTCGCAGTAATTAAGTTGAATTTTCGGCCGCCAACCGGCTCGAATAAATTTCCCTCGAGGAACGCCAACCGTTTATCACGAATCCGGCCCAAATTCTTTTGCGCCCACGACAACGCGGCCTTGGAAATATCAGTGCCTACAAGGGCAGGGCAGCCGGGGAGTTCTGCGGCTAAGGCAAAGACGATTGCGCCGGATCCGGTGCAAACATCAAGGATGTCACCTTTACCCTCATATAGCCGCAACCCGATCTCGACCAGAACCTCAGTTTCCGGCCTCGGAATGAGAACGCCCGGGCCGACAAGGATTTCGCTGTTAAAGAATGTCGTAGAACCTATTATATATTGAACGGGCTCCCCAAGTCCGCGGCGCTTGAGAAAACCGGCAATCCTCTGTTGCTCAGAGTCGGATACGGGACGCTTGGGGTAACAGAATAATTCTGCTCGATGAAGCCCCAGTATATCTGCAATCAACCATCCGCTGTCGGAGTCCGCATCTGTAATCTCGCGTTCCTCAAGATAGCGTCGAGCGTCATTCAGTACGTCATTGAGCAGAGTCATTATTATGTGTCGCAGTTACCGAAATCCCGATTCCACCTCTTGGCTTGAAGGTCCCCTCAACGATTGCCTCTCGTGGTGAGCAGGCAGCGACCAGGTCCTCCAGAATTCGATTTACAGCCTCTTCCTGAAAGGTGTTATGGTTTCGAAAAGCGTATAGATAAAATTTCAAGGATTTGCTTTCGATACACTTCCTATCCGGGACGTACCGAATCGTGATAGATCCAAAGTCCGGCTGATCCGTGACCGGGCATCGCGCAGTAAACTCTGGACAGTCGAATGTGACCCAATAGTCACGGCAACCGAATCGATTGTCGAATGTTTCCAGAATCGCAGCGTCCGGCGTTTGTGGATACTCTGCCTTGCTCGTCTTCAGCAACGATAAGTTTTTTACGTAATTACTGTCTTCTGACATATACCTTCTCTTCTCTTTGCACTAGTACTTGCTATTTTGCCAGTCTTCCCGAAGGGCTTTAGCTGATTTTAGATAGGTTGAGATAGCTTCCCAGTTATTATTTGCCAGCATCGTCTGAACATTGCCGATCTCAGCTTGTAACGCTCCGAGGGCTTCAGCGACTTGCTCCTGGTTGCATCGCGCAATATCTGTCCACATTTCCGGGTCACTCATCGCGATTCTTGTCAGATCCCGAAAGCCGCCGGCGCATGCGATTCTCTGGGTCTCCGTGTCGCCACTTTCTAAAACAAGCTTTACTGCGGATGCCGCCATTAAATGCAATACATGACTACATCGTGAAAGTGCCTTATCGTGCACATCCGCGCCCACCTCAATTGGGCAAGCTCCGATGTCCCGCCAAAAATCACGAAGCAGATCTATCGCCATCGGCTCGTCTTCAGGGGTGGGCGTTAAGAATACAATCGTATCTTTGTACAAGTCAGACCGGCTGTTCGCTAATCCCGATTTCTCTGAACCTGCCATCGGATGTCCACCAATGAAGTAAACGCCGTTCTCTACCAGCATACCACGCAAGTCACGAACAATAGCGCCTTTGACACTCCCCACGTCCGTAACAATGCTGCCCGGGCGAAAATGCTTGAGATTCTCTCTTACAAATTCCACAGACGCTGTGAGCGGAAGACAGATAAAGGTTATGTCAGCGACCGGAAGAACATCCTCTGCATCTGTGCTCGCCGCATCAATGATCTCCTGATCGATCAACTCCTGGATGCTGGCCTTGTTCCGGGATACCGCGTAAAGCCCGGTGCAGGAAATCTCGTGGATGCGTTTTACCAGTGACCCGCCGAGCTGTCCAAGGCCTACGATAGCAATTCTCGATGTATTTATGATGGAAGACATTAGAAAAGTACGAATTATTATGTTAGACTGCAGGCAGTCAAACTTATATTGACTTTTATTTATTAAGGAAGAGATTCCGAACGATATTTATACTGCAAGCAGTACAATTTTCGGCCGACTTTGAATCCATTACCCAAGGGATATCGAACAATATTTCGTCCCGTATGCGGGATGAAGACGTTCGGCATATAAACCTCGCAGTTCTGCTTGACAGCAGAACTACGGGTCGAAAACTCCAAGGCGATCAGTATATTATCCAATTATTCAAGGGTATACTATACCGCAAGCGGTACAATTCTTGGACGACTTGAAATATCCACGTATAGGATGCCGGACGATAATTCGAAAACCTGAAGACGTTCGGTATACTAAACGCCAGATCCAGATGGATGTGCCTAAATTATTACGAAACCGCGTGAAGACAAGCTTCTCAGCTTTTTAACTTAACCCCGGAACCGTGACCCGTGCCTGTCTCGCCTTAACTACGAGTATTAGTTTGAGCGACGGCGGAAACCTTAAGCCTCTAACATAGTAAGGATGTCTCATGACGCTGCGAAGCCTAAAGATAACTACCTTCTTCTTAATCGTGGTCGGATTTAACCTGTATGGTGCAGACGAAAGTGTACTAAACGGAATGGCAGACAAAGGAACATTTGGCTTTGTCAATATTATTACCGGATGGGTAGAGCTCCCTATGCAGATCAAAAAGGGGTATGATCGGAGTTTTTATATTGATGAAGGTCGGCCAGCAGTTTCAAGAACCGTTGGAACCGTATGGGGATTCTCGAGAGGTGTGACTTTTACGCTCGGACGGACTTATATGGGCGCTTACCAACTGGCTGGTTTCTGGACTGCTAACCCGGAAGATAATTATGGCATTGGCGTTCCATTTGACGGCGAATACGCCTATGACAAAGGCCTTTTTCACGATATTCCTTTCAATTCACTACACGTACCAATTAGTGCAAAATTTAAACGCGGGGTTCGCAATATTGCCGGAATCGTGCTGGATTTCCCGGTTCGAATCCCTTTTGTCATGAAAAAAAGACTTTATTACCAACCCTACAGTAAGCGACTTTGGTATTACCCGAGCCGGGTATTTGTCGGAGTATACGAAACGATCGGGTGTCTGTTGCCTAATTCTGAAGAGACCAGAGGCTATTCCTTCGAGTATAAAAGTCCATCCATGGATTAGATAGATCCGGTTCGAAAGGTATCCGTGGTCCGCACGCCTGCCTATTTCGGATGATTTTTTCGCTATTTTGGTGAGATATTCGATGCCAAAGCATCGGATTCACATCAAAATAGCGAAAACTCGGCGAAGGAGGCCGCGCCCAAAGGATTGGGACGGATACCGGGCATCTTCGCCTTGGATCGGCATGCACTACCACCCAATGCGGGCCGCGCTACCTTTTCGAACAGGGTCTAGATAAAGCCTTTCCGAAAAGGTCTCACCAGAGAGCAGCTTTTTTTTAGAGAGACTCTGTAAGTAGAAATACGTAGCCCGTTTTATTAACCCCGCCAAAATTCACCCGCAAGCATACCTCTAACTAATTTATTACCGAATTGCACGTCGCATAATATATCTTATGTATACTTTGTATGTCCGGAATATTGATTCCTGAGGCTTGTTAGGTATTACAGCGCAGAGAGTTAAGCTATCCTGTTAATAACTTTTAATCCCCGCCTGTTAATAACTTGTGGGAAACTATTCTCGAATTCCATTGCGGGTTTCAATCTCCAATTCGACATACGTCGCAGGGCATGGAATAGCCTAGTTTCTGCGCTGAAATAGCCGATTCGTGTTGATCTGGTGAGTCAAAAGTAGCTCGGCCGGCACCTGAGTAAAAAAACACCCACGCAGTCAGGAGCTGCACGAAGTTGAGAAGCGGATCACAACCATCCCATCGAAGAAGAGCCCGTGGGACGACCAATCGGAGTCGAAATCGAAATCGCTATCGAAAACCTGTTGCGACATAGCCTTGGCGACGACGAATCGTTGTTTAGTTTTCGTGCGAGTCAGTTGCTTATAGCCAAGGAACAAGGAGGAACGATCCCGATTTCGATTTCGATTTCGATTTCGAAAAAAGAGTACACGGATCAATTCCCATAGGGTAGCAGGTGAAAATGCAAACTGCTCGTTTTCTGAAAATTCTCGCAGCTACAAGGAATTACGATCACGATTTCCAAAAATCGAACTCAAGCTGGAACTCGACGCCGAACTTGGGGCGATCGAGGGCTCTCCAACACATCTATCTCAGGCGATAATAAACCTTGTCATAAACGCGATTGAGGCGATGGAGACCAGTGGCGCACTGACAATCATAACAGAGCGGGTAGTAGTTAAGAATCCGAATAAAGGGATACGACGTTATTGGACCGGGAGAATACTGCAAACTCGGAATTTTAGACACGGGGACAGGGATTTTGAACTGTTCGGGAAGTCGTAAAAAAATCCGGGGCAGAAATGCGTTATTGCCAGCGGATACTCGGAAAGCGATCGAGTGAAAGAAGCTCAGGCACTTGGCGCCGCGACCTATCTTTCGAAGCCATATACCCGCGACTCAATCGGCAAAGCGGTGCGGGACGAACTCAACACGGTCGGTCCGAACGCATAGGATCGGCCAGCAGTCCATCGATTATGAGATGTACTAACCTGAAGTACATAAAACAGTGATCGCGTGATTTAGTCGTCTGAGTACAGTTTCTTCGCCTAACAGCAAGATGATCTCGTAAATTCCAGCGCCTGTCGGAACACCGGTTAAAGCGATTCGCAATGGCATATTGAGTTTGCCTTGCTTGATATCACGCTTATCGGTCACGTCGTGAATCGCTTGCTCAATCGATGGAAGTTCGAACGGCGTTGACCTCAGTGACTCTCCGATCTCAAGCAGCGCCTCTGCGATACCTGGTTTCTGTAAGTGTTTCCTCACGAATTTCTCATCAAAGCTGATGTCCTCCTCAAAGAAATATCCCCACTCCTTCGCTTGCGAATAGAGCTTTGTCCGACTCTGCATAAGACGCGCGACCGCGGAGAAGTAGTTGGAATCGACGTCCTTACCCCAGGGCTCGTTTTTTACAACCGCCCTCACCTCTTGAATGAAATCGGCTTCACCGAGCTCAGGAATATACAGCCCGTTCATATGCTGAAGCTTATTGATATCCATCTGCGCAGGTGAACTTTGAACACGATCCAGGGTAAAACGCTCGATAAGTTCACCGCGATTCATCTTCTCAAGATCCTCGCCCGGAGACCACCCCAAAAGGGTCAGATAGTTAAGAACCGCATCCGCAAGATAACCGTTGTCACGGAATTCACCCAGATAAGCATCTCCATCCCGCTTGCTATACGGTTTCCCCTGGGCGTTAATGATCATCGGGAGATGGGCGTATGTAGGGGGGGCGGCGCCGAGCGCTTGAAAAAGTAATACGTGACGATACGTGTTCTCAATGTGATCGTCGCCGCGGATAATATGGGTAATGTTCTGGTGGCAGTCGTCGACGACGTTGGCCAGATGAAAAACCGGGGTGCCGTCGCTGCGGACGATTACCAGGTCTTTCATGCTATCAAGTGGTTTTGATAGTTCACCCTTAATAAGATCATTGAAATAAACTTCTCTCCGTAAAAATGTCATTTCAGATACATTCTCGAGTGACACCGTTTGTCCGCCTGCTAAAATTTCGTCTACAACAGGTTCCAGACTGAAGATCTTAGCCCGATCCGTGTCGTAGATTTCCAATTCGCGAAATCCGGCCAGACACGATTCTGTTGGCATAGGTTTTCCTTTCTTACTCACTTGAGCGTAGGAAAGTCCATTGGCGTTTATTCTTACAGGCACGTCAGGATGCAGGGCGATTGAGGCTGACTGGCAATCCCGAATATTCGGAAAGGAGTCGGCGTTCCACGGTATTCTAAATAAAACCACTTCACCGCCCTCCCCTTTCTTGTAGGGATACGCGTGACCGCAGTCGACTAAACTCTTAGAGTGTTCCACATGCTCGGCGAGGCGCGAGCTTTGGTATAAGGGCGTATCATCGAAATCCAGCCCGAGCCACGAGAGTTCAGCCAGCAACTGTGTTACTGCCTCTGAAGTCGATCGTTCACGGTCAGTATCCTCGATTCTCAATAAAAATTTCCCGCCCGTATGACGGGCGTAAAGCCAATTAAAAATCGCCGTACGAATATTGCCTATATGTACCTGGCCGGTTGGTGACGGTGCGAATCGAACGCGTGTTTGCATAGATATATCTCAGTCAATCGGTTTTGATGACGATGTTTCGATGGATTCGAAGCAGTAGACTTCAGGCTTGAATTCTTTGACATTAATAATACGTTCAGTGCTTCATTTTAATCCCACCAGTGGGTTTAATTCTCCGTTCTGTTTTCCAGCACGAACGTAGTAAAGCTATAAGAGTCTCTCATGCCTCGCGGGCTTGCCCCGAGGAAGTTGATTAAACACAATTCACTATCTCATAACATTGCATTGAATGCAATTATAATCATAACTGGCGTCTGCCTAAGTTGAATACGAGAATCTTATTATGCCGAATACAGAATCACAAGCCCCTACTAACTTCATTCGAGATATTATAGCTGCAGATCTTGCTGTGAATAAGAATAACGGCCGAGTTCATACCAGGTTCCCTCCGGAACCAAACGGCTATCTTCACATCGGACACGCCAAGTCGATTTGCCTGAATTTCGGAATCGCCAAAGAGGAGGCAGGTCGTTTGTGTAATTTACGATTTGACGACACTAATCCAGTCACCGAAGACACGGAGTACATAGAGTCGATAATCGAAGACGTCCACTGGCTTGGATTCGATTGGGAAGATCGGCTTTACTACGCTTCCGACTATTTCGAGAAGCTCTACAACTATGCGGTACAACTAATCGAATCCGGGAAGGCCTACGTTTGCGATTTATCCGAAGAAGAATTTCGCCCATACCGTGGCACCCTGAAAGAGCCTGGGAAAGATAGTCCGTGCCGGGATAGATCGATTTCAGAGAACCTTGAGCTATTCCAGAAAATGCGCGCGGGGGAGTTTGACGACGGGGCGTACGTGTTGCGTGCCAAAATCAATATGGCCGATCCGAATGTACATATGCGGGATCCGGTCGTTTATCGTATCCGTCGAGCGACTCATCACCGGACAGGCGATGCCTGGTGCATTTACCCGATGTACGATTTTGCGCATTGCGTGTCTGACTCAATCGAAGGGATTACGCACTCAATATGCACCTTGGAATTCGAGATCCACCGGCCCTTGTACGACTGGTTTCTTGACCAACTGAATGTCGAGTGTCATCCCCAACAGATTGAGTTTGCACGTCTCAACTTGGGCTATACTATGATGAGTAAACGTAGGCTCCTGGAGCTTGTGGCGGAGGGACATGTAGACGGATGGGACGATCCGCGAATGCCTACGATTTCAGGGCTGCGCCGCCGCGGTTATACGCCGGCTGCGATACGAAACTTCTGTGAACGGATCGGTGTGACTAAGTTCAATAGCCTCACGGATATTGCGTTGCTTGAGCATTGTGTGCGTGAAGATCTCAACAAGAAATCGCAGCGTGTTATGGCTGTATTAGATCCACTGCGCGTCGTGATCGAGAATTACCCGGAAGGTGAGGTTGATGAACTGGACGCCATTAATAACCCGGAGGACCCGGAAATGGGGACACGGAGTGTCTTCTTTTCACGCGAGATCTATATTGAACGCGATGATTTTCTTGAGGATCCGCCGAAGAAATTTTTTCGACTTGGTCCCGGCCGCGAAGTTCGTCTCAGATACGGTTATTACATCACATGCGTCGACGCAATCAAAGATCCGGACACCGGCGAAATTGTGGAATTGCGGTGTACGTACGACCCGGAAACCCGTGGTGGCTCTTCGCCGGATGGTCGTAAAGTAAAAGGAACGATCCACTGGGTTTCAGTGGCACACGCTCTCAATGCTGAGGTTCGTCTGTATGATCGCCTTTTCACAGATGAGAATCCGCTAGGTTCCGAGAATCCGGATAACTACACCGACTTGATGAATCCGGAGTCACTGACTGTCCTCAAGCCGTGCAAAGTTGAGCCCAGCACTCGAGACGCGGTCCCCGGCGATAAATATCAATTCGAACGGCAGGGGTACTTTTGCGTTGACAATGATTCGAGTCCCGGGAATCTAATCTTTAACCGCACCGTAGCGCTGCGAGACTCGTGGTCGAAGATAGCGAAGAAGCAATAGCGCCTGTCACTTGCGTCAGAAACGATTGAGATCGATAACTATAGTTTCCCTTGAAACTTCGTCATTTTGACACACTAAAGTGTGAACTCCAACGGGTGCTACTTGCATACGAAAAGATTAGTGTTGTTAAGGTCCCCCGTTGGAGTTCACGCTTCAGCGTGCCTTAACCTGAGTTTCCTATTATATTAACCGGGTCGGTACGGCCTGGACGGTTGCTCCCTTGAAACTTGGACGAATTTTAGATTTATGATTTTAGATTCCAGATTTTGTTCTGTCGGAAATTGACCCAAAAACTATGGATGAACCCGTTTCGTATTGTAAAATGTGGGTTAAAAAGGAACCCCACTGGTGGGCACCCTTGAATCTTCAACGAGTTTGAGGCTCTTCTTAATGTGGGAGACAGCGCCTCCCACATTAACTTCGCCGAAAACCTGTTTCCTTTTGGAATAACAGAGACCCAGAACGGGCTCGGCGAATCGCCCTCGAAAACTTTCGTTACAATCAAACCCTAGTCGCCTTCCGGATTCATATGAAAGTAGCCAAACAATTGAGCGAGATCTCTTCCTGCTTCGACCGCGCCCCTCTCGCACCGGACGATGAAAAATACCATGACCTGACCGCTGCTCGCGGCTCCGATGAGTTACAACAGCTTCGCCTCCAGATACGGGATAGCGACGCTGCGGCTGGCCGCTTCGCAAAGATCGTCTTATGCGGCTATCGCGGATCAGGGAAAACAACAGAGTTACGACGCCTAGGCCACGAGCTCGGCGATCGGTTCACACCTTTGTATTTCCCCATCTCAAATCACGTTCTCCGTGACTGTGATATTCTTGATCTTCTCGTTTGGCTCGTCGAGAATCTGATCCGCCAATACTCTATTGAACGCTGGCCTTTAGATTCGAATGTTGTGATCGCATTTACCGATTGGATTTCACGACGGAGTTTCGACGACGTCGAAGTTGTTAAGGAAGAAATCAGGTCTGAATCCGGGACGGACCTTCAGGCAGAGTATGGGTTTTACTGGACGACGATTCAGATACTCAATCGAATTAAATCCAAAATGGCTGCAAGTTCAACGCATCGACAAAATATGCGGGAGCGACTTCACAGTTATACCGAAGAGTTTGTATACCACGTGAACCTGCTTCTCGACGATGCCCGAGCGACCCTCACGCGGATCGACCGGAAGCCGGACCTCGTGATTCTGCAGGATAACCTTGATCATATGTCTCATGCCGCCGCCCGCCGTATTTTCTTCGACAGCGCGGATATTCTCAAGTCCCTTAGAGTTCATCACGTTGCGACGGCGCCAATGGCCCTCAACGTTCCGCCGTTGCACATAAGCAATCATTTTGAACATACCTTTACGCTGCCACTGGCGAATTTGCGTGATTCGACAGGCAAGGAGGGAAAGGCGGGAGTGAAAGGACTCTTAGAACTCATCGGAAAACGTGCGGACGTTAAGAAGACATTTGAATCAACGTCGGTACTGCAGGACCTTGCTACGATGTCCGGCGGAAATCCACGTGATTTAATGTCGCTGGTGAACTACGCACAGCGTGCGGCGCGAATCTCAGGTAAGCGAAAGATCGATAGGAGCAGCGCTGACGTTGCTATGAAACGTCTTTCCGCGTACTACGAAAAGCTTTTAATTCCGCACGAAGTCTTTTATCCACTAATCTTTCGGATCGATCAAACGAAGCGTGGCGAGTTTTTAGCGAATCAAGATGTAAGCCCTGACGGTGTAATCGCTGCACGTAATTTCGCCAGCGAACTACTCGATAGCGGCGCGATATTGACAGACACCTCTGAATGCGCCTCTTATGACGTTCACCCTGCCGTTCGCGAAATCGACGACTACAAAGAGTTCTGTGCTGAGCAATTGCGAAAAGAAAAAACTAAGAAAAACGCGAGCAACGCTAAGGTCAGTACGTCGAAGAAGCCTGGTAGGAAGTAAACCGCTAAGTCTAGCTCGAGACAGCCTTCAGCGCATTCTGCATAACCTCGACAGGCGCATCTTTTTCCGTCCATAGGCGGAATGCTTTCGCTCCCTGATGAAGGAGCATACGACTACCATTGACGGCGTCGTGACCAAACGCTTTCGCCTGCCGCAATAATTCAGTTTCGTTATAAATCATATCGACGATCTTCGTGTGCCGAGGCAGGAGGTCTAGAGGCATTGAAATGGAATCATCGGGGCGCAATCCAATCGACGTGCACTGAATCACAACGTCCACTGAGGTGAGGCATTCTTTCAATCTCTCCGATTCTGATCGCTGCAGGGCGCTAATCTCACATCCACTCGAGAGCTGCTCTAATCTCATCTTCAGGGATACAGCTTTGTTATGGGTGCGATTGACCAGAGTGATGGCTGCTGCATCCCGCAAAGCAAAGTGGGTCGTGGCTGCCTGTGCCGCTCCGCCTGTTCCCCAGAATAAGAATCTATTTCCCTCGATTTCCAGATTAAACGCTTCCTTTACCGCCATCTCCAGGCCATAGCCATCCGTCGAAAATCCGTGTAACTCCCCTCCCCTGTTTACGACCGTATTAACGCTCTCACCAGCTGCGGCCGCCGGATCGATAACATCAAGAAACGGGAGAATAGCGCTCTTATGCGGGACTGTAACATTCCATCCAGAGTACCCTGCCGTCTTTAGCTCTTCGACCTTATTTTCGAGATTTGAAGGCTCGACCGGCAATAGGTCGTATGTCGCTTCGATGCGAAGTTCATCAAATGCAGCTTGTTGCATCTTCGGAGACAAAGAATGCTCTACCGGCCAACCAATTATGCCGTATTTTTGCATAGCTGTACCTATTTCGTGAGTGAAGGCGGACTTGGTGAAGCCTGTTACGTATTGCGTGATTCGTGGTCCGTGTTATCCCGCATAAGCCGTATTGATAACCGAGACTCTCGCGCTCGTACGGAGTTATTAAGCGACAAATAACGAATAACCAACGCCAATCTTTCTCTTAATTATCGTTGACGAAATCCACTAAATTAATTGCTACTTTTGAAAACTCCCGAAGGATTAATTTATCAACTGTCACCAGCGGGACCCTTAAATCCCGGGCCAACGCCACAAACTCACAATCGTATGCAGAGCATTTGCTGTTAGCAACTAAACTTAAGACTTTCGCCGACGGGATTTGGAAGTCATGGTTCTGCATCAGCGTCTCCGCTCTATCAACAATTGTCTGAGCAGCAGCCCGCGGCATTCGACGATTTCGTAAACAAATAGAGAGAACGTTTCTAAACTCACTGCGCCAAAGCGCTGGTGCGCTCCAATTCGGATCCTTTCGGTATGCAGACTCAGCATGGATCGACATGTCGCTTTCTAAGTAGAAATATACGATTACGTTGGTATCAACGACGATCATGGTCGTCCGTAGTTCTTCGCTTCATTAATTTCCTCATCGGAAATTGCGCAGCGCCTCGTGTGCTCTCGAATTTCCCGTGCGTCGCGTATTACGCGTTCGACATCAACTTTACGGCAGCAAAACGCTTGCTCTAAGCACACAATTATTTGGCTATTAATACTCCGATGATTGGCTGCTGCGGATTCCTTTAGATCTGCATATACTTTATCAGGTATATTTTTTACGGTTATACTAGGCATGGGAAACTCCGATATGGTTCCATTTTGGAACTAATATATTTCGATACAGTAAAGTTGTCGAGAATACGAGGAAACTGGAACGCGGACAGGGACAATTTGCCATGACCGTCCCGGTTATGCATATCCCTCGAAATTTAAACGATTTAGAGGCTGTTGACAATGTAGGAGGGAGCTCCTGCTCGCGATAATATATTTTTCGTAGCAGTACCAAAATAAGAAACATCGCCAGCAGGAGCTGCCTCCTACCTTCGCTTCGTCGCTGCAAAGTTTCGTTATATATTAGCAGGAGGCCGAAAAAAGAGGTCGGCGGATTGCTGCTCTGATTCGTTAGCGGGACTCTCATGCCACATTAACACCCAAGATTCGACCTTTGCGCCTAAGCGGTCCGGATAACTCAAGACTTCCGCGTAAGGCGGGACAGCACCCGCTCACGTAATACGCAACCCGTAACAGGCAATACAAAATCACCCTACTTCCGCACCGCTTTCACAGTTGCCGTCGGCGGTGATAAGATGCAATCCGTCCTTATCTTTAGCGGCCAGGAGCATGCCGTTCGACTCAACACCGCGAATCGTAGCTGGCTTTAGATTGGTTACCACCACGATCGTTTTCCCGATCAGCTCTTCTGGAGAATAGTACTGCGCGATCCCGGCGATGATTTGTCTTTGCTCGGACCCGACCATTATTTCAAGCCTCAAGATCCGATCGGCGCCTTCGATTTTCTCAGCCACGATGATCTTTGCGGTCTTTAGCTTAACCTTCCCTACATCACTGATATCGATAACTCCCAAGTCGGGCGCATCTTTCCCATCATTCATTTTATGTTTATCCTTATTCTTTTTCGTCGGATTACTTTCGTTTTTCTGTGTCTCAATTCGTGGAAATAACGAGTGCAGATCCTGGATCTTAGTTCCAGACTCGAGTACTGCCCACCGACTTAGATCCGCGAGTTTTGGTGTCGCCTTGTCTTCGCCTAATCCCAGTACTTCGCGCATTGCCGCCATTTTCGTGGGCATGATTGGAAATAACAGGCCAGACACGATGCGTAACGACTCCGCCGCTGTATAAAGGACTGTCCCCAGTCGCTCTGTATTCTTCTCCTTTGCGAGGATCCATGGGGCCGTTTGCTCAAAGTAGCGATTACACTCCTTTACAACGCCCATCGCTGCGTCCAATCCGCGGTCCAGTTTCATCGACCCAAGCGCGTCCGTCATTTGTTCAACCGCGGCGAATGTCACGGATTTGAGCTGCGCATCTACATCTTCTTCGGGACCGGCTTCTGGAATTCGCCCGTCGAAATATCGATGGATAAGTTTCACCGCCCGATTCAACATGTTCCCAAGGTTATCGGCCAGGTCTGTATTGTAGCGGTCGATAAATGCTTTATCCGTAAAACTGGCATCATTACCCGGCGTCATTTCTGCGAGTAAAAAGTATCGAAACGCGTCGATTCCGTAATCGTCGCACATCTTCATAGGATCGACGACATTCCCGAGCGATTTCCCCATTTTATCCTTACCCACCAGCCACCAGCCGTGCGCGAAAATCGTTTGCGGAAGGTCAATCCCAATCGCCTTTAACATGATCGGCCAATAAACCGTGTGTGTGGTGAGTATATCTTTGCCGATCAAATGATACGTAGCCGGCCAAAACTTTGAAAACCTGCTATCGTCACTGCCGTAACCGGGCACACCGATATAATTAATCAACGCATCGAACCAGACATAACACACGTAATCTTTATCAAACGGCAGTTCTATGCCCCACGATAATCGGGATTTAGGTCGCGAGATGCAGAGGTCACCGAGCGGTTTTCGCAGGAACCCCAGGGTCTCGTTTCGACGATGCGCCGGTTGAATAAACTCCGGGTGATTATCTATGTACTCGATGAGCCATTCCTGCTCTTTGCCCATTCGGAAGAAATAATTCGGCTCAATGATAGTGTCTACATCGCGATTACACTCCGGACAGCGTCCCTCGACTAGATCCTTATCCGTATAGAATCGTTCGCACGGCGTGCAATACGATCCTTCGTAGTTCGCCTTATAGATTTCTCCGTCATCATAGAGCCGCTGCAGAATTTCCTGCACCACGCGTTTATGCCGATCCTCCGTTGTTCGGATAAAATCGTCATTCGTTATCTCCAGCTTTTCCCACAATTCCCTAAACCGGACGACTGTCGTCTCGCACTGCTCAATCGGTTCAATCCCTTTCGCTTTGGCTGCTTCCGCAACCTTCTGTCCGTGCTCGTCTGTACCCGTTAGAAAAAACGTAGGGACATCAAGCAATCGATGGTAGCGCGCGAGAACGTCTGCCAGGATAGTCGTATACGCATGCCCGATATGCGGCTTATCGTTTACGTAGTATATCGGTGTCGTTATATAAAAGGATTTCATTCAGTGTCTCGTTTCCTATTTTAGTACGCTTAATCGTACCCGTCCTCGTAATCTCTTGGCAAAGGTCGTTGTCTAAATCGTTACCGTCGATGCCTGTATCGTGTTTAGTATTCTATCTTCGTACTCGTAACCTCAACTTGCCTCAGATGACGTCGGAATCGCCATCGAAATCGAAATCGTCAATGTTTATCTCGTAGTTTTTTCTCTACTCTTCATGAATCTGATAACCCCAGCCTACATCATGCATCAATTCTCGACGTGTTACGTGGTTCGTGTTGCGTGGTTCGTGTTGCGTGGTCTGTGTTACGTGATTCGCCAACTGAATTTAATAGATTGACACTTACCTGCAGGTGTTCCTTTTCATGTCGTGTGTCCTGTTCCCCATCGTTATCTTCTACGCAACACTCTTCACGCTACACTCCTCACTTCTTAAGTATATACGCTTCGATAAATTCCTTGAACGCGTCTTTGTCGTTATAGATTCGCGAAGCGACGTCGCAGGCTAATTTATAGTATTCGTCTAGGAAGGTTTGGTGATCGGCGTCCGGGATGCGGCTAATCTTGTGGATTAGATATTCCCGGCAATCCTGCACTCGGATGTAATGCTCAAGTTTTCGAACGACCTCTTCGCTTATCGCAGCCTCGGTCGGTGTAATTGCTGTATCTAAAGCGGCGTAGCGTATGGTCAAAAGATTTGCGACAATCGCTAAGAATCTATCCCTGAAAACGTTACCGAGACGCCCCAGTAAATCATTTGCCAGTCGCAGTGATTCCGGATGAACCCGTGACCGACCTGAAGGCAATGGTCTGTTCAGAATTGTGTTTATTTCCAGGATAACTTTCTGAGCATCAAACGGTTTAACTATATACCCCTGGCAACCGAGAATACTAAACTTCTTCAGGGTAATCTCGCCCTTGTCGCCGGCAATCATAATTACCGGCAGCTCAGCTGGATCATATTTCTCCCGGATTTTCCGGAGCGCAGCTTCCCCGTCGAGAGTCGGGAGCTCCGCATCCAGACACACGAGATCGGGGTTAATCTTCTCAATTTTAACTAGCGCGCCTTTGCCATCCGCGGCTTCGTAGATCTCCAGATTCTGATCGACAAGCAGCTCCCGCATCGTTCCGCGAACTTCCGCACTATTGTCGACAATTAATACAATAGGATTCTCATTCATTCCGATAATTCTACGCTACTCCGTGATTGTTGGTATAAACCTTGAACATGATGCGATGGGGTGACCAATAGGCTGTTGAAATCTGAATCGAAACCGTCGAGCGTTTTGCGGGACTAATATACTTTCGGTTGAAGTGTTAACTAGACTGCAAGCAGTCGAATTTTCGACGATCTCTTGTGACCGTAGGCAAAGATTTTAGAGAACTTGTCGAAAACCTGACTGGAGTTAGTATAATTGCATCTTATATCTTCTTATGATAACATGATCGCCGTCGTTCAAGGGAGTCCACCAGTGGGTTTCCTTTTTAACCCACATTTTACAATACGAAACGGGTTCATCCATAGTTTTTTGGTCAATTTCCGACAGAACAAAATCTGGAATCTAAAATCATCAATCGAAAATCCACGAAGTTTCAGAGGAGGCTTATTTATTATCGGAGCAATGACAAAAATGGCTGATTTTACCGAGAGGCGCCTCAGGATGGTGCGTCAGGTGCGGGAATACGGTGTCAAGAACACCGCTATTCTAGCGGCAATGGAAACGGTTCCCCGGCATTTTTTTATGCCAAGAGGAACCGAATCGGACGCTGCCGTTTACGGCGATCACCCGACTCAAATAGGGTTTGGACAGACGATTTCGCAGCCGTTTATTGTTGCATATATGACTGAGCTCTTAAAACTGGAACCCAGCGACACGGTACTTGAGATTGGGACGGGATCAGGTTATCAAACCGCAATTCTCGCGTGCATTTGCCGCGATGTGTACTCGGTGGAAGTTGTCCCTCAACTCGCTGATCATGCCGCCAACGTGTTAGAAAAGCTTAACTATAGCAACGTGTACATAAAGACCGGTGACGGGTATGCCGGCTGGTCTGAAGAGGGTCCGTATCAGGGGATCATTGTCACATGCGCACCCGAGTCAGTACCGCGGCAGTTGATCGATCAATTAGCTGATGGAGGGCGGATCGTCGTCCCGGTAGGGACTGCTGACCAGCGACTACTCTTATTGCACAAAACTAATGGTAAGATCATCGAGACCAGTACCTTACCTGTTAGGTTCGTCCCAATGATACATAAGGATTGAAACGTGTTGCGTGATGCGTATTCCGTGTTACGTGATGCGTGTTACGTGTTGCGAGGAAAATATTGAATGTAGGGAAAATAGAAATTCTCTGATCATATCCATCTTACCACAGTGCTGTGCTCATCAGTAAATACGTAATATTCCAAACGCAACACGTACCACGCAATACGAATCACGCAACACGTAATACGAATCACGCAACACGCAACACGCAACATAAATCACTTAACTCGGACATAAAACCATGTTTAACTCAGTAATGTGCCGGTACAACGAAATCGCGTTGAAAGGCGGTAATCGCCGATATTTCGAAGCCTTGTTTATAGAAGGGATAAGACATGCACTAAAGGAACTCGGTTCGATAAAAATAATTCAGGAACGGGGGCGCGTTGTACTACATATTTCGAATTTTAAGGTCTTAACCCAGGATGAATTATCGATCATCCAGGCGAGGCTTCCGAAAGTTTTTGGACTCGCGTCGTTTTCGCCGGGGATCATCGTTGATTCCACCCTGCCGGAGATAGAGAAATGCGTGCTGGCGACCTTCCCGGATGTGTACGAGCGTTTTAATAGCGCCTGCCGCGACGGCGACACCATTCGCTATCGCATGCGCGCACGCCGTAGCGATAAGAACTTCCCGCTTACTTCCAATGCACTAGAGATCCATTTCGCGGAACAGCTCCTTGCAAAATACCAAAATATGACCGTCGATTTGAATCATGCTGACTTAACTGTAGGCGTCGAAGTGCGAGACGACTGGAGTTTTATATTTTATGACCACACCCCGGGCCCCGGTGGGCTTCCAAGCGGCTGTAACGGCCCGGCTCTGGCGTTGCTTTCCGGCGGCATTGACTCCCCGGTTGCCTGTTATCTGACTATGAAGCGGGGGTGCCCGCTGAATTTTCTCACCTTCCACAGTTATCCGTATACCAATGCCGAGTCGATTTCAAAAGTCGGGCGGATCATTCAGATACTAAATCAATATCAGCGGCCTGGGAAGTTCTTAGCCTGCAATTTGGTCCCGGTCCAAAAAGCAGTTCGCGACAATTGTACGGAGAAGTTCCGGACAATCCTTTACCGTAGAATGATGATCCGAATCGCAGAGGCTGTCGCGCATTCGCTGGGGGCGCAGGCCTTGGTGAGCGGCGATGCCGTCGGTCAGGTCGCGAGTCAGACCATTAGAAACATGGATACCATCGGGAAGGCAACCGATATGCTGATATTACGCCCCCTGGTCGGTATGGACAAACTCGAGACCATTCGGATAGCAAAAAGTATAAACACATTATATGTGTCGGAGGAGAACTGTCCTGATAGCTGCACCGTCTTTGCTCCGAAGTCCCCGTCGACCGGTGCTAAACTTAAACGAATTATCGACGAGGAAGCACTGCTGGATGTTCCGGGGTTGTTACAGGAATCACTGGATAATATTAAGCTGATAGATGTGAAAACTGGGGAAGAGAGTGTTTATGCGTTGATCTAAATTGAAGCGATTTACGCGGTCGTGAAGAACTGGAGTATAAAATAGAAAACGGCCTATTGAAGTTGGTAGAACGGCTTGAAGTAAAGCGTAATTCTGGCGATTGGGTTGACAGTTTAGTTCTCAAAGAAAGTAATACCGTATACGAAGACGGCTGACGTGCGCATCCTTAACCCACCACTCCACGACTCCCTTACGCCAATACGGCTGCTACTGCCTTGCTCAGTGACTCCAATACTTTCGGTAGTGATACCGCAACAAATGCACACCTTTTTCTGATATACCCGTCATGACAGTCACATTTTCAACTGATCTGGGACATCCGTTAACCAGGTGTGCCAATTGTCTCCGAGTCTCCCATCTTTTAAGTATCCAACGGCTTGCTGTCTTTCTTGACTCTGCCAATGGGAAAAGCCGCAGGGTACTGGTTCGCGAACAAGATTTAGATCACGTTGAATTGGAGGATAACGAATTACTCTGCGTGAGTTGCAGTCAAGCCATTACCTCCGAGAGGCAGCGAACCGCTATAACAGGCAAGCACGTGCACAGCTTTAGCAATCCGGAAGGTGTCGATTATGAGATAGGTTGTTTTAGTAACGCAACCGGTGTTCAAGGCTTTGGCGAAGCAACCGAAGAATGGACATGGTTTCCAGCGTATTCCTGGACGATTGTGTGCTGCGCCGGATGCGCTACTCACTTAGGGTGGTGTTATCAAAATAGCAGCGGCAACAGCTTCTACGGATTAATCTTAAGTTGCTTGAAGTCTGCACGTGAAAATTAGAAGAATTTATAGGGCGATGAGTTTGCATTATCATCGGCGCCCATTAAAATAATCGATCTTATTCTGAATTTCAGGTTCCGGCATAGCTCAGCGGTAGAGTAGGTGGCTGTTAACCACTTGGTCGTTGGTTCGAATCCAACTGCCGGAGCCATTTTTAATCCTCCTAAAAGGCGGCTGTTAATTCGCCGCGGCGAATTCGAATCTCCCGACTCCCTGCGGAGGTCGGGACCGGAGCCAATTTTCTTTCCGTTTATATTATCTCCTTACTACCATCCCCGCTCCCCGACGACTGTCCCCTGCTCCGCACGAAGATGAGAAGGCAGGGAATAGTAAATAAGAAAATCACCTCCCGTATTTCCGATTCTTTCCCTTCATGTCCTTCATGGTGAAAAACGTACATTTCTAGTTTTATCCCTCTGCGTACTTAGCGCCCTCCGCGGTTAATTTTTATCGTTTCGTCTTTCTCTTCGTGACCTTCATGTCCTTCATGGTGAAAATCTGCTTTTAGTCTTTCCAATTCTCCCGCTCCGTATTTGCCACGGCTAATCTTTGACAAGCCACACGTTATCTCCGGTCTTAAACTCAATATTAAATGTTTATTTATAAGTAGTTATATATAATAAACGAGTACGACCCCAATGTTTCTCCTTTGTTTCCATCGGGCTTCCGAAATATCTTTTCCACCGCGGCGGATTTCGCTAGGCTCAACATAAACCTTAGTAACGAATTCAAAGCTGGCAAAAAACTGTACTGCTTGCAGTGTATCCGTTCATTTTTGTTTTCGGACAAGCGATTGTGATCAAATTAAATTCGGCTAACTTTAGAAGAGGCAATCCGTTCCTTCGACAGCAAATCAATTGGGTTAGGAAGTTGAATATGAAGATATCCGACGATTATCAGGCAAAATTAAAGATTTGGGCTTCGGAGGGAAAAGTCTACGCATTACCCAAAATAACGAATATCCCAAAATTCAGCCCGCAGAAGTTCAATTCGTATGCAGAGATGAACGCGTGGAAATCTCAGATTATTAAAAAATTAATTCGATCCGGTGGTGCTAAGTGGAGCCGGTAATTGACCTTTTTAACCAGCATAACGTCCGATACCTCGTGATAGGCGGACAAGCAGTACGTTTGGAAGGGTTTCCGAGATTCACGATGGATTGGGACTTCTATATCCCCAGAAATGATCTCGAAAATCTTACCTTAATCAATCGCGTCCTCGAAGATGTTATCGATATCCCCGTTATAAGATTAGGTCCGAAAGGTCAGAATTTCGTACAGACATATCAGACGAACTGGGGAGTGCTGCAATTTCATTTGGCGCCGATCGGACTACCGGAGTTCGACGAAGCGGAGAAGCGTCGCGTCACGCATAGGGACGAGAATGAACTTCAGGTTTTCTGTGACTGTGGCGAGGATTTATTGGCGTGTAAACGAACGGTGGCTCGGGACAAAGACGCTGATGATATTACTTTTCTTGAGGACAAACTCAACGCGGGCACTTTAAGCGCACCATCCCCTAGTCCCTAGACTGCATTTAATTTGTACCTGCTTCTTGTTTATACGATTGTCCTATTTTCCATCCTGTCACGCCTTCCCCGCTCCCCATCCGCCATATCACATTCCCTTGCTAATTTATACTGCAAGCAGTACAATTTTTGGTCCGTATGGACGGACTCTCCGCATAAGCGGACTCCGAGAATGCGGTCCGGATGACCGAGACTCCGCTGGTGCGGAGAGAGACAACTTTTACTGATCACCTAAGATCTGTGTTGAGCCTAGCGAAATCCGCCGCGGTGGAAACAATATTTTTTACCGGCATTCTGCTAGCCTGGTCTATGCATCAATTTCGTTACGAGCGCTTGTAGCTGGCCTGAGATCAATGAGTTACGAAGGTTGTACGGCTGAAGAAATATTGAAATATTTCAAGGTCGTCCGTTCTTTGTAACTCATTTATATTAGGCCTGATACATGCTCGCAGTAGAAACTTTATGCATAGATCAGGCTAGCCAGCAGAACGCCGGGTTTAAAACCTGAAGACGTTCGGTATAATTGACATTGATGCAATTAAGATTACATTGAATGCAATAAGTAATGTCAAATTGGAGGCATAAAATGAATCAACTAACATTAAGAAAGATCCCCGCTCCGGTGGAGAATGGACTGCGGAAATTGGCTGGCGAGAATCAGCAAAGTCTTAATAAGACTGTTATAAAAGTACTTGAGAAAGGGCTTGGTCTTGAGGAAACCGGAAGTATTAAACGAGATCTCAGTTCTTTAGCAGGACGCTGGAGCCGGAGCGATGAGAAGGAATTCGAACGAAATATGGCAATATTCGAAGTAATCGATGAGGAAATTTGGCGCTAATGAGGTTAGTACTTGATACAAACGGTTATACGAAATTATTTCGTAAACCAGGTGAACTTACGAATCTGGTTGAAACGGCAGATTTAGTGTTTCTACCGGCCGTCGCGGTTGGCGAACTCTATGCAGGTTTCCAACTCGGCTCTAAATTCGATAAAAACGTTGCTGAGTTCAATGAATTTCTGAAACTTACAGGTGTTCGGATCGTAGATGTCGATCGTGATACCGCAGAGAGATATGGAATCCTTGTACGTTCGCTAAAGACAAATGGCACACCAATCCCGACAAATGACATTTGGATTGCTGCGGCAACTCTGGAGTTAGGAGCCCGCCTCGTGTCTTATGACGAGCATTTTCAGTATGTTCCCGGATTAATTGTATTAGCGCCCTAGCCTACCTACTCTATTATTCACACTAATTCTTGTCCGGCAAATAACATGAGATTATCGCAGGAACAAAAAGGCGTTATTACGGAAGCTATCTCCAGCTTTGATCCTGATGCAGAAGTTTTTCTTTTCGGCTCCCGGGTTGATGACAATAAACGTGGTGGCGATATCGATTTACTCGTTAAGTCCAAGTTAATTGGGCTAAACGAACGCAGATCTATCAAATTAAAGCTAATGGATCGACTGGGGCCGCAAAAAATTGACATCATCCTGCCTAGTGATAAGAATAATGCGTTAGTATCAATTGCGGAGTCGGAGGGTATAAAATTATGACACAGAGCGAATTCATTACCTTATTAGTCGACTCTTTATCAAAACTGGATGAAGGTGAAAAATGGTTGCATCGATCCTATGGACAATGTTCCGTGATAACGGATCTAGAGAATCTAACCGACGAAGAGTTCGATGCATTCGAAACCTTGACAAGCAGGTTCGCTCGGGTTAGCGATATGCTTTTGCGGAAGGCCTTTCGGAGCCTTGATCGGCTGGAACTGGAAGAGGGAGGAACCCTGATCGATGTATTGAATCGCGCTGAGAAACGTGGGGTAATCGAGTCAGCTGATAGTTTTAGAGAGATCAGGGAATTCCGAAATGAGATCGCCCACGAATACACAGTTGATGGTTTGAGTCAGTTATTCAGCGGCGTGTTGCGCTACACTCCAGAGTTATTCAAAATCTCCGAAAACCTCCGCACCTATTGCGAGCGATACACCAGTCAACGCTAGCCTGAAAATAAGCGAACATTCCGATTTCGTAATCTTACTCGTACTCGTACTCGTAATCTTTTTGGTTCTTCGAGGTGAAGTTTGGGAAGGGATTATGATTACGAGTACGATTACGAAGAAAATCCAACGAAATGTTCGCTTATCTTAGGGCTGGCAGCCTGTCGCAGTTTTCCCATCCTACACATCCCCGCCACTCTTCTGCCTCGAGCCCGGGATCCCGTTTTCTACGGAAAAGCCCCCCGTTCATGCGGGGCTTACGCGTGGTCTCCCTTGAAACTTGGCAGAAATTTTCGATATTGTGAGCCCGTTTCGTATTGTAAAATGTGGGTTAAAAAGGAAACCCACTGGTGGGCTTCTATGAAATCTCTTACGATATGTCAAACTCATCTTCGACAGTTTGGGGCTGATTTTCATGGATTTTGAGCGTGGTAGTTGACTTCAGGAGCAATTTGTTGTGCCAACTAAATTTCATTTATTTTAATATACTATATTGAAAAGAATGCCGTTTCCAGACAGCTTAGTT